>JAUNMW010000101.1 GCA_030537395.1 Clostridia bacterium | reverse complement strand
CCGCGCTGTGCCCCTGCCGTCAACTGCGGCATACGGAGCCCTGCCCCGTTCCCGCGACGCATTGCGCCATTTTGGTCTTTTTAGACGGGCTGACCACCAACCTCCCGAGAGATCAGGAGGGTTTTTTCTTTGTCTGCCGAATAGACGGGTGCATCTATATCGTGGTATACTTACATTTGAATTGTGTGAAATTTGGGAGTAGGTCTGATGCAATGGAACTGAAACTTACTTTACAACGTATAGAACCATATGAATCGTTCGTCTCAGAAACTTGGTGTCCTCCTGAATTAGTTCCAACGGTTGAAAGAATGGACAAGGTATTCTTTGAATCTTTCCTCATGGATGAATTTAGCGAAGAAGTGTGGGATTACTTTAATACAGAATTTGATGACATACTCAGTGATATGATTGGTGATATTTCTTTTGCTCCAAAAGCTAGGTATTCTTCTATTCCAAAAAGCTCAACATCGTTCTTGAGGAGCGATTTACTTTTATGAAGGAAGATTTATCCAATAATGCAGACTTTTTCCATAAGTTGAACCTGGCCTTTTCTGATGTCAATCACTGGCATACCAATGATGCGTTCGATATGAGAACCATGATCGAGGTTCGGAAGCTGTTCGAGGTCGATGTTGTCGTCAATAAAGAGCAGCAGCGGATCATCCGGCAGGATCAGCGCGATTATTCCAGATTTTATTACGTTCCGGACGAGAAGAATCTGGAGCTTATATTGCCTGATATGGTCCGACAATACTCTATTGGCTGTAAGTTATACGGAGTGTTTACTTCAAGTGCGCTAATCGGGCGGACAGTTGAGGCGATCGATGACACCTTAACTAAAAGAGGTCTGACTATAAAAAGGATAAGGACTTCAAGGGTATATTACTTTTAAGTATCGACAGTATTAAAAGCACCGGCAGGGGGCCCGTTGAATATAGGACCTCCCTGCCGACGCAACATAAGTTTTCTGGCAGTTGAATGGCGTCTTAGGAATAAAGCAAATGCCAGGCAACGCGGAGCCTGCCATCCTTTGGCAGGACCTTTTTTTCGTACCGGATCATTTCGCGGCAGGAACCGTGGGGCGTATCCAGACAGATGCCGGCCGCGGCAGCCTGGGCATAGGAAAGGCGTGTTTCCGTTTCATATCCGCTTGCTCGGATGGTTCCCGCCATCTCATCGCAGATCAGCCGCAGGCAGGAAACCCGCTCCAAAAGCTCGGGGGATAATCGGATTTCATCCTCTCGCAGGATGCTGCCGCGCCGGAACGTGTAAGCTGTTTGGATTTGAGCCCCGGCGATCCTTTCCATGGGCCGCTTCCCAGCCAGAACAAAGCCATTCTGGCGGATAGCAACGCGGCAGCCGTTTTCTATCGGTTCCATTTTCGCTAAATCCGCGTAGGCCGCGGACAGCAGCAGGGCCCCATCCCGCATTTCCAGGCACGGCAGCCACGCACCGTGCGTCACATCCGGCACTGCTTCCAGCAAAAGATTGGCCCGGGGCACAGGCAGATAGGGGTCCCGATCGAAATAATCGTTTCCCCCGCTGATAATGGGCAGCTGCCACACCGCGTCTCCGTCCCGCACGGTGACCAGGCAGCGGGGCAGCGGGTCATCGGCGAACAGGGTGACAGCATAGGGCGGGAGGGCGGCAAGCAGGTTTTCCCACCCTTCCGGTTCTTTTTCCCAGGTATAGCCGTGCTGGACCCATTGCTCCATCGCGCCGATCAGTTGCATGGACAGGCTGATATTTTCGCCCAAAATGCGGTTTTTGTTCCGGTAGCCATCCGTGCGACGGCCCTTTTCCCACAGGTTGATGGAGCGCATTTCCTCATCGTACCAAAAATGGACTATGTGTTGGATGATGCGGCAGCAATAGCCGTAGGCGATTCTTTCTTCCTCCTCGGAAAAAATCCCGCCCAGGGCGGCAGCCGTGGAAAGAATCTGGAGCGCGGCGGTTTCCCCGTAGGCCCCGATGCTGCGGCCATAGGAAAAGCCCGTCCCTTCCGCATTGGCAAGGCGCAGTACGATCTGGCAGGAGCTTCGCAGCATATTGCGCATAAGCTCCGGCTCCTGCCAGCGGGTATCCAGCACCAGGGCGGTGATTTCTGCGGGGATCAGGATGCTGTAACGGTCAAAGCGGCCTTGCCCCGGCGTTTCATCCATAAAATCATAGGGACCGGAATAGCGGGAAATATGCGCCATCAGCCGGTTCAGCAGGATTTCACTGTATTTTACTTTTTCCCAGCCCAGCAGTTCCCGGTACCGGGCAATGCCGAAGGCGACCCCGTAATAATTGGTGGGCTTATCGATCAGGACAAAATCCTTGTTCGCGTCCACGAAGGTTCGCCAGTCCAGGGACCTTTTCAGGATTTCCATGGTTTCCGCGTCCGCGCAGGCATCCAGCGCCCCGTTTGCAGCCAGGCGGTACAGCCCCTCCATGGCGTTTAAGATGCCCCAGGTTTCCATCTTCATCCGGGCGGTAAAATGGATGATTTCTTTGAGCGCCCGAAGCCCTTTTTCCTCGTTTTCCGTTCCCTTGAGCATATCAAGGACCACGAAGGAGCATAAATTGATCACCTTTCCATTGGTGAACTGGGCTTTTTCATTGTACCCCGGCACGCCGTCGATGACGATTTTTTCTTTTTCCTCCGCGATTTTCCAAAACAGACTTTTCATCCTGCCCTTGAGGGTATCTATCGATTGCCGCATGGCCCGCTTCCTTCCTTTGCGTTTATTTTAGGCAAAAATGCGCTTGCAGCAGTTCTTCATCCCGGGAGCTGTGGCCGATCATGAGGATAAATTCTCCCGGCTCTGTCACGCGTTCTTCCCTTTGGTTCACCAAAGAAAAATCGGAACGGCTCAGTTGGAACGCAACCTGCCGGGACTCGCCGGGCTCCAGGAAAATTTGCCGGTACTGGGTCAGGCTCTTGACCGGCGTAAGCACGGAGGAAACGCAATCCCTGAAATACACCTGCACGGTTTCCAGCCCGGCGCGGTTTCCCGTATTCGTTACGCGCACGGAAGCGGTCAGGGTATTTTCATCCACCCAAAGCTCAGCATAGGAAAAATCCGTGTAGGATAAGCCCTCCCCGAACGCGAACTGGGGTGTTTGGGGAAGATCGCAGTAATTTCCGCCGTGCCAGCCGGGCAATTGATTGTAGTAAACGGGCACCTGGCCGGAGTGGCGGGGGAAGGAAATGGGCAAGCGGCCAGACGGATTCAGAACGCCGAAAATCGCTTCCGCGACGGCCTGGCCCCCGTGGGCCCCGCCGTTAAATGCAACGATCAGCGCGTCCGTTTCATCGGCGACCGCGCCAAGGGCCAGGGGCTTGGAGGAAAGCAGCACGGTGATGATGGGAACACGAAGTTCCCGCAGACGGGCAAACAAAGCAATCTGGCTTCCGGAGAGCATCAGGTTGGCCCGGTCCTTGGCTTCCCCGATCTGGCTGATTTCATCCCCCACCACCAGAATGATCGCGTCCGCTCCCTGTGCGGCCTGAACAGCGTCTTCCAAATCGTCCCTTGTGGAGGGAACGGGGCCGCAGCCATAGGCGTATTCACATGCCATGCCGTTTTCTTCGGCCAATTTTTTTACGCTCTCCCAAATGGTGGTATAAGGCCGCACCGCATCCTGCCGAGGCGTAGGCCGGGGATGGGTAAAATACGTCCAATCGCCATACTGGGCCCGGATATCATTGCCGTTTGCGCCAATGACGGCGATTTTTTTCGCTTTCTGGAGAGGCAGCACGCCGTTGTTTTTCAGCATCGTCACGCTGCGGCGGGCGGCGGTCAGGGCGGCTTGCTGGTGCTCCTGGCAGCCTATGCAGCCCGGCACGCCTGTTTTTTCGGGATGCTCAAACAGGCCCATCCGCTCTTTGACCGTCAGGATATGGCGCACGGCTCCATCAATGACCGCTTCATCCAATTTTCCTTCCCGCACCAGGCGCAGGGCGCATTCATAAAATTCGGGGCTGTTCATCATCATATCGTTGCCGGCCAGCGCCGCCAGAAGGGAGGCCTCCTCCCCATCTGCTGCCACATGCTGATTCCGAACAAGACTGGTCACATTGCTCCAATCGGTGACCACTAAGCCGTCAAAGCCCATTTCGTCCCGCAGGATATCCCGGAGCATGTGCCGATCCGCCGTCAGCGGCGTGCCGTCAATGGCGCCATAGGCCGTCATAAAAGTGGCGCAGCCCGCGTCCACGGCTTTTTGGAAGGGCGGCAGGAACACTTCCCGCACCTTTCGGTAGGTGACGGAGGAATCATTGGCGTCCCGGGCCCCGGTGGCTTCGCCGTAGGCGATAAAGTGCTTGGCGCAAGCGGCGATGCTCTCCGGGGAAGCCAAATCGTCCCCCTGATAGCCCTCGATCAGGGCGGCGGCCAATTCCCCGGTCAGATAGGGATCCTCCCCAAAGGTTTCATTCACCCGGCCCCAGCGGGGATCCCGGGATAAACACAAAAGGGGCGAAAAGGTCCAATGCAGGCCATCGGTTGCCACCTCCCGGGCGGTCACACGCCCCATTTCCCGGACGATTTCCCGATCCCAGCTGCACGCGCAGGCCAATTGGGTGGGAAATATGGTGGCATGGTCGTTGAGAGCGTGGCCCCTCACCGCGTCGATGCCAAAGAGCACCGGGATACCCAGGCGCGTATGCAGCGCGGCCTGCTGTATTTCTCGGGCGTTATCGCCCAGGACGTGCAAAAAGGAACCTGCGCCCAGCTTGGCCCAGCGCAGGGATTCTTCCCGCCCGGTTTGGGCGTAAGGAATCTGCACCATCTGGGCTATTTTTTCTTCGATTGTCATTTGGACGAGCAGGGCTTCCACCCGTTCAGAAGCTTTCATATCGTTCCTCCTGATGATAATAAAAATAGGAAAAGCCGACTGTCCATCATTCTGCGCTTGGGCCGACCTTTCCTGCAAATGAAATTATTCTGTTCTTTCTGAATGCCAGAACAGCAGCTGTTCGCCCCGCAGCTTGCCAATGGCTTCGATGAAATAGTAATCCGCGTACTGCATGGTGATGTGCCGCCCGGTCAGATCGTTATAGGCGGAGGTGCACTTTGTGAAAATGGCGGGAGATTTTTCCGACCAATCGGCGCAGTTTTCTTCCTGAGCCTTCAGGATGCGAACGGCGGCGTCATAATAGGATTTCGCTTCGCTGTCGGGTACGATTTGGCACAGCTCCAGCAGGCCGCAGGCGGCAATGTTGCCCGCCGCGTTATCCTTGATTTCCGGTTCCTCCGGTTGCCTGAAATCGCAGCGGGGAATATAATCGTCGGTGATCTGGCTGATGAAGTAATGAGCCACCCGCTTGGCGGTATCCAGGTATTCCTGCTTTCCGGTATGCAGGAAGCTTAAAACAAAGCCGTACAGCGCCCAGGCCTGGCCCCGGCTCCAGCTTGAGCCGTTTTCATAGCCCTGGCCGCCGATAGTTTCCAGCGTTTCCCCGGTGACGGGATCAAAGATCACGATATGGTTGCAGCTGCCGTCGTGGCGCACAAAGGTGCGCATGGTGGTATCGGCGTGGGCCATGGCGATCAGCTTGAAGCGGGGATCGCCGGTGACTTGGGAGGCCCAGTAGAGCAAGGGCAGGTTCATCATGCAGTCCACGATGGCCCAGCCCGCCCGGTTCTCTTTCCCGTTGTCGTTCCAGGCACGGATAAAACCGCTGGGATTGAACCGGGAAGCCAGCATATGAGCGGCAAACAGGGTACGGTCAAAGCTGTCGGGGTTCTGCTCCAAATGATACCGGACCCCGGAATGAATGAGCCACATAAAGCCCGCATCATGGCTCAGATTTTTGAAGTCTCTCTGGGCTTCATCCAGCATTTTTTCGGCCCGGATGGCTTCCTCCCGGTAAAGCTCTTTCCCTGTTGCCCGGTACATCTGCCACATGGCGGCGGGCCAAAAGCCGTTGGTCCACCAGCCGATACCTGTTTCCTTCCATTGTCCGTTTTCGGTGGAATAGGGAATAAAGCTGACTTCCCGGGCCTTCTGAACGGCAAACTGCATTTTTGCGTCCAGCTTGTGGGCCATACCATCCAGCCAGGCGGGATCGGGAAAGCGTTTTACAATGTCAAAGCTCATTTTGTGTCCCCCTCTGTCATCCCTTCACAGCCCCCACCATGACGCCCTTCACGAAGTACTTTTGCAGGAAGGGATAAATGCACAGCACGGGCACGGTGGTGAGAATGATCGTAGAATACTTGATGGATTCGGCGAATTCGTTCACCTGGTCGTTTTCCGCGGCGGCGGAATTGAGCACGCTGGAATTGGCGATCAGGATGGCGCGCATGATGTTCTGAATGGGCAATTTATCGTTGTCTTTGAGGTAAATGGAGGCGTTGAACCAGCTGTTCCAGTGGCCCACGCCGTAGTACAAAAGCAGCACGGCGATGGTGGGCATGATCAAGGGCAGGATGATGCGGAACACGATGATCAAATCGTTGGCCCCGTCGATGTAGGCCGATTCCGTCAGGCTTTCGGGCACGCCCTGAATGGCGGTGCGGCAGATAATGGAGTTATACACGCTCATGGCCCCGGGCAAAATCAACGCCCACAGGGAATTATACAGCCCCAGGTCCCGGATGTTTAAGTAAGCGGGGATCATGCCGCCGGAAAAGAACATGGTAAACATGATAATGAACTGGATCAGGGGCTTGAAGAACACGCCCTTGGAGGCCATGAAGTAGCCCGCGAACAGGGTCAGGATGATATTAATGGGCAGAGAAGCGGCCAGCACGATCAGAATATTTCTATAGCCGGACAGCAGCAGCGGATGGGTGAAGGCCAGGGAATAGGACCCGGTATTGAACCCATGGGGCCAGATGATGGTGCCCTGGTGGGCCACCAGGTAGCTGTTCTGGGTAAAGCTGGCGCAAAGGCAATACCACATGGGATACAGGGTGACGAAGCAAAGGGCCAGCAAAATGAGGGTGTTGATCACATCGAATATTTTATCGCCGGTGCTGCGCTTGATGGCCATGCCACGCGGCGTGGATTTCATTTCATTCTTTACTGTCATTTTCATTCCCTCCCCGTCAGAACAGGCTGGATTCGGTGAACCGCTGGCTGAAATAATTGGTGATCAGCAGGAACACGATGTTCACCAGCGTATTGAACAGGCCGACCGCTGTGGACATGGAATACATGGGGTTTCCTCCGCCGAAGGACAGGCGGTAGGTGTAGGTGGAAATAACGTCCGCTACCTCATAGGTGGAGGGATTGTACAGCAGCAGGATTTTTTCATAGCCCACGTTCAGAATGTTGCCCATGCGCAGGATGAACAGGATCATGATGGTGGGCAGCAGCCCCGGCAGAGTGATGTGCAGCAATTGCTGAAAGCGGTTAGCCCCGTCGATGCGGGCCGCCTCGTACTGTTCCTGGTCGATACCGGAGAGGGCCGCCAGGTAAATAATGGAGTTCCATCCGATGCCGTGCCAGATGTCCGACAGAACATAGATGGTGCGGAAGTAGGCAGGGTTCACCAGGTAATTCTGGGCCGTGCCCCCGAAGAACACGCTGATTTGGCTGAACAGGCCGTTTTGCTGGCAGTAGACCTTGATCAGCGAGCAGGTGACCACCATGGAAATGAAGTAGGGCATGTAGGTGATGGTCTGCACGGTGCGCTTGAATTTATTGTAGTGCACCTCGTTCAGCAGCAGCGCTAAAATGATAGGCGCCGGGAAACCGAACAGGATGGTCAGCCCGCTGATAAAGAAGGTGTTGCGAAGGAGCGGCCAGAAATTGGGGCCGGTAAAGAACTGCTCGAACCAATAATACCAGGGCGTCATCCAGGCGCTTTTTTCTATGCCCCGGGTGACCTTGAAATTTTTGAACGCGATCACCAGGCCGTACATGGGCTTATAACAGAACAGCGCCAGATACACCAGCACGGGCAGAATAAGAAAATACTTCCATTTGTTCAGCTTCCAATCCCGGCTCAGCCGATGGCCCAGGGAAAAGGTTTTCCGGTTGACAGGCGCAGAAGGCTGCTTGGCTTTGATCTGCATGGTTTTGCCTCCTTGCTCTAAAAATGGTTTCGATAAAACTGGAAAAGGCGGGAAGCGCTTGCGCACCTCCCGCCTTTCCTGGCATTAAACGCCACGAGGTCAGAGGCTCATGTTACAGATAAGCGCCTCTTGGGGATTCAGAAATGAAATCGTTTAACGGGCCGCGTACCGGTCATAGGCAGCCTGGCGGATCTCCAGGATGCGGGACAGGTTGTAGGTTTCCAGGCCGTTCAGATAGGTCTGCCACACGGCGTCGTCGTTGATGTCCTTGGTGCCGTTCAGGAACTCGGCGTAGCTCTGCTCCACGAAGCTTCCCAGGTTGGCGGCGATCAGGTCCAGTTCATCGGATTCTTCGGTGGTATAGGTGATGCTGGAGGGGAAGCGCCAGCGGCCGGTCACGTCCAGGGTCTTTTCGTACACGGCGGGATCAGAGAAGTATTCGTCCTTGCCGAACAGATAGAACCAGGTGTCGTTGGCTTCGATGGCGGCCTGGCTGTTCTTCAGATACAGCAGGTTGGTAGCCTGGATGCCTTCGCGGCCCCAGGTGGTGCCGTTGTATTTGGTCATGGGGTCGGTGTCCGCATCGTCGGTCACAAGGGCGGTGAACTTCGGAATGCCGTCGTCGCCCATCACCCAGGATACGTTTTCTTCGCCGTAGTTCCAATACAGGAAGCCTTCGGCGGTGAACGCGTAGTCCAGCATCTGCAGGCACAGCTTCATGGTGTCTTCGTCCGCGCACTTGGTGACTACGTTGGTCTGGCTGCCGATGCCCAGGCCGCCGAAAATGGCGGTGATGTTGCCTTCATTGTCGGTGGGATAGGGGATGCCCATCCAAACGGGTTCCTTGCCGGCGGAAACGCGTTCCTTGTTCCAGTTGTTCATCTGGCCCATGGAGGTGAGGGCGATGCCGCACAGGTCGTTATGCACCTTCGTCTTGATGGTGGTATCATCTTCGGAAAGAATATCCTGGTCGATCAGGCCCTCGGTCCACAGACCGTTCAGCCAGGACAGGTAGCTGCGCCAGCCTTCGTCCGCCTGGGAGAGGCCTACTTTGCCGTCCTTCACGTACCAGGCGTAATCCAGAACAGAGTTGGCATAGGTGCCGAACGCTCCGGCCAGACCGCACTGCTTCCAGCGGGAACCGTAGCCGGAATCGAACTTGGCGCCGTACTTTTCGTTGAATACGCGGATCACGTTTTCAAATTCGGCAATGGTCTTGGGAACAGTCAGGCAGCATTCATCCAGCCAGTCCGTGCGCACCACGGGGCCCTGGTAGCTGTCGTTCCAGCCGCCGTCTTCCCGGAAGAAGCCGAAGGAGTAATACTTTCCGTCGTCCGTCTTCATGGCCTTGTCATAGTCGGGATGGCTCTGCAGGAAAGCATAGTAAGCAGGCGCGTATTCCGCAATATAGGGCGTCAGGTCCCAGATGATTTCATCATCAATGTACTGGCTGGCATTGGCGGAGAAATAACCGCCCATGATGTCCGGCAGATCGGTGGGATCAGCCAGCAGCACCTGGGTATAAGCGCTGTCGTTGGAGCCGGTGGTGGGGAAGATCCATTCGATGTCTACACCGAAAATCTTTTCCAGGCCGGTATGGAAGGGGGATTCGTCCGCGCTGGCAAACTTTTCATGGGGATTGATGTTGTTCTGGTTGTACCAGGTGATCACCTTGTCGCTGTTGAGAGGATAAGTGTCGCCCGCAGGCAGCAGATCTAGCGCCAGGGCGGGCATGGCGCTCAGCACCATACACAGTGCCAGGGCCAAAGCCAACAGTTTTTTCATGGGTTTACCTCCTTGCTTTTTCCATAAGACGCATCTCATGGGGCGTTGCTTGGGATGCCGCTGATCCGGCATCGTGATGGCTTCATTATGAGGGGAAATACTTTGATTGTCCATTGCAAATATCGCTTATAATATTGCAAATAGATTTTAATTCCGGATAAATATTCAAAACATCAACCATATAAAACATATACCCCTGGAATTTTGTGCTGATTTTTGAAACATGATGGTTAATAAGCAATATTTAAGCTTGCAATCTGATCATTCTTCCTGTACAATGAAACCAATGGAAACGAAAGAGGGGGATTTCATGTCCACAGATTTGCGGTCCACCACCTATTCCCTGGCCCACAATATCAGCCATAAAACATCCGAGCATTTTTTGATCCATAGCCATGCCTTTTACGAGCTGTATTATTTTTTGTCCGGCGACGTGCATTTTTTATACGGCGGCATTGAATACGTGATGCAGCCCCATACGCTGATCGTGATCGCGCCGAACGTGTTTCACGGCATCCATGTTTTGTCCAATGCAACCTATGAGCGGTTTACCTTTCATTTTACGGAAGAGATCATTTCTCTGGAGCATCGGCAGCTTTTAATGGGCAGTCTTCCCACGGAAGAGACCATCCGAAACGGAACGAGCCCTATTCCCTATATTATTACCAACGCCGAATCCTTAGGCTTTCTGCCCTTGATGCTGGATGTGGAGCGTGTGATCGGCATGCCCCAGGACGTATGCGACGCAATGGCCAGCGTCATTTTGGAGGCGCTGCTGGGGATGCTGCTGATTCATGAGGGCGATTTGCGATCCTCCGCCCGCATTCCTTCCTATTACAGCGAATATCAGGAGCTAAAGCCGGTGCTGTCCTACATCCATCAAAACCTGACAGAGAAAATGACCCTGGATGATCTGAGCGGCTATGCGCATATTTCCAAAAGCAAGCTGAACCAATTGTTCCGCACCCAGCTTGGCACTACGATCATGGAATACGTGACCCGACGCCGCCTGAATTACGCCCAGCAATTGCTGATCAACGGCTATCCCGCCGCCCAGGCCAGCACGGCCGCCGGGTTCGGGGATTACACGAATTTTTACCGCGCCTACATGAAGCAAATGGGTCATTCGCCCATCGATGATAAACGCACCATCAACGAAAACGGCGATCCCCTGCCGCTGCGCGCAGCGGCCATGGGCCTGACGCAAGAGGAAGGGCATAGCCGGGACGACGAAAAAAAGCCCAGCATTTGGTCGCTGCACCAGTCTACCAACATTAGCGACCCCGGCGTGTTGGTGGACCCCTGACCGGGAGGAAACGTCATGCTTTCTTCGTTTCCCGAAATCATTTCATAGAAAAAAGCCTGCAAAAGCGCCTTGCTATTTGCCAGCAGCATGGATTATTCCGTGTAATGACTGAATCCCAAAAGGAGGATACCATGAGAAAGATCATTTCCCTGAACCAGGATTGGCTGTTTGTCCATCGGGATACCGGTATGCCGGGGCAAATCCCGGAGGATGGTGTCTGTGTGACTCTCCCCCACACCTGGAATGCCGTAGACGGCCATGACGGCCATGACATCGATGCGCCTGCCAAGGACTGGAGCCGTGGCGATCTGAGCGGCCCGCCTACTCCGCACTATGACCGGGGCAGCTATTGGTACTATAAAACCTTCAAAACGCCTTGCCAGCCCCTGCCTGGTGGGCGGGTGTATGTGGAAATCCTCGCCGCGGGGCAGCAGGCCACGGTCTATGTGAACGGACAGAAAGCGGTATACCACGAAGGCGGCTATTCCGCTTTTCGGGCAGATGTGACGGCGCTGTGCGCTTCGGGCAAGGAGAATCTGCTGGCCATCAAGGTGAGCAATGAGTACCTTACCAACGTATACCCCCAGCACGCTGATTTTACCTATTACGGCGGGCTTTATCGAGGCGTGAACCTGATCAGCGTGCCCGACGCGCATTTTGATCTGGATGATTTCGGCGGACCCGGGATCATGGTCACCCCTCGGCCAGACGGTAATGGCGGGGCTGTCTTTACAATCGAATCCTTTGTAAAAAACGCCGATGAAAATTTCACCGTGCTTTACAGTCTCCTGGACGGCGAAGGCAGAGAAGCGGCCTTCGCCGCCCGGCCCGCGGCCGATCCGCGCGTCTCCCTGCCGGTGAGCCAAGCCAAATTGTGGAGCCCGGATCACCCATACCTATAC
>JAUNMW010000100.1 GCA_030537395.1 Clostridia bacterium | reverse complement strand
GGTTTGGGGCGGACAGCCCCAACGTAACCCATTAGTTGGCACTAACTCAGTAATTTAAATGGCTCAATAAAAACGAAAGAAAAACGGCGGCATGGTTTTTCTCACGCCGCCGTTTCTGTGTAAAGGAGGGGTTTTGGTGCGCAAAGGCGCTGTGGCGCTGCTGGCAATTTTGCTGGCTGCCGCACTGGCGGTGATGCCGTTTTTGTGCTCCCATTGCTCGCTGCGTCCGGAGCGGGCGACGGCTTATTATGAAGAAAATGCCCGCCGGGACGCGGCGGCGGACGACAGCCCGGAAGCCCAACTGATGCGCATGCTGCTGGGCGGCGCGGCGGAGGAAGCCAAGGCCATGGAGCCCTCCAGGCCCAGCTATTCCAATTATGGCCTATCCCTGGCCTGCGGCGCGCTGCTGTGCTGCGGCGAAGTGTTTTTGGAATGGAAATACAGAAAAAAGGGGAAAACGCTTCTTTTTCCTTTGTTTGCGGCCGTATCTTTGGCGGTTCCCCTTGGATTGCTGGGCAGCAGGATCGTATACTGCGCGGTGAACGCGGGCTTTTATCTGCATGATATTCAGTCGCCGGAGGCGATGCTGCGCGTTTGGGAAGGGGGCCTGTCCCTGGCCGGAACGCTGTGTTTCGCAGCGTTAGGCGGCTGGATCGCGGCGAAACTGTGCAGGATTCCCGCACGGGAAATTCTGGACCTCTTGGCCCCCGCCTTTGTGTTCTTTGCGGCTTGGGCATGTTTTAGCGATAGATTGATTGAAGCGGGGTACGGGCCGGAGGACGGCCTCCCCCTGACAGTCATTCAAGGCGAAATACGCATGGATACGGCTCGGGTCACTTTTACTTTGCTGTTGATTCTGGCGGTGCTGCGGCGGGATTTTCCCCGCAGCGTCTTCCTGTACGGCAGTCTGATGATCCTGCTGGAAAGCCTGCGCCGGGACGGCCACATGATGTGGGGCTTTGTGCACGCGGAGCAGGTTTTCGCTCTGTGCATGGCCCTGTTTGCCCTCCTGTATTTTGCGATAAAAATCAAGCGGTTCTGGCTGGCAATCGGGGCCACGGCGCTGATGGCCGGCATTGTGATCGCTCTGGAATTCGCCCTGGACCGTTCGCCCATTTCGGACTGGCTGCTCTACGGTGTGTTCGCCCTGGTGATGGCGGGGTATATCGCGCTGGGGTTGGTTTGGTCCCGGAAAGCGGAAAAAGCGCTTTCGTAAAGGAATTCAGGATAGTCCCATAACGGCAGCCTTCGGGCTGCTTTTCATTTACTGCGCTATCTGCTTATGGGAGGCCTGGGCCTTCAGCGCGTTGTATACTTCTTTCTGCGCGGGCAGGCGATCCCAGGGCTTATAGTGTTTGGCGTATTCCTTCTGGAGGGCTGCGGCAGCTTCACTGTTCAAAAAAGGAATCAGCGGGAGCGCATGCCGTTCAATGGCGCGCAGCATCCACTGGGCGGCCAGGGGCCAATCCTGAGGCTGATGCCAAATAAAAAGCATCCGAATGGCCTTCTCCGCGTCTATGGAGCCCGGAGATGAAGCACACATGGCTTGAACAGCCTGTTCTATACTCTCGTCAAAGCGATCATGACAGGGGTCGTTTTGAAGCGTGCGTCCCAAACCGAATAATCCGTCCGTGGGCCTCCGGCTGTTTTCAAATTTTGTCAGATCCTGGCGATAAATAAGAAACGCCTGATCCAAAGCGGCAAAAAACTCTTCCAAGACTTCTTTCCTTTCTTTCCGCTGCAGCGGCATCATTTCAGGCTGTTTTGATCATCCTTGGGCGGTTCTTCCTCTTGCTGACCGCTGCGCTTCCATTCCCGGAAAGCATAGATCAACAGTCCCGCGGCAGCAAGAATAAACATGACGGTGAACAGAATCGCCATACCTTCCGTCATGGTGGTGTTGGGATCATTCCGTCCCTGATAGAGTTCATAAGCCAGGTACAGTAAATAAAACGCCACGAGTCCAAGCAGGCTGGATCTGGTTTTTTCTTTGTTCAACTCGGAACCCCTTTTCTTCAACAGACCCCCGTGACGGAAGCCACGGGGGTTCAGCATGATATGCGGAAAGAATTATTTTTGCCGTTTTTTGGACAGGATATCGAACACCACCGCGGCCAGCAGCACAAAGCCCTTGACCACGCGCTGATAGTTGGCGTCCAGGCTGATGAGGCTCATGCCCAGGTTGATCACGCCGATGAGCGTGGCGCCGATTACCATGCCCAGCACGGTGCCCGCTCCGCCGGAGGCAGACACGCCGCCTACCACGCAGGCGGAAATAGCGTCCATTTCAAAGTTTTTGCCCACATCCGCATAGGCGGACTGGGAACGGGAGATGACCGTGAAGGTGGCCACGGCAGTGAGCACCGCCATATTCAGGTAAGCCAGGAACATGATGCGGCGGGTATTCACGCCCGACAGCCGGGCAGCTTCCATGTTGCCGCCTACCACGTAGAAATGGCGGCCGATAGTGGTTTTGCTGGTGATGAAGCTGTAAATAAGGATGATGCCCGCCACCCACAGCAGCGAGGTGGGGATGCCGCCGTCCAGGGCCAGGCGCGTCATCACCAGGATGATAGCGGCGCCGCCTAACACGCTTTTAATGACCGCCCGCAGGATGGAATCCGCTTCATATCCTTTTTTCAGCCGGCTGCTGCGGGTCATGAATACGACCAGTACGACCAGCGCCGCCGCTATAAGACCAAAGAGGAAGCAGGGCCAGTTAAAGACGCCCTTGTCCGTTGGGAAAACGCGGCCATAAAAGATATTGCGGAAACTCACCGGAAACGGAGCCAGAGAACCGGTGGTAGAATTGGCTGTCAGAATGGAAGTGCCCAACCCGCGGAACGCAAGGAAGCCAGCCAGCGTTGCAATCCACGGCGGAATGCGCACATAAGCGATCAGGAAACCGAGCACCACGCCGTACACCACGCCAATCAGCAGCAACAGCAGAATAGACAGACCGGAGCTCATCCCCTGAACAATCATGAACACGCCGCCGCAGGCGCCCAGCAGGCAGACGAACGCGCCGCAGCTCAGGTCGATGTTGCCGCCCGTCAGCATGCACATCAGCATCCCGGCGCCCAGGATATATACGTACGCGTTCTGGTTGATCAGTTCGCTGAAACTTGATGGGCTGAATATACCGCCGCCCGTCAGGATCAGGAAGAACAGATAGACCAGAATCAGGACGATCAGCATGGCGTTCTTTTTAAGAGTTGCGGATAAAGATTCGTTTCCCATGATTTCTTCCTCCTCTCCGCCTCAGCGCTTTTGCCGCTTGGACAGCACATCGAACATGACCGCTGCCAGCAGCACAATGCCCTTGACTACCTTTTGGTAGTTCGCGTCAACGCCGATGATGATCATTCCCTTGTTGATGATGCCCATCAGCAATGCGCCGATGATCATGCCGGACACCTTGCCGCTGCCGCCGTAAGCAGATGCGCCGCCGATGAAGCAGGAGGCAATGGCGTCCATCTCATAGCCTTCGCCGTAGACCGGGTCGATGCCCTTGGCGCGGCCGGCGGTCAGGATGCCCGCCAGACCGGCCAGCAGGCCGATATTGGCATAGGCGAACCAGTAGACGTTTCGGGTTTTTACACCGGAAAGCGCGGTGGCCTTTTCATTGCCTCCCACGGCGTACAAATGCCGCCCGATCGCCGTTTTGGTGGTGATATAGGCATATATGCCCAGCACCAAGGCAATCCAGATCAGAACCATGGGGAAGCCCCGATAGCAGGCCAGCTTGAAGCTGAACCAAAGGATCAGAAGCGAGATGACGATGGTGGTAATGATCTGCTTGGGAACAGACTCGATGATCTCCAGTTTCTTCTGCACATGGATATGGCGGATCATCATCATAAGGAATACGATGGCGCCTGCAATGCCGATGCACAGGCAGGTCACATTGAACTTTGTTACAAAGTTCTCGCCGATTATTCCGGTCAGAAATGCGTTGTCCTTGGTGAACACACCGTCCAGTCCAGGAAACCATTGCCTGACAATATCAGGAACGAAACTTGTCTTACCGTTGCCGAACAGCATCAGGTAAGTATCATTCTTGATATCCACCCGCAAGCCATTCAGCACCACGTTGGTAAAACCGCGGAAGGCATACATGCCGGCCAGTGTGGCAATGAACGCGGGCACCCGGAGTTTCGCGATCCAGAAGCCTTGAAAAGCTCCAATGGCCAGGCCGATCAGCAGCATCATCAGTACCGCCAGCCACCAAGGCGCGCCGTTGATCATCAGCGTACAGCCGATCGCAGCGGAGAAACAGACGACGGAGCCGACAGACAAGTCGATGTTGCCGCCGGTCAAAATGCACAGCAGCATGCCGGTGGCCAGCACGAATACATACGCGTTTTCGGAAATCAAGCCAGTCAGGTTGGAAGGCAGAAGAATCATGCCTCGCTTTCCAGGCCAGAAATAGAAAACGATCGTTACGATGATTAATGCAATAATCATCGTATACTTTTGCAGGAATTCGCTGACGTTGATTTTTCGCTGCATTGACTGATCCATTACATTCTTACTCACCGTCAAGAACCCCTTCCTGACTTAAGGATAGCCGCCATGATGTTCTCCTGGGTGGCTTCCTCAGCCTTCATTTCGCCAATGATTTTGGCTTCATTCATAATATAGATCCGGTCGCTCATACCGAGGACCTCGGGCAGCTCTGAAGAGATCAGCACCACGCACTTGCCCGCAGCGGCAAGGTCGTTGATGATGCAGTAGATCTCATACTTTGCGCCAACGTCGATACCGCGGGTCGGTTCGTCCAGCAGCAGGATATCCGGCTCGGCAAACATCCACTTGGCAAGCAGCACCTTCTGCTGGTTGCCGCCGGACAGATTGCCTACCAGCTGCTCCACGGAAGGCGTTTTGATTTTCAGCTTGTCCCGGTATTCCTCGGCCACGGCGTATTCCTTATCGCCGTCGATGACGGTATGACTGGAAATGGCATCCAGGTTCGCCAGAGAGGTATTGACCTTGATCGACTGGGAAAGCACCAGGCCGTTGCCCTTGCGGTCCTCCGTGACATAGGCGATCTTGTGCTTGATGGCATCCGATTCGCTCTTTTTCAACTTGATATGCTTGCCGTCCAGTTTCAATTCACCGGAGAAATTGGTGCCGTAGCTCTGGCCGAAAATGCTCATGGCCAGCTCGGTGCGTCCGGCGCCCATCAAACCGTAAATGCCCACGACTTCGCCCTGCCGGACATACATGGAAACGTCGTCCACCACCTTGCGCTCCGGATACAGCGGATGGTGAACGGTCCAGTGATCAATTTCCATTCGGATATCACCAATCTTGACGTCCGCACGCTTCGGGAAACGGTTGGTGATCTCACGGCCGACCATGCCCTTGATGATGCGTTCCTCACTGACCGGTTCCAGGCCGTGGTTATCGATTGTTTCTATGGTCGTGCCATCGCGGAGAACTGTTATTTTGTCCGCCACATAGGAAACCTCGTTCAGCTTATGGGTGATGATGATCATCGTCAAGCCCTGCTTCTTGAAGCTGAGCATCAGGTCCAGCAATGCGCGGGAATCTTCTTCGTTAAGGGAGGAGGTGGGCTCGTCCAGGATCAGCAGCTTCGCCTTCTTGGCCAGCGCTTTGGCAATCTCTACCAGCTGCTGTTTGCCCGTGCCGATCGTTTTCACCTGAACTTTGGAGCTTTCATTCAGGCCTACCATCTTCAGGTATTTATCCGCTTCGGAATAGGTTTTATTCCAGTTGATGGCATACTTATGCCCTACTTCATTGCCAAGATACATGTTCTCGCCGATGGTCATTTCGGGCACCAGCGCCAGCTCCTGATGGATGATGACGATGCCGAGCTTTTCCGAATCTTTGATGGTATTGAATTTGCATACATGACCTTGATAAATGATATCTCCCTCATAGGTGCCGTGAGGGTAGATACCGCTTAACACATTCATCAGCGTGGATTTTCCGGCGCCGTTTTCGCCGACCAGAGCGTGAATCTCCCCTTCTTCCACCTGGAAGTTCACGTTGTCGAGCGCCTTGACGCCGGGGAAGGTCTTGGTAATGTTTTTCATCTCCAGCAGAATATTTGCCATGACTCTCCTCCGACTATACAAGTAAACAGCATGCTATTTCCCTTTACCGACGAATGGACCGGCGATAAAGGGATTTAGCCGCTTTGCGCGGCGACTGGGCGCGCACGAAGCAATGATGCTGCAAAACCTCTGTATTCAAGTACGAGCGGAGTGAGAATACTCCGCTCGTACCGTACCAGTCAATGCGTGTTCAAACAATTCTTTGTGCTATTATTGCTTCACAACGGGATAACCGTCGTCGCCCATGAGATAGTAACCGGAATCGATCAGCAGTTCTACCCAGTTATCAGCGTTGCCGAATACCGGCTCGCACAGGAAGGAAGGAACGGTGATCACATTGTTGTTGTAGGTCGTGGTGTCGTTGACTTCGACTTCTTCACCATTCAGAGCCTGGCCGATCATCTTCACAACCTGAGCAGCCAGCGTACGGGTGTCCTTGAATACGGACATGGCCTGCTTGCCGTCGATCAGGTTCTTCATGTTGGAGATGTCGCAGTCCTGGCCGGTGATGATGGGCCAATCGCCGTCATAGTTGGCGTCCAGAGCATTGGCAACGCCCAGAGCGGTGGAGTCGTTGGAGCACAGCCAGGCATCCAGCTTGGTGCCGTCGGCATAGTAGGAGGACAGGATGCCGTCCGCACGGGTCTGGGCGGTCTCAGTCTTCCAGCTGGGGGTGGCAACATCGTTGAATTCCTGCTGGCCGGACTTCACAACCAGCTTGCCGGATTCGATGTAGGGCTTCAGCACGTCCATAGCGCCGTTGTAGAAATAGATCGCGTTGTTGTCACCAGGGTCGCCAGCGGTGATTTCCAGAGTGAAGGGGCCTTCAGCTTCGTCCAGCTTCAGAGCGTCCTTGATGTAGTTGCCCTGCACGCTGCCAACCTTGTAGTTATCAAAGGTGGCATAGTAGGAAACCGCGTCAGAGTCCATCAGCAGGCGGTCATAAGCGATGACGATAACGCCCTTTTCCTTGGCCAGATCCAGAGCGGAGCCCAGAGAGGAGCCTTCAACAGCAGAGATAACAACGACTTTGCAGCCATTGTTGACCATGTTGGTCACCTGGTTCAGCTGCTGCTGTACGTCGTTGGAGGCGAACTGCAGATCGACTTCAAAGCCGGCTTCTTCGAGCATGTTCTTCATGTTCTCGCCGTCCTGGTTCCAGCGCTGCAGATCCTTGGTGGGCATGGATACGCCAACCTTCAGGCCATCGGCCAACGCGCTCGCGCAACTGAATACCATCAGTAAGCACAGGAATACCGAAAGAATCTTTTTCATACGGGCACACTCCTTTTTATTTTTTGTGGGATAAATCCGCCCACTGATTACATGTATTTTACTACTGGAGAATCTGCATGTCAAGCATATTATTTTGAATATTTACAAAATTTTTCCAATATTGATTAAGCAGCGTGTATGAGCGTGAAGCTACAGAAATAAAAGGAAAGCACAATGAAAAAATCAGGCTTTACAAAACAGACACTTTCCTATATAATATCCTCATTCGGGCAATGAACAAGACGGGCCCGCGAAAACCCTTCTCAAGCGAACCGGGGCACGGTGGAAGCCCGGCGGAGGGCCGCGCGCCGGATCACTTGGGAGCCTCCGGTTGAAGAATCGGCGCTTCGTCCGCGATAAAGGGCGCGCAAAGCTGGGCGTCAAGTGCGCCAAGTTGGGTGGTACCGCGAACTGAAATTCAGTCCGTCCCAATGAAGCTGGGACGGGCTTTTTCTATATGAAAGGAGAGGTAAAAAGTTGTACAAAAAAGTAACCGCCGACATGAATTTCGCCGCACGGGAAATGGAAACCATCCGGTTCTGGAAGGAAAATGACATCGTGAAAAAGTCCTTCCACGCCCGGGACAACGCCAAGGATACCTTCACGTTCTTTGACGGCCCCCCTACGGCCAACGGCAAGCCCCACATCGGCCACGTGGAAACCCGCGCCATCAAGGATCTGATCCCCCGGTATTACACCATGAAGGGGAAGAACGTGCTGCGCAAGGCTGGCTGGGATACCCATGGCCTGCCGGTGGAACTGGAAGTTGAAAAGAAACTAGGCCTGGACGGCAAGCCCCAGATCGAGCAGTACGGCATCGAGCCCTTCATCCAGCAGTGCAAGGAAAGCGTGTGGAAGTACCTGCACGAATGGGAGGAAATGAGCGACCGGGTAGGCTACTGGGTGGATATGGAGCATCCTTACGTGACCTACCATGACGACTATATCGAATCCGAATGGTGGAGCCTGAAAACCATCGCGGAAAAGGGCCTGATCTACAAGGGCCACAAGATCGTGCCCTACTGCCCCCGCTGCGGCACCGCTCTAAGCTCTCATGAAGTGGCCCAGGGTTACAAGAACGTAAAGGAAAAATCCGCTTTCGTGCGCTTCCCGGTAAAGGGCGAGGAGGGCGTGTATCTGCTGGCCTGGACCACTACCCCCTGGACCCTGCCTTCCAACCTGGCGCTATGCGTGAACGCCCATGAAACCTACTGCCGGGTGAAAACCAATGAAAATGTAACCTACATCATGGCCAAGGCCCTGGTGGAAAAGGTGCTGGAGGGCAAGGAGCCCGAGATCCTGTGCGAAATGCCCGGCGAAGCATTGAAGGGCACGGAATACGAGCCCCTGTACCGCTTCGTGGAGCCGGACAAGAAGGCCTGGTTCGTGGTGTGCGACGATTACGTGACCATGGACGACGGCACCGGCATCGTGCACATCGCGCCCGCTTACGGCGAGGACGATAACCGGGTATGCCGGGAAAACGGCCTGCCCTTCGTGAACCTGGTGGACACCCAAGGAAAATTCATTGCCGAAACTGCCTGGGCCGGCACCTTCATCAAGGACGCCGATCCCATGATCCTGAAGGATTTGAAGGAACGGGGACTGCTGTTTGCCGCCGTGCCCTTTGCTCATGACTATCCCTTCTGCTGGCGCTGCGATACGCCGCTGATGTACTATGCCCGCCCCACCTGGTTCATCAAAATGACGGCTCTGCGGGACGAGCTGGTGGCCAACAACCGCAGCATCAACTGGTATCCGGACAATATCAAGGAAGGCCGCATGGGCAACTTCCTGGAGAACGTGGTGGACTGGGGCCTCTCCCGCGAACGCTACTGGGGCACCCCTCTGCCCATTTGGCTGTGCGAGGAAGGGCACATGCACGTGATCGGCAGCAAGCAGGAGCTTATGGATATGGCTATCGGTGAAGTGAACCTGCCCGAGCTGCACCGCCCCTACATCGACGAAGTGAAAATCAAGTGCCCCTGCTGCGGCAAGCCCATGACCCGCACCAAGGAGGTCATCGACTGCTGGTACGATTCCGGCTCCATGCCTTTCGCCCAGTGGCACTATCCCTTTGAAAACAAGGACATTTTTGAAAAGCGCTTCCCGGCCAACTTCATATCCGAAGCCATCGACCAGACCCGCGGCTGGTTCTATACCCTGATCGCCATCTCCACCCTGATCTTTGGCCGCGCGCCCTTTGAAAACTGCGTGGTGCTGGGCCACGTGCAGGATAAGGACGGCCGGAAAATGAGCAAGCATCTGGGCAACGTGGTGGACCCCAAGGCGGTGCTGGAAAAGCAGGGAGCCGACGCCATCCGCTGGTTCTTCTATTCCGCTTCCGCCCCCTGGCTGCCCTGCCGCTTCCATGAGGACGCCCTGAACGAAGGCCCCCGGCGCTTCATGAGCACGCTTTGGAACACTTATTGCTTCTATGTGCTCTACGCCGATATCGATCAGTTCGATCCCACCAGGCACGATCTTGCCCAGTGCGCCTTGACCCTGATGGACAAATGGGTGCTGAGCCGCCTGAACACCGTCATCAAAGGTGTGGACGAGGATTTGAGCGCGTACCGCATCACCGAATCCACCCGCAAGATCAGCGATTTTGTGGATGAGCTGTCCAATTGGTATGTGCGTCTGGGCCGCGAACGCTTCTGGGGCAAGGGCATGGCGGCGGACAAGGAAGCCGCGTTTATGACCTTGTACACCGTGCTGGAAAAACTGACCCGGGTGATCGCGCCCTATATGCCCTTCATGGCGGAAGAAATCTATCAGAACATCGTGCGCACAGTGAATCCGGACGCCCCCGAATCCGTGCATCTGTGCGATTTCCCGGAATGCGACGATGCCATGATCGACGCGGACGTGGAACGCCAGATGGCCGCCGTGGAAACCGTGGTGCAGCTGGGCCGCTCCTGCCGCCAGCTTTCCAACATGAAGGTGCGCCAGCCGCTGAATATGCTGTATGTGTCCGGCGCGGACTTCGGCGAAGCTTACAAGAATCTGGTGGAAGATGAACTGAACGTGAAGAACGTGAACTTCATCGACGACGCGGGCGAGTTCGTCAATTACGATTTGAAGCCCAATTTCCTGACCCTGAAAAAGAACTATGGCCGGTTCCTGGGCACAATGCGGGGCGACTTGCAGAAGCTGGACGGCGCCGCGGTTGTGGCTGCCTTTGACCGGGGCGAAACCGTGACCTTGACCATGGACGGCACCGACATCATCCTGAACAAGGAAGATGTGCTGGTGGAGGCCGTGAAGAAGGAAGGCTTCACCTCCCAGGTGGACGGCAAGCTCACCGTGGTGCTGGATACCAGCCTGACTCCCGCGCTGATCCAGGAAGGCTACGCCCGCGAGGTGATTTCCAAGCTGCAGAATATGCGCAAGGACGCTGGTTTTGATGTGACCGACCGCATCACCGTCACCGCCCAGGGCGACGAAGAAGCGCTCAACGCCGTGAAGGCCTATCAGGATATGATCGAAAAGGGCGTGCTGGCCGTGGCGGTTTCCTACGAAGCGGCTCCCGAAGGCGCTTTCGCACAGGAATGCGATATCAATGGAAAGCAGATGACCCTGAGCGTCAAAAAAGCATAAAACTGAAAAAACGCAGGATAGAGCGTAATTTGCTCTTTCCTGCGATTTTCTGTCCTTTATGCGGGAGACGGCGTGAATAAATAACGACAAGGCCATCAAAACTGCTTGATGAAACGGGAAAAGCTGTGGTATAATATTCACTGGAACAAAGCTTTTTAGGAGGCGTTGACTTATGCAGGTTCATGTTTTTGATAACGCGCAGCAGGTGGGTCAGGCGGCGGCGGAATTGTTTGCCGCGCAGGTGATCAGCAAGCCCAACAGCGTGCTGGGCCTGGCTACCGGTTCTTCTCCCTTGGGCTGCTACAAGCAGCTCATCGAATGGCACAAGGCGGGACTGCTGGATTTCTCCCAGTGCGTCAGCTACAATCTGGACGAATACGTGGGGATCCCGGAAACCCATCCGGAAAGCTACCATCAGTTCATGAAGGATAACCTGTTTAATTTCATCAATATGAAGGAAACCCATGTGCCCAACGGCAACGCGGAAGACCTGTGGGCGGAGGCTGCCCGGTACGACGCAGCCATCGAAGCCGCGGGCGGCATCGATATGCAGCTGCTGGGCATTGGCCGCAACGGCCACATCGGCTTTAACGAGCCCGCCGAACAGTTCGTGTATGGTACCCAGATCGTGAACCTGACCGAAAGCACCATCCAGGCCAACCGCCGCTTCTTCGACAGTGAGGATCAGGTGCCACGGAAAGCCATCAGCCTGGGCATCGGCGGCATCATGCACGCCAAGGCTGTGGTGCTGATCGCCATGGGCGAGGATAAGGCTCAGGCGATTCATGACACCGTCAAGGGCAACGTGACCCCCAAGGTGCAGGCCTCCATCCTGCGGCTGCATCCCAATGCCACCATCTTGGTGGATAAGGCGGCGGCAAGCCTGCTTTAAAAATAAGCATTAAAAGAGTTCAGAGTTCAGATGATTTAGTCTTTTCCACGAACGGCGTGAATATTATCAGCCCGATCGTGAACATAGACTATTCAATCTGGACTCTGAACTCTTTTTGCTTTGTAGAGAGTGATAACTTTTTCCTATTTGCCTTTCTCGGAAGGGGGTCTGGGGGAAACCATTCTTTGGGCTCCAAAGAATGGTTTCCCCCAG
>JAUNMW010000099.1 GCA_030537395.1 Clostridia bacterium | reverse complement strand
GCCACGCCCCGGAATGGGTGTGCTGTGGATATCGGCTACAATGTAGAAGAAACGCTTCCTTCCCTCCTGGACTATGCCCAGACCGTATGCGACGTGCATGCCCTTTCCATTGTCCGGGAAGCGGCCAGGGCCCATCTGGATCTGATGCTTCCAGATGGCGCATGGGATAACAGCTTCGGTTCGCGCAACTTCAAATGGACCTATTGGGGAAGCCGCACCGCCGATGGGTGTCAAGCGATGCTGAATGCGCTGGGAAAGAGTGAACCCGTGTTCGCGGAAGCCGCATACAGAAATCTGCTGCTATATCGGCGCTGCTCGAATGGTTTGCTTTACGGCGGGCCTCATTATCGGAAGCACGGCGAGCCTCCCTGTATTCATCATGCTTTCTGCCATGCTAAAGCGCTTGCACAGGCCCTGGACGAAGGTATCGCGGAATTTGAGCGCGTTCCCCTTCCTTCTGACGCTCCGGCGCCAGTAAAGCATTACCCGGAAACCGAAACCTTCAGGCTCTCCTGCGATGATTGGCGTCTGACTGTTTGCGCCGGGGATTTTCCCTATATGAAAGGCGGTCACGCGTCCGGGGGGGCGATCACCCTGCTGTGGCATCGCGCCTACGGGCCGGTTTTTGCCGCGGCCAATACGGATTATTCCATGCGGGAGCCGCATAATCAGCAGCTCACACGCAAGAAAAAGCTGCAGGGTTCCTTGTGCCCGCGTCTTGAAAAAACGGAACGCGGAGTTGTTTTCTCCCAGGTATATGATTTTACGGCAGAGGCAGCCGCCCGTTCCGATCCCAGGGGAGCCTTCGTCCGCGTATCAGGCGTTCTGTGCGATATTGACCATCGGCCCTCCCCTGCGGGTGAAAACTATACCTTGGAATACGCGCTGACCCAACGGGGCCTGACTGTAAAAGGCGGGATCGCTGCAAGTTCCAATGATGGCATTTCGTATATCCTGCCGGTTATTTGGAACAGACATCAGCTTGAGATTACCGACCGCTCTGCCCTGATCGACGGCAGAATTCGCGTCATTTCCTCCTCAGCCATTGAATACAAGGGCCCCGTATTCAATTTGGCCCCAGGCTTTGAGGCAGCGTGTCTGATGATTCATCCCAGCCGGGAGGGTTTATTTGATTTTTCGATTTCTTGGGAAGATGCATGATGCTGCGTGACCGCATCCCTGCTCCAACGTGTTTGGCAGAAAGGAGCCTTTGCCATGAAACGCGGATTTTGGTTTGCCTGTCTGCTTGCTCTCGTTCTGCTGCCGCTGTGCGCCGCGAAAGCGGAAGCCGCTGACGCTTCCGAAAGGGCGGAAAGCGCGGATATCCGGATCATGTCCTACAACATTCTGCATCCCGATTGGAGCCATATTTCTGTAAAAGGCCGTGATGTGCTCGTTGCCGATATCTTCCTCCGTTACAGGCCTGATGTAGCAGCAATTCAGGAAGCAGGCGCCAAATGGCATAAAGCGCTCAAACCGCTGCTGGTGGATACCGGCTTCTATGCCCCGGCCTGCCGCCAGAGCAACGCGGAGGGTTTTATTTACTGTACTACCACTTTTCTTTATAATCCACAAACTGTCCGCCTGTTGGAGGAAGAAATACTGGATCTGGAAATTCGTGATGCCACCCGCGTGTTTTCCGTAGCCGTTTTTGAAAAAATAAAGGACGGTGCTCGCTTTATCGTGTGCAATACACACCCCGCGCCGTCAGAGGATGAACCGGAAAAATACACCCGCAACATGGCCGATCTGACGGACCTCACCGTTCATGTGATCAGCCAATACGCCGGATTGCCGGTCATCATCGCAGGCGATTTCAATACGCCCGAGCAATCAGAACAGTATTTGAACTACATGCGGGATGCGGGGGTCCGGGACGCCAAGTATGCAGCGGAGACGCTCGTTTGCGGCTGTTCCACCTACTTTGGCTACCAGGTTTCCCCCGATCCTGACAGCAATGATTCCTGCATCGACCATCTTTTCGTCAATGACGGAGCGGACGTCAAGCTGTTCAATGCGATCATCGGCCATGACGTGCAAAATGCCTCCGATCATATTCCTATCTATGCGGATATTGCGCTGAAATAATTCGTGAATAGCCAAGGGTATTACAGGCGTACCTGTTCATCAATTATTGCTTCCAGCAGACTGTACGTTATGCCTTTTTCAGTAGAATATATGATACTGTTATGTTTTTATGTCTCAGCGGCTCGGGATTCGTATCGTTGGTTTTACTCTCTGTATTACAGCATCAATATCGATGGCTGTCTCATCTTTTTCCTGCTGCCCGGATGCTATTTTGACTTCCGCCTCACGGGAATGAGCAGATCAAGCTGGGCCGTCTGCGGCTCTCCCTCATGCGTTTCCAGAATGTGATCGTGATAGTTCAGGTGCTCTTCCAGATTGTCGAACATGTTTTCCGGGCTTCCGTTTCCGGCGTATTCATATTCGTCGCTGTTCTGCACCCATTCGTACAGCCATTCCCATTCCTCAAAATTCCCCATGGGGATCATATGGGCGGCATAGGTGCCTCCGGCAAAGAATTTCTTTGTCAGGGGCAGCGGCACCTCCATGCCTTCCGGGATGGTGATCCAGAATTCATAGCCGTGAAAGCCGGTCTCGTCCATGGGGCTGGGATGATTGAAGCCATACAGCCGCAGGCCCGGATGCTTTTCCCACAGTTTTTCTTTCCGAACGAAATCGGAAATCATTTCGCCCGCCCGGTTTTCGGGATCATCCCCCACGAAGTGCGCCGCGGCGACATCGCTTTCCGGCAGATGCACGATGCGCACATCTTTGAGCTTCCAGGATGCCTGGTCAGATTGATTTAGGTTTTCCATGATCTTTCTCCTCTCTTCCTGAAACAATGTGGCAGCGGGAGAAAGGGAATTGGCCAGGGCCAACAACTGACTGTTCTGCAGAATGACATCTCCGGAAGACAGCGTTTTCCGCTGCCTCAGCGCTTGAAGAAATGCTTCGATCACGCTGCGCACCGCTTGAAGCGCCTGGATTTCCTCATCCATTTGCGAAAGGTTCTTTTCAAAGACGCTGATGGCGGCGGCGGGGCCGGGATCGTTCAGGATGCTGCCGATCTCCTTCAGCGACAGACGCAGCTTTCGCAGCACCAGAATTTGGCGCAGGCGCTGGACATCTTCCGGACGATAGACGCGATAGGAATAGTCCTCCTTTCGGTCGCTGGAAATCAGTCCCAGCTTTTCGTAATGTCGCAGCATCCTGGCCGATACGCCGTACGCCCGAGTTACCTCCGTCACAGTCAGCATGTTTTCCACAAACGCCCCTCCCTTTCTCCTCTGCGATGATTGTAAACCGCGACACCGTGTTCGAGTCAAGAAGGACGAGGTATTTATTCAAGGTTTTTTCGGAACCAGTAAGAAGTTTTCTGATAACCGCTGTTCCCGTAAAACGCATGCGCTTCAACCCGACTGATTCCGGAAGCAAGTCCGACATACGGAGCGCCGTTTTCTATGGCAAAACGCTCGACATGTTCCATCAGCTTTTTCCCGATTCCCTGATGCCGGTGCTCCGGCAACACGCCGATGCCATTCATTTTGACATAACCGCCCGGATGGCCAATTGCCAGCACTTTTACTGCGGTGACCAGTCCAACGATTTTTCCATCTGCCTCTGCAACATAAGTGACGTAGCCATCGTCATGCCTCATTGCTTCATAGGTTTCGGTCACGTGTTCAACCGTCGCATTCCGGATGTCAAGGACTTCCCGCCATATAGCAGCCACGGCTGCATAATCATGCTGATCGATCTTCCGAATCACGATTTCCATTGCAGTATCCTCCTGACTGAATCCGGAATCATTGTCCGATCCCCGCGCAGGGAATCCCATGGATCAGGCATGCCGCCGCGTCCTCAATATCTTCCCAGTCCGGCGCTTCGCCTTCCCGGGCGCAGCATTCCAATTCATCCACGATGTTTTCGATCAGCACCATATCGATGAACAGCGGCAGCTTTTCCAGCATTTCTTCCGAAAGATTCGTTTCAGTTTTATAGCCCTTCAGTTGAAAATCAAAGCATTGTTGCATCAGCGCAAAGCGCTTGCCGGGGTTGGTTTCCTGCCGCGTCCAGCCCTCGTTATGAATCCAAAGATTGGCAAGATCGAACATATACCAGCAGTTCATGCAGTTGTCAAAATCGAATACCGTGATCGCGCCTGTATCCATGTCGATATGGTAGTTTCCGTCGCTAAAATCGAAGTGAATCAGGCCATAGCAGCTTTTGTCCTTCGGGAGCGCATGGAATGTGTCCAGACGCTTTCCAATTGCAGTTTTCAGTTCGCCGTATTCATCCGGGATCAGGCGGTCCAGGTATTCCATGTTGTATTTGTCGAAGTAATCCGGGCGGGAATGGACCGGGATATAAGCTTTGGACAGCCTATGGATCGCGCCCAGGGCCTTGCCGGTGTTATAAAAATATTCGCTCAGCGGGGCACCTTCCCGGTAATGGTAGCTGTTATCCGCAAGCAGCATTCCTTTGGCATAGGCGAACAGGCTGACATATACCGCTTTGCCGTCCGCCTCCACTCGCTCCACCAGCCTGCCCTGAACGGAGGGGATCACATCCGCCACGGGCGCGCCGTTTGCTGCCAGAAAGCGTACAAACTCTGTTTCGGCAAGATAATCGGCTTCGCTTCGGTCCCCGAGGGCGGAGATGCGAAGAACAAACTGTTGATTCTCATTCCGGCTGACGATCACGATCTGATTCCGTCCGCCCTCATGACCGAATACCGGGGCGAAGGCACAGTTTTCAAGGGCATAAAGGTGTTTTGCCTGTTCAAGAATAGCGGTCAATAAAGTATCCTCCCATCAATGCTTCTTCTGTTCAGAATTCTTTTGCATTCTTTGGAAAACTTCTGAGATAAACAATGTTATTGTCAGGGTCGTAAAAACTCATGTTGATCGCCCCCCACGGCCTTTTTGCAGGCGGTTCGATGATCCTTGCGCCCAGGGACAGCAGTTTTTTATACTCCATGTCAATATCATCTACCGTAAAGGCCAGGCATATGTTTTGGTTCTGATTGTTCTTATCCGTTCCGTCATTATACACTGTCAGCGCGGTTTCCTCGACAAGGATAAACTGATGGATTTCATCGCTGCTGCTTTCTTCCACACCAAGCAGACGTCTGTAAAAGGAGGCGAGTCGCGGCACATTATTTGTCAGTAAACATACTTCGCCGATTTTCATATTGCTCTCCATGTAAAAGGTCAGTCATCCAGGCATTTTTGCATAACAATTGCATCGCAATAGACATTGTTCGCAAACCAATAATTTCTGTATACTCCAACATCAGAAAACCCCATTTTATGGTAAAGCGCAATAGCTGCTGTGTTTTCAGCAACAACTTCCAACTCAATATTAAGCAGATTCATTTTTCTTGCGCGTTCAATGATCTTTGTCATCAGCATTGTGCCGATTTTCATATTCCAATAGTCTTTTCTGACTGAAATTGAAAACCTGGCATTATGATGTAATCTTGCCCCCGAATAGCCATCCAGCTCTGCCCGGGCTATGATTTTTTCTCCAGCCAAAGCAATCAGAATAATACAGTTATCTGCGTCATGAGAAGCCTGAATACGTCGTTTTACTGCTTCGATCGGCACCTTAAATCCGTCAGGTCCATGCATGAGATTATCTGATTCTCCCCCAACGATATTCAAATATGAAATCATTTCCTCCGCGTCATCTATTTCTGCTTCTCTAAAAACTATATTATCCATATTTTCCCTCCATTACTGCTTCTTTTTCACTTCATCCATTTCCGCAATGAGTTCCTCCAGCGGGCGATATTCGCCGCCCCACCATTCAAACACGTGCATCCCTTCCTCTTCGAGCACAGATTCCGTAAGCGTCATTTGGATGCCCAGTTGTTTCAAAAGCCCTTCGCGATCCACCGCCTGATAATCAAAGGGCAGCAGCTTGCAGAATTCTTTGTAGGACACGCCGCACACGATCTGATGCACCCCCAGGGACGCGATGGCCGCCAGGCATCGTTCGCAGGGAGCGCAGCTGGTATAAACCACCGCGTTTTCCAGGATTTCATCGGAATACTTGTTGGCGCATTTGTGCACCAGATTGAATTCCGCGTGCCCGAAGATTCTGCGGACATAGTCTGCCGTATTCTCCGCTTCCTCCAGGATTTTCCCGTTATGCACAAGCACCGCACCAAACGTATCATAGCCCTTTTTCCCGGCGCTGAGCGCCAATTCGTAGCACCGCTTCATGTATTTCACATGCTTGTTATCCACAGGAACTTCCTCCCTAAAGTCTGATTTGTTTTTATTCATATGTATAACCGTCCGGAATTCTGATATAAGCCCGGATATGCGCGTCCATGGGACGGCTGATAATTCCTGATTGATTCTGAATATTACCCTCTGCGACGATCAGCGTGTTTTTCAGTTTTTGCACAATGATCCCCATATGGTCATGCGGCTGATTGCAAAAAACTCGGTTATAAAGGACGATATCACCCGTTCTCGGAAAACAGGTATCCTCTCCCGGATGATATGCGATCCTGCTGTCGCCCATTGCAAATTCCTCCCAGGCAATGCAGCCTGCCAAATGGCATGTGATGCACTCGTTCGGCCTGATAGGGATTTCATATCCCGCTTCCCGGCAGCAAAAATATACAAATGCCGCGCACCATAACCCATCGGCTTCTTTCAGGGTCCAATTGGGGAAAGGCCGAATAATGGGCTCAAGATTGGAATCCTTGCCCGAGAGATAGCCATGAAAAGGGATCTGGGCCGCTTCATAGGCAGTTTTTGCCAGCGCTTCGCCTGTTGCTTTTTTCATTATGAATCTCCTTCGTGCCCGATGCTGTTCCGGCCCCGGTACCTGAACAGCGGATCACCGTTTTCTTCCGTGCCGTACTGCGTCATGCCGCCCTTCTCCATGCACCGGGCGGAAGCAATGTTCTCTTTGGCACAGCCACCGTGCACGCTGGTAAGCGAATAGTCCTCCACCGCAATTCTGATCAGTTCCCTGACGCATTGGGTGCCGAATCCCTGGTTGCGGTATGGTTCATCCAAGAGGATGAAGATTTCAGGCTCCGCATGATTCCTCGAGCCGTCCAGCCCGCACCAACCCATGATGGTCCCGGGCCGCTCCTGCCTGCATACTGCGAGGCAAAGATGATAGATGCAGCCTTTTGTATTCCTTTTGTAATTCCTGCGCATAGAAACGATGGCTTCCCGCGCCTCCGCATCCGAAAGCGGGTGGTGATCAGCGGGCCAGGTCTGAGCGACCTCTGCCAAATCGTCCTCCGTTACGAAATGAAGAGTCAGGCTTTCCGTACGATAATCCATGCATATCCCCCTAACAAGATTTGTGTGCAAGAACCGTATAAGTGCTTTCACCCCACTTCTTCATAATCCGAACGTCCCGGAATCCTGCCTGGCGCAGGATATCCATTTCATGTTCGACTGTCAGCGGCGTGTCATAATGATAGAAAACATCGTCTGAAAGCCCCTGCTCTTTTTTCAGCGCCGCCAGGTTTTGAAAGTATTCTTTTTCCATTTCGTCCGATTCAGCAAAGTAATCCGTCAGCACAAAGACGCCTTTTTCTGCTAATGCCAAATGCAGCTTTTCATACAGCGACGCTTTCATTTCCGCCGGAAAATGGTGCAGTGATTCCACGGATACGGCGGCATCATACAGCTTGTTCCCAAGCGGCACGTCAAAATAGGAGGCCCGGACCAGCGTCAGGTTTTTCTCCGGGAATTTGGCTTTCAGCACATGCAGCATGGCTTCGGACAGATCAATCCCCGTAACGGCCGCGCTGGGGTTCACTGCAAAGTATTCCTCCAGTTCAAGGCCGGTGCCGCAGCCAAGATCCAGCACACGGCTTCCTTCCGCCGAAGGCAGCAAGGAGGCGGTGTAGGCGTAGAAACCGGAAGCGCCTTCAATATCGCGTTTCATGTGTGCGTCATAGCCATCGATCCGGGCGGTAAAGAAATCGTCCATTTTTTCAAGCTTTATCATTTTTCATTCTCCATGCGGTTCATATCCCAGGGTGTTTCCGATTGCTTTCAGCGTTTCATCTGTAAGCATTGTGATTCTGCCCTTGTCGATCCAGTGGATATTTCCGAGGCACCGGATGGCGTCGCATTGGATAAAGATCGCGCTTTCATCCTCCATGGCGACGATCGGGCGTGTCACGGACATTTCTTTCAATACCGGGATAAACCACGCGTCCTTAGCATAGTGCCCCTTCATGATCATATCCGTCAGGCTGATCCCTTCGCACAGTGCCTTTGTCTCCCAGACGTCAGCGACGTACCGCCCCATGTTCATGGCCCCCGCGCTGACGCCGAGGATCATGGCGCGGCTGACCCGAAGCTCCGAAACCAGCCCCAAATCCCGGATCAGCGCCATCTGCTTTGTCACGTCCCCGCCCATCAGAAAAACGCAGTCCGCCTCCCGCACCAGCCGCACCGCATCCGCCGCGCCCGTCCGCCGGTCGATCACATGATGCCGGGCAAACGCCATGCCGCGTTCCACGAACATCCCGTGCATCCCATCGCTGTCATCGTCGTTCCGGGCGTAATCCTCCGGCCACGCACTAATAAAGACCAGGCTTTCACGCTTGGGCAGGTTTTCCCGAAGCGCCTGCGCGATTGCTTCGGGAAAATGACGCGTCGGAAAGCCGCTGAACAGTCCTAACAATTTCGCGTTCATAGCAATTCTCCGTTCCGTTGCTTTTCATTTTCTGTCTTTCCGTCCCTGTATGATCATGGAAAGAGGAAAACCACTGTGATCTAATGCGCTGAAGCCGCCGCTGATATCGTAATCAAATTCTTGCAGGCCGGTCACAACAATCCCGTTGTTACACATCCCGGAAATGATTTCAGAAAGCGAATGGGTAAAGTCGGTAAATGTCTTTGACCGATATCGTTTCTGCGTCATATAGTACATGCCTTCATTCCCCGTCCATTCATGCTCAAAGTAGGAATAAGGACACGCCGTTCTGTGCTCCGGGTCGAACACTTCTTCGCCCTCCGCAGCGAGCATGTTCGTGCAGGGATGCTGTTCATTGATCACGATGACAGCCCCCGGCTTCATGCATTTTGCGACGACCGCGAAAAAGCGGTTCAGATCACGGAACCAGCAGAGCGCGCCGATGGTGATGAGCGCCAGATCAAACTGTTCCCGATAACGGTCATCGATATCGTAGATATTCACCGCCTCAAACACGCAGGGCAAGCCCAACTCTTTCGCCTTTTCGTTGGCAAACGCCACCTGGTTTTCGGCGATGTCAAAGCCGACGCCTTTCCTGGCCTTGCCGCTCTTAACCAGGGAAAGCAGTTCCCGCCCGTTATTGCAGCAGAACTGGCCGATCACAGCCCCTTCTGTATGGAGCTTTTTCAGCACGCTTTTCGTTTCTTCGTTGAAGAACGGATAATCTTCCGTAAGTACGCGCTCTGTAATGTCAGCTCCCCAGGAAGCGTCCCTGTTTTCAAACGCTTCTTCCCATGCCGCTTTGTTTCCTTCGATATACTTGTCCATAAAGCCCCCATCAGTTCTTCCTGACGTAAATCAGAACAAAATTCAGGATTCTGTCCAGCCCCTTTTGCAGGAATTCCCTGTCGCGGATACCGTATTCATGTCCTGAATCAAACCACTCCTGCCAGGCGATATCAAAACATTCCGCTTCTTTCACGGTGATCTCGCACGTTTCGCCGCATTCGTTTTTTAGGAGCTCCTCCCACCAGGCCGCTGTTTTGAATAACTGAGCGTCATCCCCTTCGGCCCATGCTTCAAACAGCTGCTTCAAATCACCTTGGGGCTGCTCCTTCAATCCCGGAACGGCGATCATCACATAACCGCCTGATTTAACAAACGGCAGGATCTTTTCGGCAAATACGCCTTCTTTGCATCCGAAGTAATGATAGGCGTCAACACTGACGATCGCGTCAAAATACTCCTGGGCAAAGGGCATATCCATGGCGTCGCCGTGGATCGGGATGATCCTGTCTTCCAAATGATTGTCCAGGATTCTCTCGTAGTTTTCCGCCGCGGGAATCCACAGATCATAGGCGTACACGTAATCCGCGTCCGTTTCATTGGCGATAAAAAAGGACGTAAGGGCAAAGCCGCACCCCAGGTCCAGCGTCCGGTGAAAACGAGCGTCGGACGGCTTTCTGCGGATCAGTTCATCCAGCAGGCGGAATGAATTCGGGCCCATCAGGTAGTCTTTTGTGAAATACTGCCGGTATTTTTCAATATTGCTCATTTTCGTTTACTCCTTTTCCTTCAGCTTTATTCCGTCAGTTCGGAAATAAACGCTGCGATTCTCTCCGCGGTTTCATCCGGAGCCTGGTTTTCTGTGTCGATAAACAGCTGATACTTGCCATGGTTCCGGCTGATCCACTGATTGTATTCGATGTGGGGGCGAATGGCTTCGTCTGTGGTGAAGCCTCGCTCCTTGGGCCGGGCCCGCAAGCGCTGGTCAATGATCTCATCCCTGGCCCACAGCGCGATAGAAAAGGTGGCGGTCAAGTCCACCGGCACGGCGGCTTTCGTGATGTAATCATGAGGCGCCATGCAGGTGACGAAAACCAGGTTTCTTCCACGGGCGATCCTGAAAGCTTCCGTCAATGTATCCGCGCCGTACTGTCCTTCCCGTTCGGTACCGGCATAGTCCCACCAGTTGAGGCCCGTTTCGTCCGAGTCTACGCAGGCGTACTGGTTCGGGTCCAGTCTTGCCGCAAGTTCGTCCTTCATGGTAGATTTCCCCGCCCCGCAGGTTCCGGTGATGATAAACAGCTTCATTCTCTTTTGCCCCCCTATCTGCGGATGACGGTGCAGTCCTTCACATACTCCCCGAACCTTGACAGGAAGTCATCCTTTTCCGCTTCTTCTGTGATCCAGAGGATCACCCAGGCGTTTTCGATGCCCAGGTTTTCATAGGCCTGGTGACGGTGGTTGCCGTCGTTGAGCTCAAATTCACCCGCCACATAATGGACGATAAGGGGCGGCATATCCGGATCGTTTTGAATACTCTTTTCCAGATCAGCCACCCTGATGGCCCACCAGTCTTTGTCGATCCGGTATTTCATCTCCGGCTCCGGCCCCGCGCACCGGTGAAACAGCCGGATGGGAAACAATGCCGGGCTGAAATAGTACCGGTCGAAGAGCTTCAGACCGTCCGAGAAGGGAATGTTCCTCCCGTCCTCGTTGAGATACAGATGGATCCAGGCATCCAGTTTTCCCGCCTGTCCGTATGCTTGGGCGGAGGATAGTGTTGCGTTGTACTTGAGCATAGCGATCTCCTTTCTTGAATACACGATTCGCTTGATAGAATCATAGGAGAGCGCGTACTTGTCCATGAGCTGATCAATGGTGATGCCTTGCGAAAACCCGGCGCGGATTTCCTGGTTTCTTTCCCGGATATACTGCTGATACCCGGATGTCTCACCCCAGGCTTTTTTCTCCTCCCGCGCCGGCACATAGATGGTTTCGCCGGACACGTACCGCTGGATTTGTTTCAGGAGCCCTTCCGGAAAAATCTCCTGCGCGTTTCGATAAGCCATGGTTTCGCCCTCCTTTCAGAAAGGATGATAAAGCAACCTCGCCGGAAAAGATATACCGCCTTTGGCTGAAAGTGTTTTTGACACACCGGCTCACAGCTTCTTCACAAACGCCACGATCCGGTTGGCTTCCTCAAAACCCATCGCCCGATGAAACCGCTGGCTGTCTGTGTTGTCCACCTCGCAGTCGCTGGCAAATTCCGCACAGCCTTTGGTTTTTGCCCAGTTTTCACAGGCGGACAGCAAGCTGCGGGCGATGCCCTGCCTGCGCGCGCCCTCCCGGACGTAGATTCCTTCCAGATACCCCACCGGGCTGGTTTCCGTGCCCTCCACATAGTCATGACGGAGCTGGCACTGGGCAAAGCCCACGGCTTCCCCCTTCTCTCTATACAGAAAGACCGCCGCGTCCTCCCTATCAAGCAGGGAATCGAATTCCTCCGCCATCTCTTCCGCTGAATGCTCCGGCCATAGCTCACAGGCCAGCGCGGCGACTTCCGCTGCGTCCGCGCTGACAGCCTGACAGGGATAGGTCAAAGGAGCATCCGCCTGCTTTTCCTCCTGTTTCCAGAACGTCCAATGGATGCCCTTTCCATATCCAAGTTTTTCATAAAAGGGATTCCCGCCGCCTGTCATGTGGGTAGCGCCCAGGGCCTTCATCCGGTGATAATGCCGGGACAGAGCAGCGGCAGCCAACCCGCGCCTTCGATGATCCGGATGTGTACACAGGGGTTCCATGTAAGCCAGCCTGTTTTCCGGCCCCCTCCACATGCCGGAAAAGCTGACATACTCC
>JAUNMW010000376.1 GCA_030537395.1 Clostridia bacterium | reverse complement strand
CCTCGCCCATGGTGTCGGTCTGATCCACGTGGCTCATGGCGGAGGAGCGCATCATATTCCCGATGATCTCCTTGCCCTTGGGGTGTTTGAGGAGCTGGCCGATGGTGGTGTTCACGGTGACGGTAAAGGGCAATTCGGTGGTTCCTTCCACCTGGACGGAGTGGCTCTGGCGGATATCCCGGCTGCTTTCGCCGATCTCGATCACAAATTCCCCGCTTTCCACGAAGAAATCATGGCATTTGGGCTCCCAGTAAGCGAAGGCCCGTTTGTCCAGAATGAAGGCGACAGTTTTTGTTTCGCCGGGCTGGAGTGCCACCTTATCAAAGGCTCGCAGTTCCCTGAGGGGACGGCGCACGGTGCTTTCCAAATCGCGCACATACAGCTGCACGGCGGCCTTTCCGGCAACGGAGCCGATATTCTTTACATCCACGGACACGGTCAGGGTGTCCTGATCGGTGAGGCTTTCTTTGTCCAGTTTCAAATTGGCATATTCAAACTGCGTATAGCTCAGCCCATGACCGAAGCAGAAGTTCACGGGTATTTCCTTTTTATCGTAATAGCGATAGCCCACGAAGATGCCCTCGGCGTAGGTGACCACGCCCTCCTCGCCGGGGAAGTTCAGGTACGAAGGATTGTCTTGCAGGCGGATGGGCCAGGTTTCGGCCAGATGGCCGCTGGGGGTCGCCTTGCCACACAGCAGATCCACCGTGGCCGCGCCCACCTGTTCACCGCCCAGATACACGCACAGCACAGCGGGCACTTGATTCAGCCAGGGCAGTTCCACCGGGGAGCCGCCATGCAGCACCACCACGGTATGCGGGTTGACTTCCGCAACAGCTTTGATCAATTCGTTCTGATTATCTGGCAGGCGCATATGCTCCCGGTCCGCGCCTTCTGTTTCAAAGGCGTCCGGCAGACCTGCGAAAATCACGGCCACATCTGCCTTTTTCGCTGACTCGACGGCCTCGTTCAGCAGCGCTTTATCGGTGGTATCGCTGTGGGCGTCATAGCCCCGGGCATAGGCTACGGCATTGCCCGCCGTTTCCAGGGCACTGACGGCATGGGGTACGTTGATGTGACTGGAGCCCGCGCCCTGATACCGGGGCTTCTCCGCAAATTCCCCAATGAAGGCAACCTTTTGATTTGCTTTCAGCGGCAGCAAACCGCCTTCGTTCTTCATCAGGACGGCGCATTCGCCTGCCAGCTTCCGGGCCAGCCTGCGGCAGGCTTCCCGGTCAATGGTCGCATTGGGCCCGCGCTGCTCCACAGAATCCTTCACGAATTGCAGCAACCGCAAAACCGCTTTGTCCAGGTCGGCTTCGGCAAGGGTCCCATTCTTGACCGCTTCCACGATTTCTTCGCCGGTAGCATTGGGACCACCGGGCATTTCCAGATCAAGGCCCGCAGCTACGCCCTTGGCCTGATCCTTGATAGCGCCCCAGTCGGTGACCACAAAGGCGTCGGAATGCCACTCATCCCGCAGGATGTCAGTGAGCAGCATTTTGTTCTCAGAGCAGAAGGTGCCGTTGATGGCGTTGTAGGCGCACATGAGGCTGCGAGTCTTGCCCTGCTTCACCACCGCTTCAAAGGCGGGCAGGTAGATTTCCCGCAGGGTTCGCTCGTCCAGGTTGGAGGAGCCGCTCATGCGCAGGGTTTCCTGATCGTTGCAGGCAAAGTGCTTGGCGCAGGCGGCAATGCCCTTGCTTTGCAGCGCCTGCACGTAGGCAGCGCCCATTTCGCCCGCCAGGTACGGGTCCTCGGAAAAGTATTCAAAGTTCCGGCCGCACAGGGGGCTGCGCTTGATGTTGAGGCCGGGCCCCAGCAGCATGGCCACGTTTTCCGCCTGGCATTCCTGGCCCAGGGCTTCGCCCAGATGCTTCATCACCTCCCGGTCAAAGGAGGAAGCCAGAGCCGCTGCGGTGGGGTAGCAGACCGTTTCGATGCTCTTGTTGATGCCCAGGTGATCCCCTTCGCCCTCCTGTTTGCGCAGCCCGTGAGGACCGTCGCACATCATCACGGCGGGAACGTCCAGCCGGTCGATTGCTTTTGTGTGCCAGAAATCATGGCCGGAGCAAAAGGCGGCCTTTTCTTCCAATGTCATTTGCTGCAAAATATCCTGCGTATTCATAAGCACCCTCCCTTACCATTCCTTTACGTCTTTTAATTCCTTCCGATAATCCTTGTAGCAGAAGACCATCGCGGTCACGGCGGATAAAACGGTGGTGACCGTGGCGGCAAAAATGATGCCGTACATGTTGAACAGCCAGCTCATCAGGAAGAGCATGGGAATA
>JAUNMW010000098.1:3420-12488 GCA_030537395.1 Clostridia bacterium | reverse complement strand
TCAACAGGAGGTTTTCATTCCATGAAGAAACTGCTGTCTCTTCTGCTGGCGCTGGCCATGGTGCTGAGCGCCGTGCCCGCTTTGGCGGAAGCCCTTCCCGTAGAGGACGATGCCGCGCTGCCCCAAATCGGCGACGTGGTAAACGGCTTTGAAGCGCTGGAAATCCGGCCTTTCCCCATGATCGGCGCGGACGTGGTGCTGTTTGAGCATCAGAAAACCGGCGCGAAGCAGACTTATGTGGCCAACGAGGACAACAACCGGGTGTTCCAGCTGGTTTTCCTCACCCGGCCCATTGATGATACCGGCTTGCCCCATGTATTCGAGCATTCCACGCTCAGCGGCAGTGAAAAGTATCCTTCCGCGAACCTATTCATGAATCTGGCGTACCAGACCTACAACACTTACATGAACGCCTACACCATGGACGCCATGACCAGCTACCCCATCGCTTCTCTGAGCGAAGCGCAGCTGCTCAAGTATGCCGATTATTACACGGACAGCTGCCTGCATCCCAGTGTGCTGGAAAACGAACGCATTTACCGCACCGAAGCCTGGCGCTACCGTCTGGCCGACAAGGACGACGAGCTGACCCTCGAAGGCACCGTGTATTCCGAAATGCTGGGCGCCACCAACCTGGCCCGGGCGGCGCTGCTGAACGCCAACAAGGTCACCTTCCCCGGTGCTGCGCTGGCCTTCGATCAGGGCGGCATGCCGGATGCCATTCCGGACATGACTTTTGAAAGCCTGAAGAATTATCACAGCCTGTTCTATCATCCCTCCAACTGCATGGCCTACCTGTATGGTCAGTTTGAAGACTATACCGCCTTCCTGGCCCTGCTGGACGAAGCCTTTGCCGGTTACGAAAAGGCTGAATTCCATTATGAGGACGCGGCATACGCCCCCATCACCGCTCCCGTGGAATCCAAGGTGGGCTTCCCCATGGCGGAGGGCACCGATCCTGCCAACCAGAGCCAGATTTATTACTACATCCTGTGCCCCGGCATGAAAGGCAATGTGGAACAGGAATTGGTGATCGACAATCTGTGCACCCTGCTGGACGAGGACGCCTCCATACTGAAGCAGAACCTGAAAAAAGCCCTGCCCACCGGTTCCTTCTCCGTAGGCCGCGAGGTGGCCGCCCCGGACGACGCCATCGTGTTCGTAGCCGCTAATGTGAACGAGGACGACGCACCCCTGTTCAAGCAAACCGTGGACGCTTCCCTGAAGGAACTGGCTGAAAACGGCTTTGCCAAGGATATGCTGGACAGCGCCGTGGCTGCCCTGGAGCTTTCCATCAAGCTGGCGCCCGAAACCGCCGATCCCGTGCAAGGCATTCTGGAAAGCCTGGCTTATTCCTACGCCACCTCCGGTGACCCCTTCCATTACTTGGATTCCGTCGCTTCCATAGACAATATGACCCAGTGGAACGAGGACGGCACCTTCCAGGCCGCCGCGTCCCAGTGGCTGGTGGAGCCCGCGCTCTACACCCTCACCACCACCTATCCCCAGCCCGGCCAGAAAGAAATCCATGACGCCGCGCTGGCGGAATACCTGGCCCAGGTGAAGGCCAATATGACCGAAGAAGAACTGCAGGCCGTTATTGACTTTACCAATGCCGAACCCGAAGAAGACGACGCTTCCGCGATGGTGGCTCAGCTGCAGGCCGTTACCGTGGAAAGCCTGCCCGAAGAAGTGCGCGCCTACGATGTGATCGATGAAACGGATGAAAACGGTATCCGCCACATCGACGCCGTGGCCGGCGTGGACGGCGTGGGCATGGTGTCCCTGTATCTGGACGCCGCCGCCCTGCCTCAGGAAGCCATCCACTGGATGCGCCTGTATACCCGCCTGCTGGGCCAGCTGGACACCGACACCCATACCAAAGAAGAGCTGGATGTGCTCTGCACCCGTTATCTGTACAACAAGACTATCGGCGTGGACGTGAGCGGCAAGGGTGAAAACTATCATCCTTACCTGTTCCTGGGATGGACCGCCATGGATGAAGATCTGGCCGCGGGCTATGACCTGATGAACGAAATCGTGTTCCGCACCCAGTTCACCGATACCCAGAAGCTGCTGGAAAAGGTGCAGGCCCAGAAGGCCTCCGTGCGCAACACCATCAACGGCAGCCCCTACAATGTGTCCCTGTACCGGGCCATGGCCGTGGATTCCCCCCTGTACCGGTATTACAACTATCTGAACTACCTGGATTACTATTCTTTCCTGGAAAACGTGGAAACGATGCTTGCCGAGAATCCCGATGAAGCGGTGCGTCAGTTCCAGATCCTGCAGGGTTTCTTCGCCAACAACGCCGGCGCCATCGCCGGTTTCGCGGGCAGCGAAGAAAGCATTCAGGTGAACCGTCCCCTGGCCGACGCGTTCCTGGGCCGGCTGGATCATCAGCCCCATGAACCCATGGCCTATGATCTGCCCGTACCCGCCGCGCGCGAAGCCATGATCGCCGATGTGAACGTGCAGTTCAACAATGTGATCGCTTCCTACAAAGCCCTGGGCCTGGAAGGCTACGACGCTTCCCTGGACGCTGTGACCGCGCTGGTGACCGATCAGTTCCTGATCCCCATCCTGCGCGACCAGTACGGCGTTTACAGCCCCTGGAACGGCGCTTTCCAGTCCGATGACGGCGGTTTGTACTTGATCACCTACCGGGACCCCAACGTGGCCGAAACCTTCGAGGTGTACCAGGCGCTGCCTGAAATGATCGCGCAGCAGGAAGTGGAGCAGGACGTGCTGGACGGCTACATCCTGAATTCCTACGCTTCCCTGGCCAAGGGCAGCGGCGAGCTGACGGGGGCCAACGATGCCGTAGACAGGACGGTAAGCGGTCTGGAAAACAAAACGCTGGAATACATGCGCCAGCTGAAAACTGTTACCCCCGAAGCCGTGAAGGCAGCTGCTGAAATTTATCAGAAGCTGTGGGACAACGGCGTGCACTCCACTGCCGGCAGCGCCTCCGCCATCAACGCCAACGCTGATCTGTACGATGTGATCCTGAACCCCTTCGGCGCGGTGGACGCTTCCGAAGTGGAACTGACCGACGTGACCGAAGGCGGCGAATACTATGAAGCCGTACGCTTCGTGTTTGAAAACGGCCTGATGGCCGCCAATTATGAAGACGCTTTCGGCGTGGATGATCCCGCCACCGCGGGCGACCTGGTCGGCGCGCTGTACGTTATGATCGGCGGCACCCCCAACGCCCCTGAAGAAGCCATTGCGTATCTGGGCCAGTTCGGCATCGTGCCCGAGGGCGTTACTGCCGATACGGTGATCACCAACGGCATGTCCGATGAAATCTTCGTGAACTTCGGCGCGGCCGTCGGCCTGCCCCTGGAAGCTGACGCGCCCAACGAAACCACCGATCAGCCCATCACCCGCGGCGCTCTGGCTGAACAGATCCAGATGCTGGCGATGTATCTGCAATAAGGCTGACCTGACCCTGTTCAATGCGAACGCCCCGGCAAATCTGCCGGGGCGTTCCTTTTTCTGTGATACGCCTCCATTCTTCCGGTCAGCACAGCGATCAGGATGGGTGGATAAAAACTTTTCGACAAATAAGGCACTATTTGCTTCATGCAGGAAAAAACATCTATATGAATTGCTTAAGCATTGAATGGGAATTTAGGAAGGTCGCATTCCAGGCAGTTGCTTGTGTTCATAAAAATGTAACAATTATTTCGTTAGAATTGTAACAATTGCTTAATACAATGATTTTAAGAATAAGTGTATAATATATAAATAAGTAAATAATTGGAACGAAATTGTATCCAAAGTATGAAGACTGGCCGACATCATCCTGCGGAAGGGAACGCAAATCAGAAAAACTGCGAATAACTGCTGCCACCTTCCGTTTTAAAACGAATCAATAGATGAAAACGTTGAAAAAAAAACGAAAGGAATCAAGATGAAAAGCAACGATCTTCAAGAAAAATGGCGGGCCCTGACCTTGGAAGAATTGGATCTCGCTATAGGCGGAACGGACTATTCTTACGCCTATCCGATCATCAGTGAAATAATCGCCCGTTTCAATGAACTCATGGTTACCATGCCGGAAGACGCGGCCCGGCAGCAGGTAAAAAATGAATACTGGAATCAAGTGATTGATATTTGCATTCAGTTCCCCGACGCGTGCGACCCCCAGGAACAGGCTGAAGTGATTTTCGCGTTTACCATCGGAAGCGTTTGATACCATAACGCCGAAGCGGCCAACAAAGAAAAGAGGGCGAAACGTGCGGATCAGGCTGCGCTTGAGCAGAAAGCGAAGCGAAAAAGCAAGGAACGCGGCGCGCATGGTCATCCTGGCAGGATGCGCGTGTTTTTGGGTTTACTGCGTCTCCCGTCTTTTCCTTTACGCTCTGGACGCCCGACACGCCGCACGGAACCAAGCGAGCTTTCAGGAATTATATTTCACCGAGACGCAAAAACAGGCGGAGCAGAGGGAGCTGGCCCAGCGCAGCTCTGTTGTCCGGCAGTTTACGGTCACATTTCCCAAAACGGAAATTTCTGAGGAAACGCCAGTTCACACATCTGCTCCCAAGACAGCGGATTGGCCGGGCAATCCCGCTATGACGGTGTCCGCCGCGCTGAAAAAGCTGCGTCAGATGAACGCCGATATGATCGGCTGGCTGACCATCCCCGGTATGCTGGACCAGGCCGTGGTGCAAAAAAACAACACCTACTATTTAAACCGGGATTATCGGGGTTACCACAACGCAAACGGCGCGCTGTTTTTGGAAGAGGGAATCAGTCTGAAAACCCGTCCGGACACCTACATCATTTTCGGCCACAACATGAAAACCGGCGATATGTTCGGCAGCCTGCGGCTGTATGAGGATACGGGGTATTACCGAAAGCACGCGCTGATCGATTTCAACGTGCTGTATGAGGATGGCCGTTACGTCGTTTTTTCCGTTGCCGACGTGGACACCATTCAAGGCATGCGGCGATATGTGCCTTTTATGCAGCTTCCCGGCATGGAAGCGGAGCAGCGGATGGATTGCATCCGCAGGCTCCAGGCGTACTCCAAATGGTATTCCCCTATTGCTGTAAGCGCCGAGGATCAGTTGCTGCTGCTGGTCACCTGTGAAGGCACAGAGGAAACCCGGCGCGTGGTCGCCGCCCGCAGGCTGCGGGAAGGGGAAAGCGCCGAAGCGGTGCAGGCTTGCCTGCTGAATGTAAAAAGCAGAAATTAGCAACGATTGCTCCACCAGCTGAATCCCGGTCGATCAATCGTCCCATACAGCGTCCTCAGCCTTGAACTGCCCTCCGTCTTGCTGCGGTTTCGTTCCTTGTTTGGAACCATTTTTCATCCTGCATTTGAGTTCGCGGTTTCCGTGGACCAATTGCGTTTCAATACACATCCATTTTGCCCGTTTTCACAAAAACACACCAGACGAAGAGGTGCGACGCGATGAAAAAGCTTATTTCTCTGTTCCTGGCATTGGTTTTATTCAGTCAGATTCTGCCTTTGAACGCCATAGCGGAGGCGCTTTATCCGATTCCCACCAATCAGGAGCTCAGCGCCGCTTTGGCGAAAACGGGGCTCTCTGAAGGAGCCCCCGGCTACCGCCAGGGCATGGCCCCCAGCCAGAGCATGAACGCCATGCAGTTAGCGGGCTGGATCAAGGATTTTCAGGAGAATAAGCTGAGCTACATCATGGATATTTTTGAAAACTATGATGTGGAATTGTCGTATGTAAAGGAAAAATACCCCGTCACCTTCGATCTGCTGAAAGGCTTTAACGAAGCGGGTATCGGCAAGTTGTACGCCGAGTACAGCGACGCCAAGGCCTGGAAGGACGACGTCAATTATTATTACAATAGTCTGGTCACCACCGCTGGCGATATTTATGTGAAGGCGGAGCTGCTGCAGCGCGAAGAAACAGCGGAAAAAGAACAAATTGTATACGCTTATGAAATCCGGGACGCATGGCGGCGGCTGGAGGACATGATCCCGGAAGTTGTGGATCGGGCCGGATTGTGGAACGATGAATTTGACCGGCTAAATTTGCGCAGCCGGTAGTTTGGACGGCTGAGGGCAAAGCCCATGGTAGAGGTGGTGATCAGGCCCAGCACCGTGCCCACGATGGTGATGCCGATGGAGTTGAGGAACGCCCGGCCGATATATCCGGTCTGTCTGGCCAGATATTCATAGGATGCCATGCTCAGCGCGTTGGGAAAATAGCTGTAGCCCTTCATTCGGATGGACGCTTCTGAGGAGAAGGATACGATCAGCACCAGCAGAGCGGGCATCAGGCAGATGAACGCCAGGAAGATGAACAGCAAACTGATAGCCACATTGGTGGCGGGCTTTACGCGGGTATATTTCAAAACCGTATGTTTTTCCTTTGCCATTTTCTTTCTCTCCTTTCTCTCTATGCCGTCCACATCAGAACAGACCCGCTTCGGGGTCGATCTTCTTGACGACCAGGTTCGCCCCCACGATGGTGAGGCAGCCCACGGTGGACTGCAGGAACGCGGCGGCGGAGGAAAGGTTCACGTTGCTTTGCTCCAGCAGCGCTTTATACACATACACGTCGATGGTCTGGGTCACGCTGGTCAGCGCGCCGGAATTGCGGGTGGCCTGATAGAACAAGCCGAAATCGCTGCGGAAGATATTGCCCACAGCCATGATGAACATGATGGAAATGGTGGGACGCAGCAGCGGCAGGGTGATATATTTTACCTGCTGGGATTTGGTGGCGCCGTCAATGAGGGCGGCCTCATACAGTTCGGCGTCGATGCCGCTGATGGAGGCCATATAGACAACCATGCTGTAGCCCATCCCTTTCCATACGTTCAGGAATACCAGGAAATACATCCAGAAATTCGTATCCTGATACCAGTTATGGTTTCGCCCGGTGGTACGTTCCACCAGATGGAACAGGTTGTTGATCAGGCCCTGGTCGGTGGCCAGGAAAGCGTACACGAAGTAACTGACCACAACCCAGGAAAGGAAGTGGGGCAGGAACATCATGGTCTGGCAGGTTTTGGCCAGCTTTTTGGAATAGATTTCATTGAAAAGGATGGCCAGGGTGACGGGAATGACGATGCCCAGGATGATGAACACGATGTTGTACAGGATCGTGGTCTTGAGCATGATTGGAAAATAGGAGGACTTGAACAGGAATTTGAAGTTGTCAAAGCCCACCCATTTGCTGTTGTTGAACAGAGCCCACAGAAAGCTCTTGCCGGGCCGGGGCTTATAGTTCTTGAAGGCGATGATCACGCCGAACATGGGCGCGTAGCAGAACAGCAGATACCAGATGGTGGTTGGCAAGTGGAGAAGGAATATCTCCAGATTGTCAAAGGAAGAACCGTTGCTGCCGGTTCCCGCCTTTTTCTTGGGTTTCATGATGGTTTTTGTACTCATTCCCTTTGCCCCTTCCATAAGTTTTTAAAACCCAAATAATACTGTTTTCACAGTAAAACAGCGCATCGCAATCAATCGGTCATCCGATTTGTTGAATTCATTATAATTCACTTTTGTTTTGTTGTCAATATTTAATTATAATTTTGCCGTTTTTGACAGTGAATAAGAAAAAGCCATTCAATAAACTTCTGTTTTCAGAAAACAAGCAATAAAACAGAACAATTGATTGAATTTGCTTTTCTTTGCAATATTATTTTCTTATTTATTTTGGATTTGTTTTTTCCCCTATCTTGACAGGTATTTTTTGAATTGGTACAATCAAATAGAACAATCGATCCGTTTTGAATCGCCCAAGATTGAAAAAAACAATGTGAGAAAGGAGTCTTTCATCATGCGCATTCTGTCCGGTTCCGCTATGCCCAATATCCCCTGGGAGGATAAGCCCGCCAATTGCAGGGAAGCCATCTGGCGCTTCTCCGGCAATCCCATCATCGGCCGGGACGGCAACAAGCACTCCAACAGCGTGTTCAACAGCGCAGCGGTTCCCTTTAAAGATGGCTTTGCCGGCGTGTTCCGGTGCGACAGCCGGTCCATCAGTATGGATTTGTTCGCCGGTTTTTCCAAGGACGGCTACCATTGGGATATTCAGGATGAGCCCATTCAGTTCATTGGCGCGGACAAGGAGATCGCTCCCCGGGAATACCGCTACGACGCCCGCATCACGATGCTGGAAGGAAAGTATTACATCACCTGGTGCAACGGTTATCACGGCCCCACCATCGGCGTGGCCTGGACGGAGGATTTCAAAACCTTCCATCAGCTGGAAAACGCGTTTCTGCCCTTCAACCGAAACGGCGTTCTGTTCCCCAGGAAAATCAACGATATGTACATGATGCTGTCCCGGCCCTCCGATAACGGCCATACCCCCTTCGGGGATATTTACCTGAGCCAGTCCAGGGATTTGGAATTCTGGGGCCGTCACCGCTTCGTGTTCAGCACCATCAAGAGCGATTATTCCGCCTGGCAGTCCACCAAGGTGGGCCCCGGCCCCGCCCCCATCGAAACGGACGAGGGCTGGCTGCTGATTTATCACGGCGTGCTCACCACCTGCAACGGCTTTGTGTACCGCGTGGGCACCGCCCTGCTGGATATCGACGAGCCCTGGAAGGTGAAATACCGCAGCAAGGATTATTTGATGGCCCCCTGGGAACTGTATGAGTGCGTGGGCGACGTGCCCAACGTGGTGTTCCCCTGCGCCGCGCTCACCGATAAGGATACCGGCCGCATCGCCATCTATTACGGCTGCGCCGACACAGTGACCGGCCTGGCCTTCACCACTGTGGATGAGCTGGTGAAATTCACGAAGGAGCACAGCATTTAAGAACGGTTGAAGGCAGGAGGTTTTGCAGTGTTTATGTTTTTCCTGCGCAATGAGCATGGATGCATCTTCATGACGGTTTCAGCCTCCGCCTTTCTGCCTCTCAGCCTCAAAGCGGCGTCTGCTGGCTGAAAAAATCTGATTCATGATTTCTTCTCGACGTGATATTTTCTTATAAGAAGCATTGCCAACTGAATGCGATCACCAATCTACATTCGTGCCAGGACGCCATTGGCAATGCTTCTTTTTGTGCGTATTTTGGGCTGTTACCCGACAGCGATAATAAAAACAGCCCGAAAAATG
>JAUNMW010000098.1:0-3410 GCA_030537395.1 Clostridia bacterium | reverse complement strand
TTTTTCCCGTGTTTCCCGGGGGCCGGAAGAAAGCGAAAAAAACAGGGAAAAGACAGGGCCCCCTCTTGTCATATGCAAATCGTTTCATTATAATATCTGCATTGCAGGATTTTGGATCCTGCCTGTTTTCATTTATTTGAAGGAGGTATATCTCATGAAAAAGCTGTTGGCTCTCGTTCTGGCCGCGATCATGCTGATGTCGGTCACCGCTGTTTTTGCCGAGGATGAACCCATCACTCTGCGCATCGCCCACATCGGCCCCACCACCGGTGCGGCGGCCCTGTACGGCCTGGCCACCCTGCACGGCGCGGAAATCGCCGTGGAAGAAGTGAACGCCGCGGGCGGTAAGTACAAGATTGAACTGATCAACGAGGACGACGAACACAACGTGGAAAAGGTCATCAACGCCTACAACGCCGCTTTGGACGCCGGCGCGCAGATAATCCTGGGCACCACCACCTCCAAGCCCTGCGAAGCCGCGGGCGCTCAGGGCTATGTGGACCGGGTGTTCTTCCTCACCCCCTCCGCTTCCTCCACCGCCGTCATTGAAGATAAGGATAACGTGTTCCAGATCTGCTTCACCGACCCCAACCAGGGCGCCGCTTCCGCTCAGTACATTGCGGAACACAAGCTGGGCGCTAAGGTGGCCGTGATCTACAATAATGCCGACGTGTACTCCACTGGCATCCGGGACACCTTCGTAGAGCAGAGCAAGGAGCTGGGCCTGGAAATCGTTTCCGAAACCACCTTCACCGATGAAACCACCGACTTTACCGTGCAGGTGGCTGACGCGCAGAACGCCGGCGCTGAAATCGTGTTCCTGCCCATGTATTACACCCCCGCTTCCATGATCCTGCAAACCGCCGCCGCCAAGGAATACGCGCCCATCTTCTTCGGCGTGGACGGCATGGACGGCATCCTGGGTGTGGAAGGCTTCGACACCTCCCTGGCCGAGGGCGTGATGCTGCTGACCCCCTTCGTGGCCACCGCGCAGGACGAAAAAACCGTGAACTTCGTTACCAAGTATCAGGCCGCTTACAATGAAATTCCCATCCAGTTCGCGGCGGACGCTTACGACGGTATCTACATCCTGATCGAAGCGGCTGAAAAGGCCGGCATCACCGCTGAAATGGAACCTGAAGAAGTGTGCGACCTGATGATCGCCGCCATCCAGGAAATTTCCGTGGATGGTCTGACCGGCTCCATGACCTGGGACGCATCTGGCGCCGTTACCAAAACACCTATGGCCGCTACCATCGTAAACGGCGAATACGTATTCGAATAATCCTTTCTCAGGATAAAAAGCGGGCTGGCCTGAGCGCATCGGGCCAGTCCCGCCTTTTCGTTTTATTAAGGGGTAGGAAGCAGGAGGCAAGGAGGCAGGAGGTTTATATAGTCGAATCCTCGATTTGTGGGCAATCCATGCTTTATTCGAGCGATTTTCTGATATAATGACAAAATAAACCTCCTGCCTCCCGTATCCTCCCTCCTTCCGCTGATTTCGGGGGGCACTGCAACATGATTTTCTTGGACAACCTGATCAACGGTCTGAGCCTGGGCAGCATTTATGCCATCATCGCCTTGGGCTACACCATGGTGTACGGCATTGCCAAAATGCTGAACTTCGCCCACGGCGACGTGATCATGATCGGCGCTTACATCGCCTTTTGCGGGCTGCAATACTGGGGGATGCCGCCGGTGCTGGCCATCATTGTGGCCATGACGGTGTGCACGGTGCTGGGTATCACCATCGAAGGGCTGGCTTACCGCCCGCTGCGCCATGCAGCCGGTCTGGCGGTGCTGATCACGGCCATCGGCATGAGCTATCTGCTGCAGAATATCGCGCTCATGGTGTGGGGGGCCAATCCCAAATCCTTCCCCCGCACGTTCATCAACAGCTCGATCCTGCGCCTGGGAGAGCTTAGCATTTCCAGCGCTACCATCATCACCATCTGCGCCAACATTGTGATCATGGTCGCCCTGACCCTGTTTACAGCCAAAACCAAAATGGGCAAGGCCATGCGCTGCGTCAGCGAGGATCGGGGCGCGGCTGAACTGATGGGTATTAACGTAAACCGTACCATTTCCGTCACCTTCGCCATCGGTTCGGCTCTGGCGGCCATCGCGGGCGTGCTGCTGTGCTCCTCCTATCCCATTCTGCAGCCTACCACCGGTTCCATGCCTGGCATCAAGGCCTTTACGGCGGCCGTTTTTGGCGGCATCGGTTCCATCCCCGGGGCCATGCTGGGCGGGGTGCTGCTGGGCGTGATCGAAATTTTCGGCAAAGCGTACATTTCCACGGAGCTGGGCGACGCCATCGTGTTCGCCGTGCTGATCGTGGTGCTGCTGGTGAAGCCCACCGGACTGCTTGGCAAGCCGGTTCGGGAGAAAGTGTGAGGTGACTGGCATGACGAAAGAAAAGCGCAAGCGCCTCATTTACAATACCATCACCTTTGCCATCGTCATCATCGCGTTTATCGTGCTGCAGTCCATGATCGCCAACAAATCCATCACCCGCTCCCTGAAGGGCCAGCTGGTGCCCATCTGCTGCTGGATCGTGATGGCCGTTTCCCTGAACCTGGTCATCGGCATTTCCGGCGAGCTTTCCCTGGGCCACGCGGGCTTCATGAGTGTGGGGGCCTACACCGGCGCGGTAGTCAGCGGGTGGCTTTTGCAGGCGCTGGATGTGCAGGATCCCACCCTGCGGCTGGTGATCGCCATTGCGGCCGGGGGCATATTGGCCGGCATCACGGGTGTTCTCATCGGCATTCCCGTGCTGCGCCTGCGGGGCGACTATCTGGCGATCGTTACCCTGGCCTTCGGCGAAATCATCCGCAATCTGGTGAATGTGCTGTATATCGGGGTGGCAGACGGCAGGCTGTATTTTTCCTTTATGAACAAGGAAATGCCGGAAGGCGTCGCCATGCTGGTGGACGGGGCCAAGGGAGCCGTCAAAATCAAGCCCATTTCCACCTTTACCGCCGGCTTCATTCTCATTCTGATCACGCTGGTGGTGGTGCTGAACCTGGTCAATTCCCGGGCTGGCCGGGCTATCAAAGCCTGCCGGGATAACCGCATCGCCGCCGAATCCATGGGCGTGAACGTGACCAAGTATAAAATGATGGCCTTTGTCACTGCCGCCGTGCTGGCCGGCATGGCCGGGGCGCTGTACGGGCTTAACTCCTCCACGGTAGTGCCAACTCAGTTCACGTTCAACCAGTCCATTAACGTGCTGGTGTTCGTGGTGCTGGGCGGTCTGGGGAATATCCTGGGCAGCGTCATTTCCGCAACGCTGCTGACTGTGCTGCCCGAAATGCTGCGCACATTCTCGGATTACCGCATGCTGGTGTATGCCGTGGTGCTGATCCTGGTGATGATCTTCACCAACAATCCCACCATCCGCGTGTTCA
>JAUNMW010000375.1 GCA_030537395.1 Clostridia bacterium | reverse complement strand
TGCTGGGCATCTGCAACGGCTTCCAGGCGCTGATCAAGCTGGGCCTGGTGCCCTACGGCAAAATCACCGCGCCCAGCGCCTACGCGCCTACGCTTACCTACAACACCATTGGCCGCCATCAAAGCCGCCTGGTACGCACCCGAGTGGCCTCCAACAACTCCCCCTGGCTCATGGAAACCAGCGTGGGCGACGTGTTCACCGTGCCCATCAGCCACGGCGAGGGCCGCTTCCTGTGCAGCGACGAGGTGCTGAAAGCCTTGATCGCCAACGGCCAGGTAGCCACCCAATATGTGGATTTGGACGGCAAGCCCACCGACGATATTCTCTTTAACCCCAACGGTTCCGTCGCCGCCATCGAAGGCATCCTGTCCCCCGACGGCCGGGTGCTGGGCAAGATGGGCCACTCCGAGCGCGTGGCCCACGGCCTGTACCAAAATGTGCCCGGAAACTACGATATGGGCCTGTTCCGCAGTGCCAAGCGGTATTATGAATAATCCTTCATTGCATATTATTACAAAATATGGTATCATGATCCTGCTGACTGACATGAACAGTGGAGGAAAAACAAATGCAAACCGATGTGATTCTCATTTCCAGCAATGGAACAGCTATGGAAAACGCGTTGGCACAGGCGGATTTGGTCGCGGATTATAAACACCTTTCCCATCAGGAGGCCCTGCATCTGCGCCTGCTGACGGAAGAAATGGTAGGGATGATGCGCTCCATTACCGGCGAAACAAAAGGGAAATTCTGGATCGAGGATGAAAGCGGAGAATTCCGGCTGCACCTGGCGGTGGAAACCAAAATGACCGGTGAAAAGCGGGAGCAGCTGCTGGCCGCGTCCACCTCGGGAAAGAATGAATCCGCCAAGGGCCTGATGGGCAGGATTCGGGATTTCATTGATCGGGGCGCGGATAAAGAAGCCGCCCGCACAAGCGGCATTTCGCTGCCCATAGGTTTTCTTCCCCGATCCGAAGGCACCGCGCAGAGCATGAATACCACCGAATATTGGGAATGGTCCATGAGAAAATATGAGGAAGCCATTCAGCATCAGCTGCAGGCAGACACCGCGCATTCAGGCGCGAAGGAAGCCTGGGATGAACTGGAAAAATCCGTGGTTGCGCACGTTGCGGATGATGTGAAAGTAAGCATCCGGGGGAAGCAGACAGAAGTCACGATTATCAAGAAATTCAACTGATACCAAAACAAAACGCCATCAACAGGGCTGGCCCAAAGCGCGTGATCATAAACGGCGCGGGGACAGCCCTGTTATCATTGCAGGATCATTGGAGCATACTTTTCCTATTTTTCTCTGCCTGCAGGGATTATAAATAATTTCCTGATTTTTGAAGGAAAACACGAAGTTGCATCGAATATATGAATACAGATTGAAATGTTCACCAAAGAATTGCATACACAGCAAGGAGGCAGGAAAAATGGAGTATACCGTCATTTCGGATATGATTCTGAACAACGCCATGGTGCTGCAGGGGCAGCCCAAATGGACTTTTGGCAAAAACACCTGCAACACGTATGAAGTGTTCGTGTCCCATTTCCGCGGGCAGGACGGAAACTTGCTTCCTTCCTGGCCCATTCTGCAAATCGTGGAGCGGGACGACGCCCTGACCCAGCTTTTCTCCATCACCATGCTGTGGGCCGCCGTTCGGAAAACGGTGGAAATCAGCAAGCAGGCCAACACGAACCTGACATTGTCCCTGAACCTGCTGGCCAAATTTGCTGAAAATGAACACTTTGTGGAGCAGGTGACCGCCTGTTTGGCAGAAACAGGGCTGGAAGCCAAACGGCTGCACTTTGAATTGAGCGAGCTGCAGACGCTGAACGAGCAGGGCTGCGCCAACCTGAACAAGGTGCACGATGAACTGGGCGTGGGCCTGGTGATGGGCAATTTCGGTACCGACAAAACCAACGTGCCGCTGCTGGCCCAGGTGCATTTTGATGTGCTGGAGCTGGATAAGCGCTATGCCGCCATGGTGCCCGACAACGAGCAGGCCTGCCGGGCGGTGATCGCCATTCAGCATATGGCGGAAACGCTGAATATGCCCATGTGCGCCAAGGGCATCGAAACCCAGGAGCAGTTTGAATTCTTTGAGGAAATCGGCGCTTTCAAGGGCCAGGGCTCCCTGATCGGGTCCCCCATGACCATGGAGGAATTGGAAGGATACGTGGCCCGCTACGCGCTGGAAAAGGGACACGCCAAATAAGCAAAAAAGCAGAAGAAACCTTTCATAGGCGTTTAGAGTGTGTTTCTAAAAGTATACCCGCCTGCATTATGCAAGAAGTATGCGAA
>JAUNMW010000374.1 GCA_030537395.1 Clostridia bacterium | reverse complement strand
GAGGCTGCGGACAACAGGCCCTGGCGCAGGTCTGGGGGCGCGTAGCCCCCAGCGTTCCCCTTTGCTGGATTTTAACTCGAATTTCATCCTTGAGAACATAACTGTTATGATTCAAAAAAAGTAAAAAGGGTGATAGTAAACGAGATGAACGGCAGCGGATTGATCCCTGTTTGAACCAGACAAGGTCATCCCAGCAGTTCAGGAGACCGCAGCGCGGACAAAATAACCTCCAGCCTGGCCTGCGCCAGGGCCATCACCCGATCCGCCGCGCCGTAATACATATGCACTTCATGCTCCCGCAAAAACGCGCCGCAGCTGAATACCACGTTCGGGTAGAACCCGATGACCTCATAATCCGCTTCCGCATACAGCACCGGTTCCGGGGAAACGGCCAGCACATGGGATGGGTCATCCTTGGCCAGCAGGGCTGCGCCCATGCTGTAGCGATTGGAAGCCCGATCCGCCCCGTGATACAAAACAAGCCAGCCCTTCTCCGTCAGCAGCGGCACCGCGCCGCCGCCGTTCCGGGCCCCATCCCAGGAAAAGCGCGGCAGGTTCAGCGGCTGGAATTCTCCCCAATGAAGCAGATCCGGCGAGGCGGCCAGCCATATTTTCGCTTCCCCGATTTGGCGGGGCACAGGCCGGGTCAAAGCCCAGTATTTCCCCTGTATCTTTTGCGGAAAAATGCACACATCCCGGGCTTCGGTCTGAAAAATCAGGCCATGCTTTCGCACGCTGATAAAATCCTTCGTTTCCGCCAGCGCGGTAGTGATGCCGTGAGACGAAACCGCCGTATAATTGATGAAATACGTATCCCCGATCTGCGTGATCCGCGCGTCCTCGGTTCCAAAGGCTTCCATGGCGCAGTCCGGCGCAATGAAGGGCGCTTCATCCACGGTAAAATGCACGCCGTCCCGGCTCCTGGCCAGACGCAGATGGGATATGCTGGTAAGAAACACATAGTTATCTTTTTCCCGGTCCAGGATTTTACGGGGATCGGAAAAATCATACCGGGGATCGCTCAAAGAAAGGGTCCGCACGGCGACGCGCCATTGGCCGTTTTCCCGAATCAGCTCCGGCACGTTCACAAAGCCTTCCGGCGCTTCAGGCGGCTTTTCCGCCACCCGCAAAAGCAGCAGCACTTCTCCCCCATATTGGGCAACCCCAGCGTTAAACGTACAAACCACCTGAAACCCCTTCTGCCACGGCGTCACCATGTCCGGGGTCACCAGGGGGTTTTCTTTTTTCCGGATAAAAAGCGTTTCTTTATTCATGCCATTAAATCTCCAAAAGGCGCGTCGATCACGATGCGGCCCTGGGCCACGTCGCCCAGCCCGCTGTACAAATCCGCCTTGCCGTCCGGACGCATTTCAATACCGGAGGTGAAGGCACAGTCGGCCAGGTAGGGCAGCATATGGGGGGTGGGCGGATAGCTTTGTTTGTCCCCGATCACCTGCATATCGCTGATCGTGAAAGCAAAAGGATCAAAGATGAAGGCGATATTCACATAGGTTTGCAGCACCACCTCCGGCGTCGGCTGCTTATAGCAGCGGTGGCCGATGACCCCGATACGCCCATCCTTGAGCAGATAGCACTGATTGCAGCCGCCCCATTCGCCTTCAGCAAACAGCCCGTCGATCACCCGGGCCTTGTCCACAATGGTATCGTCCAATTCGTTAATGCTGTTCAAAATCGCAAAGCCAACCACGGCTTCGCTGCCATAGATTTCGGCAATGCGTTTGCTCCGGGGGCGGGTGAACACGCCCACCCGTCCATCCTGCAATTCCACCAGCCTGATATCCTTCATGTTGGCGGGGCCGCAGGTGAAATGGCTTAAAAACCGCAGATCCCGTCCCCGGTAATAATAACCGTACAGGGTATCGATCTGATTGCGCCGCTTGCGCACATGGGTGCCGCCCAGAATGATCTCATCCCCGATCAGGGCCACGTGGGGGTCCTCGATGGGATACACCACGGCACCTTCCACCGGGGAATAATGATCCCTTTCCGTTTCCTCAAACAGAAAGGTGACGGAATTGGCAAAATCCTCCCGGCGCTCCACCCGGCCGAAAAGATAGCGCTTCCCTTCCCATTCAAAAGGAATGGAGCAATTGTATACGTCATAGCCGTTCATACCGGAAAAGGTCAGCAGGGCGCCTCCATAGACGTGTTTGCGCCGGTGAAATTCTTCACGCAGTTCCCGCGCGTTCATTCGTTCGCTCGCTCCTCTCAATTACATTATTCATTATTTTAAAATGATTATAGAGCCCTTTAAGTTACGTAGTTAGTATCAACTAAGGGGTTACGCCGGGGT
>JAUNMW010000097.1 GCA_030537395.1 Clostridia bacterium | reverse complement strand
TGCGCGAGCGCGCCAAGGAACAGGAAATGGCCGACATCAAGGGCGAAATGAAGAAAATCGAATGGGGCAGCCAGATCCGCTCCTACGTGTTCCAGCCCTATACCATGGTGAAGGATCACCGCACCGGCTACGAATCCGGCAACATCGACGACGTGATGGACGGCAATCTGGAGGGCTTTACCACCGCTTATTTGAAGATGCAGTAAGACGGGGTGGGGGACGAAACTGGGGGGAACCTCTCTTTGAAGATTCTTCGCACGTCCTGCGCTTCGCTTGTCCGCGCTGCTGTCCTAAGTTGTTTACGGGACAGCGCGCCAAGCGTCCCGCATGGCCGCTTGGCTGATAGAGCGGTTTCCCCCAGACCCCCTTCCGAGAAAGCTGAATCGGGATTTTTTTCTTTTCACTTCGATGAAGCATCATTCCCGTGTTAAGTTTAAGGAATCATAATGAAACGAATTCTGTATTTTTTTCTTGGCCTGATCGCATTTCTGTCCTTGCTCTGCTCCATCGCGGCGTCCTGTGTCACCAATGAAAATCTGATGAAGCAAGGCTTCCTGCAATACAGCCAGACCGCCCATTTGAACGTGTCCCCCACCCGGTACGAAGACTACGCCAAGGCCATTTGCAATTATCTGGATGGGAAAACGCCGGTCACGCAGCTTGCCAATCCCGACACCAACGAAACAGAACCCGCTTTTTCCGACAAAGAAAACCTGCACATGGCGGATGTAAAGGGCATCGTATCTCTTTTGAAAATCGTCCGCTGGGCGGGCGGCGGCATCGTGATCGGGGCGCTGCTGATACTGTATCTCAAAAGCAGGGAAAACAGGGCGCAGTTCCTGGCTGACGCAGTAGGGGGCTTCGCCCTCTCCGCCCTGTTCCTGCTGTTGATCGCCACCGTTTTGACAATTTGGGGTGCGGTGAATTTTGACGGCCTGTTCGTCACCTTCCACAAACTATCCTTCTCCAACGACCTGTGGATTTTGAATCCCAACACCGATTTGTTGGTGGCCCTGATGCCCCTCTCCTTCTTCATTTGGTACGCCGGGGAAATGCTGAAAAGCATGCTGCCCGTGCTGGGCATGATGCTGCTCGTGATCATCGGGTGGCTGAAAACCCGGAAAACACAAAAGGAAACAGAAACGAAATGACGTATTTTGAAAGCTGCCAACAGCAATTGCCTGAACTGCAAAAGAAGGATCACATCCGCATTTTGGCCATCGAATCCAGCTGCGACGAAACGGCGGCGGCGGTGATCGAGGACGGTCGGAAGATCCTGTCCAACGCGGTTTTTACCCAAATCGACATGCACGCCCTGTACGGCGGAGTGGTGCCGGAAATCGCCAGCCGGGCCCACGTGGAAAAGGTGGACCTGATGGTGGATCAGGCTCTCAAGGACGCGGGCATGGAGCTTCGGGACGTGGACGCTATTGGCGTAACCTACGGCCCCGGCCTGGTGGGAGCCCTGCTCATCGGCGTTTCCTGCGCCAAGGCTTTGGCTTATGCCACGGGAAAGCCCCTGGTGCCCGTGAACCACATCGAGGGGCATATCTGCGCCAATTTCCTGACCCACCCGGACCTGGAGCCCCCCTTTGCCTGCCTGGTGGTCAGCGGCGGGCACAGCCATTTATTCTCGGTAGAGGATTACGGCGTGTTCCGCATCATCGGCCAGACCCAGGACGACGCGGCAGGCGAAGCCTTTGACAAGGCGGCCCGGGTGCTGAATATCCCCTATCCCGGCGGGCCTCTGTTAGATAAGCTGGCCGAAACCGGCGATCCCCACGCCTTGAAGCTGCCCCGGCCCAAAACGGAAGGCAGGTATGATTATTCCTTTTCGGGCCTGAAAACCGCCTTCATTAACGCGGTGCACAATGCCCGGCAGAAGGGCGAAGCGCTGAACGACGCCGATTTGGCCGCCTCCTTCCGGGCGGCGGTGGTGTCCTTTTTGGTGGACAAGGCCATGCTGGCGGCGGAAGAACTGAATTTAAAGAAAATGGCCCTGGCCGGAGGCGTGTCCGCCAACAGCTTGCTCCGCCGGGAAATGGAAGCTACCTGCGCAAAGCGCGGCATTCAATTGTATATGCCCATGCTGAAGCTCTGCGGCGACAACGCCGCCATGATCGGCTCCGCGGCTTACTATCATTTGATGCGGGGGGGAATCGCCGATCTGACCCTGAACGCCAAACCGGCGCTGCGCCTATAAACAGTGTGGAGTTTGAAGGGTGGAGTTTGGAGTTTATAAAGATTTTTCTGTTATTTCTTAAAACTGTATATAGCTCCACACTCCACACTTTATTCTATTTCTTTCCATATTTTTCTTATACCATGAAAGGAGGCCCCCCATGTCCCAGAAGCCCCGCATGAAGCTCAGCCACCTGCTCAAGCGCTTCCTGCCCTATTACGGCAAGTACAAGAAGGAAATCGCCTTCGACCTGTTCTGCGCCCTGATGACTACGGGCTGCGAAATCGTGTTCCCCCAGATCGTGCGTATGATCACCAACCAGGCCGTGGCGGACTATACCCAGATCACCACCTCCTGGGTGCTCACCCTGGGCGGCGTATATCTGCTCCTGCGCGTGATCGACACCGCGGCCAACCACTTTATGCAGTATTGGGGCCACGTGACCGGGGCCAAGCTGGAAACGGACATGCGCACCGATCTGTTCAACCATTTGCAGCAGTTGTCCTTTTCCTATTACAACGAAACCAAGGTGGGCCAGATCATGGCCCGCATCACCAGCGATTTGTTTGACGTGACGGAATTTTCCCATCACTGCCCGGAGGAATTTTTGATCGCCGGGGTAAAAATCACCGCATCCTTTATCATTCTGTGCAGCATGAGCGTGCCCCTGACGCTGATGATCTTCATCCTTTTGCCCTTCATGCTCATCGGCACCCGGTATTTCCGCCGGAAAATGCGGGCGGCCTTCGCGGAATCCCGCCACCAGGTAGGCGAAATCAACGCCCAGGTGGAGGACAGCCTGCTGGGCGTGCGCGTGGTGAAATCCTTCGCCAACGAGGATTTGGAAATTGAAAAATTCGACACGGGCAACAAAAAATTCTTTGGCTTCAAGCGCCTGCAGTACCGCTACATGGCGGGCTTCAACACCGTCACCCGCCTGTTTGACGGCCTGATGTACATCACCGTGGTGGTGGTCGGCGCGCTGTTCTTAAAGGACGGCAAGCTGGCCGTGGGCGATTACACCGCTTTCCTGCTCTATATTTCTACGCTGCTTACCTCCATCCGCCGCATCGTGGATTTCTCCGAGCAGTTTGAGCGGGGCATGACCGGCATCGAGCGCTTCTGCGAAATCATGGACGCGCCGGTGGAAATCAAGGATAACCCCGGGGCCAAGCCCCTGGGAGAGGTCAAGGGCGACGTGGTGTTTGAAAAGGTGGGCTTCCATTACGCGGATGATGTGAACCATGAGGTGCTGGGCAGCGTGGATATGCAGGTGCGCGCCGGGCAGAATATTGCCCTGGTGGGCCCCAGCGGCGCGGGCAAAACCACGCTTTGCAATCTGATCCCCCGGTTCTACGATGTCACCAGCGGCCGCATCTTGATCGACGGCAAGGATATTCAGCAAATCACCCTCAAATCCCTGCGCAACGCCATCGGCATGGTGCAGCAGGAGGTGTACCTGTTCTCCGGCACCGTGCGGGACAACATTTCCTATGGCAAGCCCGGAGCCACGGATGAAGAAATCGTTTTGGCCGCCAAGCGGGCCGGAGCCCATGAGTTCATTGCCAAACTGCCCGACGGCTATGATACCTATATCGGTGAGCGGGGCGTAAAGCTTTCCGGCGGGCAAAAGCAGCGCCTGGCCATCGCCCGGCTGTTCCTCAAGAATCCGCCTATCCTGATCCTGGATGAAGCCACCAGCGCTCTGGACAATGAAAACGAACTGCTGGTGCAGCATTCCCTGGAGGAGCTGGCCAAGGGCCGCACCACCTTCACCATCGCTCACCGCCTGACCACCATTCGCAATGCCGACGTGATCTGGGTGCTGACGGAAAAGGGCATCGAGGAAACCGGCACCCACGACGAGCTCATGGCCAAGAAAGGCATTTACTACGGCCTGTACAGTATGTACAGCGGAAAAGCGGCGTGAACAAAAAAAGGAGACGGCCCTGCGCTGTCTCCTTTTTGCTTATACTTTTTGGCAATATAATCCGTGCCGATTGCAGTAAAAATACAGCTTTCCGCCCCTCGCTCGGGGAAAGAAGCGCGCTTCCGCGTTTCCCTCCGGGTAGAGGGCTTTTATTTCTACCCGATCCATGGTCACATATGCCATAAAAGAGATAAAATGACTCTTGGTCATATCATGAGGAATGGTAACAAAGTATTCGTTTTCCACCATTTCCACCATAGCCCTGTGTTCCCCGTCCGGCTCCTCCGCTTCCAGCGGCGGCAATTCGATGCCGCAGCAGGAAATCAGGCTGTCGCCCTTGGAGAACAGCACATTGCCGCACACCGGGCACACATACAGCCGGGATCTGAGCAGATTGGACGCCCGGTTGCCGTTCACGATCACCCGCCCGGACAAAAGCTCAGGCACGGATACCCGCAAAGCCGCCGCCAAAGGCTCCAATAAAGATAAATCAGGGAGCCCCCGGCCCGTTTCCCATTTGGACACCGCTTTATCCGTTACGCAAAGCTTTTCAGCCAGCTGCGCCTGGGTCAGGCCCTGCTTTTCCCGCAGCGCTTTGATCGCCGCTCCCGTTACATAATGATCCATTCCCGAATCACTCCTTTCGGGAACAGCATACCAGATTGGAATGTCCGGCGCAACCTACCGAAAGTAGAGTTTGCGAAATATGCGCTTCGCACGATTGGAAGTGAACAGAGTACAGAGTGCAGAGTACAGATTTCATCAGTCAGTGGAAAAACGTTATATTGCAATCACTAAATAATCTGTAATCTGAAATCTTTTTTCTGCTCAAAGAACCATACAGCCAATCAGAAACGTTTCATGATCAGTAGACTTCCTGCGCCCGAAGCTTATACCCCCGGCGGTACACCGTTTCAATGCAGAAAAAGCCCAGCTTTTTCCGCAGGCGCTGGATGTGCACATCCACCGTCCTGGTCTCCCCCGGGCAGGCATAGCCCCAGGCGTCCCGCAGCAATTCTTCCCTGGATACGGGGCGGTCAATATTCTGGGCCAGCTCCTGCAAAAGGGAAAATTCCTGCTGGGTCAGCTCGCAAGGCTCGCCGTCCACATAAACCACTTTTTCATCTTCATCAATCGCCAATAAAGTGGGATTGTCCTCCTGGGGATAAATCGAAAGCATGGTACTCATTTTATCGTCACCTCATATATTTAGACGAATGAGCAAGGGCACTTGTTCCATAAATCGCGAAAAAATTTTATATGCCGCAAATATCTGCTCTGAATAGCGTTTTGCCGCCGCATACGCATATTCTTTTTCCTCCCCGCGCATAATATGGAAGCAAACAGGAAAACAGGAGGACAGATGAATGGAACAGACCATGCTTAAACCGCACAACGGATGGAGCCCGGAGGAAACGGATCTGCTATGGAAGGAAATCCGCGCCGCCGCGGACGGCGGCGAGCCCCTGCGCGGCGTATTTGAACGCATGGGCCAAACCCTGGGCCGCAAGCCCAACAGCGTGAGAAATTATTATTATATGCAGCTTCGGGATCAAAACGATGATTCACTCAAGCGCGCCGCGCCTTTTGAAACCTTTACCGATCAAGAAATCCATGATTTGCTCCGCCGCATCCTGTCCGCCCGGGGCCAGGGCCAATCCGTGCGCGCCTGCGTGATGGAAATGTCCGGGGGAGATAAAACGCTGATGCTGCGCTATCAGAACAAATACCGGGCCGTGCTGCGGAAAAAGCCCCGCCTGGTAGAGCAGATATGCCGGGAATTGGAGCAGGAGGGGCTCCCCTGTCCTTCGTTCACCGCCGCCGATCAAACCGTGCCGGAAGCCTTGCCCTCCGCGCCTTATGCGCTTTCCGATCCCGATGCCCTTACGGCCTGGCGCGCCATTTCGTCTCTCGTGCGCCGGGCGGAAAACAACGAACTGCCGGAAAATGATCGGCTCCGGGTGCAGCGGGATTTGATGCTCATGCAGATTGAGGATTTGCAGCTGGCAGCCAAGGACGTGATCCGCATATGCAAGGAATTCCTGGGAAGCGATCCCGAATCCCGCGCTCAGCAGCTTTCTTCTTTCTGTGGCACTCTCTCCGACCACCTGGCACGGCTGGAAACCGTTTCCGGCTGATCAGTTCATTCCTGAAAACTGAAATCTTCTAAATGGGTTCAGAGTGCAGAGTACAGAGTTCAGATTGATACAGTCTTCGCTTTTCAATCCCAACAGCCGAAAAACATAGGCTAACTAATCTGAACTCTGTTCTCACTTTTGGCTTTGCCAATTTCAGTTTTCTTATGGTTCTTCCCCCGTCAGCCGCACAGCCACTTCTTCCCCATAGCAGGTCAAATAAAGGATATCCGGCAGGGAGGTCAAATCGGGGAAGCGCGCTTCTTGAACGCCGTAGCAGTTGCGATGGGTCCGGCCCCAATCGCTGGATAGATCCGCGGAATATGAAGTGTTCCCCCGATTGGCTGCGTGCTGCTGATCGATCCGGAAGCCCACGTTCGCCGGCAGGCGAGGTTCATACAGCGGATCGGAGGAATCCGGTTCGTCCAGGAATTCCGGCGCGGGGAACTGCCAGGAAACGCTTACCTCCAGCCCGAAGGGGCTCACCGAAACAAGCACCCAATCCGCCCGGTAACGATCCTGTTTGGCGAAGGCAAAGGGGCCCTCCTTCCGTACGGTATTCTGGGCTTCATTGGCTTTCACGGTAAAGGAAATGATCTTTAAATTTTCATTGAGGGTAAAATCCTGGGGGCGGTAGCCGTTTTGCCGGTGACCGCGGGGCGCGTCTTCCGCATAGCAGTATTGGCCGCAGGTCACGGTATCCCCCACGGCAAAGCATGGCCTGCCCCTGAAAATGAGCAGGCTGCCGTCCTTTTGCAGCGCCCAATCATAGGAACCGGAGCCGAATGCCTGTTCAGGATCATGATCTCCCTCAGCCGCGACAAGGGTGGAAAACACGTAAACAATTTTGCTTTTTCCTTCGGCGTCCATCCATTCTCCCAAGGTTTGCTCAGAATCCGCAAAGTCCGGCCCCAGCGCCTTCATAGGCAGGTTCCGCTCTCCATTTGGATTCACCCAGTATTTACCGCTCTGATCGTAACCGTATACGCCTGCCTGCTGGAACAGCATCGTTTGATCCCACATCACCGGCACGCCCAGCAGCACCGTATCCGCGTCCCTGGGCGCCGCCTCCGTCACGGAGTAAAGGGTGTGCCCATCATGATACGCCTGTCGCACCGTAAAGGATACCTGCTTCGATTCCCCGAAAGAAATATAGTTGTAAAGCGCCCGGGTGGGGTCCTCCTCCGCCGCTTCATAGGGACGCCAAATGTCCATCAGCCGGGCGATATCCCAATCGGAAGCGGCCAGGGCCGCCCCCATGCTTAATACGATCAGCGCAAAAGCGACGATCAGCCCAACCGTCCATTTTTTCCGCACTTTCCTTGCCCCCTTTTCAGAGAAGGAAGCGTTCAAAAATACCGTATGCGTTTCCGCCGGAATTTCCCCGGCCATGGACCGCAGCCGATTCCTCAGTTCCCGTTCCGTCATTTTTCCGCTTCCCCCTTTCCTTCCATTTCCACACGCAGGGCTTTCCGGGCCTGATGCAGCCGGTATTTCACCGTACCCAGCGGCGCATGCTGCACCCGGGCGATTTCTTCCAAAGAAAAGCCTTCCAGGTAATGCAGCACCAAAGGGATACGCTGCTTTTCGGGCAGCCTTTCCAACAGCATCCTCAGCTCCATATCCTTTTCCGGCGCGCGCTGTTCGGCCAAGTTTTCCATCGGCACCATGCGGGCGTTTTTTCGGTGCAGCGCTTTGCACTCGTTCAGAAGGATCCTGGTCAGCCAAGTGGTGAAATACCTGTCCTCCCGCAGCCGCAGCCTGCTTTTCCATGCCTTCAGCGCCGTTTCCTGCATCGCGTCCTGCCGGTCCTCCGGGGACCTGAGCATGGCACAGGCGATGCGGTACAGCATTTGCTCGCTGCTCAGCAGCTTTCGCGTGAATTCCTGTTCATCCATCGTGTACTACCTCTTTAAAGGGGTTTTGTTTCGTCATGACACTTATTAGATGCGCGCAGACGGAAAAAGGTTGACGGAAAAATAATAATTTTCATGTACTAAAACTGTTATAATATTTGCTGCATTTTTCGCCACAAGGCCATAAAATATCCTTACACAAGAAAGGAGCCTTATCCCATTTGCCCCGAAGGGAAAACAGGATAAGGCCACAAATAATCCTTTAGCTTACGAAAGCTCAAACATGCCGGTATACAATTGATAATACTTGCCCTTCTGGGCCAAAAGCTGCTCATGGTTGCCGCGCTCGATGATCACGCCGTTTTCCAGCACCATGATAGCTTGGGAATTGCGGACGGTGGACAGACGGTGAGCGATCACGAAAACGGTGCGGCCCTTCATCAGCTCGTCCATGCCCTTTTCGATCAGGGCTTCGGTGCGGGTATCGATGGAGGACGTTGCCTCGTCCAGGATCAGCACCGGCGGGTCCGCCACGGCGGCCCGGGCGATGGCCAGCAGCTGGCGCTGACCCTGGGACAGGTTGGCCCCGTCGCCGGTGAGCATGGTATCGTAGCCCTCGGGCAGATGGCTGATGAAGAAATCGGCGTTGGCGATCTTGGCGGCCTTCACGATGTCCTCGTCGGTGGCGTCCAGGCGGCCATAGCGGATGTTCTCCTTCACCGTGCCGGTGAACAGGTGGGTGTCCTGCAGCACCATGCCCAGGGACCGGCGCAGATCGTCCTTCTTGATCTTTTCAATGTTGATGCCGTCATAGCGGATCTTGCCGCCCTGAATGTCGTAGAACCGGTTGATCAGGTTGGTAATGGTGGTTTTGCCCGCGCCGGTGGAGCCCACGAAGGCGATTTTTTCGCCGGGATGGGCGTACAGGGACACATTGTGCAGCACGGTCTTTTCGGGTACGTAGCCGAAGGTCACGTTCTCAAACACCACGTCGCCCTTCCATTCGGTGTAGGTAACGGTGCCATCGGCCTGGTGGGGATGCTTCCAGGCCCACATGCCGGTGCGTTCCTTGCACTCGATGATGTTGCCCTTTTCGTCCTTTTTCGCCCGCACCAGGGTCACATAGCCGTCGTCCTTTTCCACCGGTTCGTCCAGCAATTCAAAGATGCGTTCCGCGCCAGCCAGGGCCTGCATGATGATGTTGAACTGCTGGCTCAGGTTGGAAATGGGCTGGCTGAACTGCCGGGTAAAGGGCAGGAAAGCGATGAGCATGCCCAGGGTGGCCCCCTTGGGATCGTTCACGATCAGCACCGCGCCCAGCAGCGCGATGATCACATAGGTGATGTGGCCCAGGTTGTTCATGATGGGGCCCAGCATGCTGGCGATGGTGTTGGCCCGGGTACCCACAACGCGCACGGCTTCATTTTTCGTCTCAAACGCCTGCTTGGCCTTTTCCTCGTGGCAGAACACCTGCACCACCCGCTGGCCCTCGATGGTTTCTTCAATATAGCCGTTCAAAGCGCCGACGGCTTTTTGCTGGGCAGCGAAGTTTTTGCCGGAGGCCTTGCCGATCTTCATGGTGATGGTGAACATGAGCGGCGTCAGGGCCAGCACCAGCAGCGTCATCCACACGTTCAGCCGCAGCATATAGAACAGGGAAAACACGATGGAAAACGCGGAGGACACCGCCTGCGGGAAGGATTGGCTCAGGAATTCCCGCAGGGTATCCGTATCGTTGGTGTAGCGGCTCATGATTTCGCCGTGGGTCCGCTGATCGAAATACCGGATGGGCAGGTCTTCCATGTGATCGAACATTTCCTTGCGCAGATGGTTCAGCGTGGAGGTGGATACCATCATCATCATCCGGTTATAGAAGAACTGGGCCATGGCTCCTGCCGCGTACATGAGCAGCAGCATCAGCAGGAACCGGAAGAAGGGGCTAAAATCCACCTCCAGCCCGGCCAGGCGCTGATCCGCCAGGGGCAGGATGTAATCATCCACCACGGAACGGATCATGTAGGTGCCGGTGGTGGAAATGAGGGTGCTGGCCAAAATGCAAAGGGATACCAGGATCAGCCGCAGCCGGTGGGTTTTCAGATAGCTCAGCAGACGGGTAAACGTGCTTTTGGCATTCTTGGGTTTCACAACAGCTCTCGGTCCACGCGGAGGCATTTAGGCCACCCCCTTCTGCTGGGAAGTGTACACTTCCCGATAGATTTCGCTGCGGTTCATCAGCTCGTCATGGGTGCCAAAGTCTGCCACTTTGCCTTCGTCCAGCACCAGGATATGGTCGGCCTCCATCACGGAAGCGATGCGCTGGGCAATGATGATCTTGGTGGTTTCCGGCATCTGGGTGCGCAGGGCTTGACGGATGCGGGCGTCGGTGGCGGTATCCACGGCGCTGGTGGCGTCGTCCAGGATCATGATCCTGGGCTTCTTGAGCAGGGCCCTCGCAATGCACAGGCGCTGCTTCTGGCCGCCGGATACGTTCACGCCGCCCTGGCCCAGATCGGTTTCATAGCCGTCGGGGAAGGAACGAATGAATTCATCCGCCGCCGCAGCCTGGCAGGCGGCGGTGATTTCCTCGTCCGTGGCGTGTTCATCGCCCCAGCGCAGGTTTTCCTTGATGGTGCCGGAGAACAGCACGTTTTTTTGCAGCACCATGGCCACCTGATCCCGCAGAGCGTGGATATCGTACTCCCGCACGTCCCTGCCGCCCACCAACAGCCGCCCGCTGGTGATGTCATACAGCCGGGGAATCAGCGATACCAGCGTGGTTTTGGCCGAGCCCGTGCCGCCGATAACGCCGATGGTTTCACCGGATTTGATGTTCAGGTTGATATCCGTCAGCACCAGGTTCTTGGGGTCTCCCTGATAAGAGAAATTCACATGATCGAACACGATGCTGCCGTCCTTCACCTGGGTCGCGGCCTGGTCAGGGCTGACGATATCCGCCTTTTCGTCCAGCACTTCGGACAGGCGGGCGATGGACGCCCGGGACAGCACGAAGCCCAGGAACAGGAAGGACAGCATCATCAGGGACATCAAAATCTGGGTAATGTAGGTAATGAAGGCGCTCAAATCGCCAGTGCTCATAGTTCCGCCCACGATGCGCTGGCCGCCCAGGAACAGAACCGCCACAATGCTGGCGTTCATCAGGATGGTCATGATGGGGCCGTTCCACAGCACGATCTTTTCAGCCGCCCGCTGAGTGGCGGTCACGTCATCGACGGAAGCCTCGAATTTTTCCTTTTCATGCTTGGCGCGCACGAAGGCCTTCACCACGCGAATGGCGATCAGGTTTTCCTGCACGGAGGAGTTCAGGGCGTCGTACTTTTTCATCATGATCTGGAACTTGGGGAAGGCCAGCTTCATGATCAGGCCGATGGCAAAGGCCAGAATGGGAATGGCTACCGCCAGGATCACAACCAATGCGGGCTGCAGCCGCAGGGCCATCACCAAGGCCATAATCAGCATAATGGGGGACCGCACCGCCATGCGCACCACCATCATCACCGTGCCCTGCACCTGGTTCACATCCGTGGTCAGGCGGGTAACCAGAGAAGCGGTGGAAAAATGATCGATATTCTTAAAGGAAAACGTCTGTACTTTTTCAAACAGCGCCTGACGCAGGTTGCGGCTGAAGCCATAGGCCCCTTTGCTGGAAAGGTAGCTGCCCAGCATACCGAAAGCCATGGACGCGAGCGCCATCAGCACCATCAGCCCGCCGTACAAAAGCACCTGGGAGATTTCGCCGGTCTGCTGGCTGTGGGGGATCGCTTCGTTGATCAGGTTGGCAGTCATCATGGGAATGGTGGTTTCCATGGCCACCTCGCCGATCATGGCAATGGGACACAGGATCAAATACTTCCCATATTTGCCCGAATACTTTTTGATCATTTGGGGAAATTTCACTTTTTCACATCCTCCTCTTGGCGCTGGGCGCAGCGGGACAGCTTCCACACGGTCAAATGCCGGTCCCCTTCGTCGGCCAGATTGTCAAACATTTTTTCGCAAGCGCTGCGGAACGCTTCCACTTCTTCCTCCGTCATCCCGGCAAACATCCGCTGATCCAGCGCTTCAAACTGACGGCCCTTTTCATCCATCTGGGCAATGCCCTGATCCGTGACGAATAGCCGGTTCCGCCTGGCATCCCTGGGATCGGCGCTGCGGGACACAAACCCAGCTTTTTCCAGCCGTTTCAGGCTGGCTGCCGCCGATGCCGGCGTCACATCCAGATCATCGGCCGCTTCCTTTTGGGTGCACCCGGGATGCTCCCGAATGAACTGCAGCAGCCGCGGCTGGCCGGGATGCAGCCCGCCTTCCGCCATCAGCCCCCGGGCTTTGATCCGCCGCAGCAGCTCCAGACGATGCATGGCCCCCACGGCTTCCCGATAATCCATTTTCGCGCTCCTTTCAAAAATCAGGTGTTTAATCATCAATCGTTTAACATTATAACAGAATTCATCCTTATGTCAAGCGCTGCGCGAAAGGAATTCACCCTCATAAACTGAAATATTATAAAAGAGTACAGAGTGCAGAGTACAGAGT
>JAUNMW010000373.1 GCA_030537395.1 Clostridia bacterium | reverse complement strand
ACTTCCCGCGGTTCTCCAAGAGAGTACAGCGCTTGGCCAAAGGGAGTCTTTTTCAGCAGCCATTTTTCATCGCTGAAAATCATGTACAGTCCCAAAGACACCAGTCCGACGAAAGCTTCGATTCCTATAAGAGCCCATATTGCTTTCATGGGCACATGATTTACCGCGGATATTGCCCCCATGAAACCAAGGCACAGCAGAAAAACAATCGCCGTACCGGTGCAGCTGCGCAGCACGCCCCGGTACTCCCGCCGCATCTGCCGCAGGCAAAATTGCTTCATGCCACACCCCTCCCTGCGGGCAATATAGCACAATCAGGAAGGAAAGTCAATCGTGGATAAAAGCGTTTTGCGAACGAACGGTTTCAATTGATTTCATCAAAATACCGGCATATTGCCCGGGCCAGGGGTTCCATGGCATTCAGGGCTTCCGGAAGCGTGTTTTTATTATTCCCCACTTCGATCAGCATACTGGGAGTGGCCGCCTGCTGATTGTATCGTCCCGATTTCAGGGCCACACCCCGACAGAGTCCTTCCACCCGCTGATTCAAATTCTCCGAAATCCTTAGAGCTGCCTTTTGGTTGGCTTCCCAATCCGGTTTTTCATCCAATCCGCTGCCGGTTCCCTGGCCGATCAGAATCAGCAAACGGGCGGCGCTTTTACCGTCCACCTGGATCACGTTGGCCCCGTTCCCCTTGGAATAGGAATCCCGGTGCAGATCGATATACAAATCATATCCTTCCTCCGCCGCTTTCTGCAAGCCCTCCAAGGAACGGGAATAAGCGGTGGACAGCCTGGGCGGCTCATAGTCCGTTATATCGTGTTCAACAAAAATGCCCGCCTCCCGAAGCCGAGCGGCCAGTTCCGCGCCAACGCGCACCATGTTGTAAGCATGGTCCGCCGTTCGCCAGGTTTCCGTGGGAGTATATCGGTTTTCATCGTCCATCTCATACGCTTCGTACGTATGGGTATGGTAAATAAACACCCGTTTCTGCTTTTTTGCAGGGGCTTGAACGGAAATCACTTCCATGGTAAAATCCCCGGCTTCCGCTTCCGATTCCGCATATACCGCCGCAAGCTGCAATCCGTAGGCAGCCGTTCTGCCGCATAACCAGCAAACTGTAAAAACAAGCAGCAATTCAAATGCTGTACCTACGTCAAATGCCTGGCTTCTGTTCCGTTCTGCCCGCATACGCTCACCTCATGGCAGTATATGCGCGTCTACATTTCATCATGCGAAAATAATTGGATTTCTTCCTCCGATAATTCCGTTTGTAGCGCCAAATTGACCCCGTCCGCGATGATGCGGGCCACCTTCCCCACCAACTCGTCCACCTCCCGGGGCGTGACGACCAATTCTCCCAGGCCCTGCCGGGTAATCTTCTGCACCATGCCTTCAATGGCTTTTTCATGTTCTTCTTCGCTGATACCCAGATCATCCAGCAAAAGCGACAGCGCATCCCGGGCAATCACCGCGGCATACACCACCATGGGAACCCCGATGGCGATAACCGGAATGCCAAGGGAATCCTTCGTCAGCCCTTCCCGATGATTTCCGACCCCGCTTCCGGGCAGAATGCCGGTATCCGTTACCTGGATGGTGGTACAGATACGGCTGCTTTCCCTTGCTGCCAGAGCGTCAATAGCAATGATGGCGGCAGGGCGCACATGTTCCGCCATGCCCCGCACCATTTCCGCAGTTTCAATGCCTGTGATCCCCAGCACCCCAGGTGCGGCGGCGCAAACGCTTCGCAGCCGATTGGATATGCTTTCATGAACCATATCTTTTACATGCCGCGTGATCAAGAGGCTTTCCACCACCCGGCTTCCCAGCGCATCTGCCGTCATATAGCGATTCCCGAGCCCGATCACCAGAATATCGCCGAAGGGTGGAAGCAGTTTTTTCAGCGCATCAGCCAGCGCATGAATCATTGTCAGCCGTTCCATGGAATCGGCATGAGAAAGCAATGGATGAAACAGCGTAATATACGTTCCCTGCGCTTTTTCCAGCGTCCTCGCCGCATCCACTGTTTCAACAGTCACCTGAATTTCTTCAATCTTTCCATGGTGAAGCCTTGTTATAGAAACGCCTTTTGGTTTTTTCTCCAAGCCGCTGCTTTCCACCGCCAGGTCTGTACGAATCTGCATGTTTCATTCCTCCCCTTATTTCTTTTCTTTATGTTGCGCCGGCAAAGAATAAAGCATGCAAAAAAACGGCAGGCTTTTCAGCCTGCCGGTGAGTTTCTTGAGCGTAATAAGCCCTGGAGACCCTTAAATTATTCCACCATGCGAACCACGGCGCCAGCGCCTACGGTGTGGCCGCCTTCGCG
>JAUNMW010000372.1 GCA_030537395.1 Clostridia bacterium | reverse complement strand
GCATACAGTAAATTATATCACAACGTGCGCCTGCCACCCTAATACATTTTTGACAAACCATACCTTCTGGTATATGATTATTTATACAGAGTTTTTATTACTAATAAAAACTGCTACTGAATTTAATAAAAAAAGGAGCTTCCTGTATAGTTTAAATAGTGGCGTTGAAAAAGGGAAATACCTCGGAGTAGAATAAGATTACTGAAAAAGAAAAAGTCATCTTAAAAAACAGAGAGGTATTTCAAATGAATTGTAACGCACAAAACAAAAAAATTGAAGCAATTAATGAAAAAACTTTGGTAATCGGAATCGATGTCGGAAGCGAGACTCACTATGCAAGAGCGTTCAATGATCGAGGGATCGAGTATTCCAAAAGACCATTCCGGTTCTGCAACAGCGAAGCCGGATTTGAATCGCTGAAGGCATGGATCACCGAATTCCAGAAAAAGCATGGTAAAACCAAGGTCGTACCGGGAATGGAACCGACCGGTCACTACTGGTTCAACCTTGGAAAATTCCTTCAGGACAATGGCATGCGGCCAGTTCTGGTAAATCCACACCATGTAAAGAAATCAAAAGAACTCGACGACAATAATCCGACGAAAAATGATCGCAAGGATCCCAAAGTCATCGCGGGCTTAGTCAAAGATGGACGATATATGATACCGTATTTGCCCGATGGCGTATACGCCGAGCTGAGAACCGCATCAAATATGAGATTCCAGCTGCAGTCGGAACTGACGAGAATCAGAAATCGGATAAGCCGTTGGTTCAGCATATACTTTCCTGAATACAAAACAGTTTACGGAAAACCAGATGCAGTGAGCGGTATCCTGATCCTGAAGAAAGCGCCATTACCGGAGGACATCGTGACGTTAGGTGTCAGCGGAGTGAATCAAATCTGGAGAGAGGCAAAGCTGAGAGCAGTTGGGATCAAGAGGGCACAGACCCTGCTAAACGCTGCCGAGCACAGTGTTGGAAGTAAAGAAGGCGCAAGGTCAGCCAGAATGGAGATCCAAATGCTGCTGGACGATTATGAATCTAAAAATGCACGCCTTCAGGAAGTATTGACGTTCATCGAAGAGTTAGTAGCAAAGATCCCGGTAGCAGAAAAGCTTATGGGGATCAAAGGAGTTGGAATCAGAACGGTGTCCGGATTTCTTGCTGAAGTCGGAGACATCAGCCGATTCAACAGTCCGAAAGAACTGCAGAAACTGGCAGGACTTGCCCTGGTGGAAAACAGTTCGGGAAAACACAAAGGCCAGACAACGATCAGCAGACGTGGTCGAAAGAGGCTGAGATATCTGCTGTTCGAGGCTGCAATGTCACTTGTGTCAAAGAACCCGGAATTCCGGGAATTGCACCGATACTACACGACCAGGGCAGTAAATCCGCTCAAGAAAATGCAGTCACTGATGGCTGTGGCAACAAAACTGATCCGAGTCTTTTACGCCATTATGATAAAGGACATTGAATACGATCCGGAAAAGATGATCGGAGATATTAAAAGACCGGCAGCGTACCTGAAGGCAGCATAAGAAAAAAAGTTATCACTGGCTGTTAATGCAGCTTAAGAAAGCAGAATGCAACAGATAACGTCCACTGGAAACAGTGCTGAAGCAGGAAGCAGATCAGTAATCAAAAAAAGAATGAGCCAGTAGTCGGCAGGAATGTTGTCCATGGGGCATGACCTCGCAAAGGAGCTGAGCTGACACCCTGGTTATGGATAGGCAGGACGAAGGAAGTTAGGACCACTGGAAACAGAGGAAAACCTGGTAGAAATGGGAGGTTTGCTGCCATAGAGGGAAGGGGTACACACAAGGCCATGTAAAACGGAAATCAATGACGTTTTATTTCGTGAACCCGGAAGCCTCTATTTCAGTACCAGATACACCGAAATATCCAAGACCGTGGCAAATTTTCTGAGATAACGAGGACTAAAAAACCTTGAAATTTCAATAAAAAAACACTTGATTATATAGGGAGGAATTGGTTTTGAAAATTCTAAGAAAAAAAATGTTTCGTGTTCTGCTGATGGCAGCAGTGGTGTTTACCGCCGTTTCGTTTGCCGGGTTTGTGGCACCTGCGGATGTGCATGCAGCCTACTACAATGACTATGCCTACACCGTCAAAAATGGTAACGCCATCATACTGGGTTATCGCGGCACCGATACAGACCTGACTCTGCCGGAAACCATCAACGGACATCCTGTTACCGGCATCGGAGAGGAAGCGTTTTGGGGTTGCAGTTCTTTAACCCGCATAACGATCCCGGGCAGCGTGAAAAACATCGGAACGTCTGCGTTTGCGTACTGCGACGCTTTGACTAGCGTA
>JAUNMW010000371.1 GCA_030537395.1 Clostridia bacterium | reverse complement strand
AAAAGCTCTCAACTCTTAACTCTAAAACAAAGCTCCAAGGAGGTTTTGTCAATGCCTGCTTCCGCCCAAGCCCCTGAAATGCTTCGGGACGTGGCCGCCCGTATCCGCGAACTGAAAGACATTTCCGGCTATACCACCGCCGATCTGGCCCGCATGACGGGCTTTTCCGAGGCCGACTGCGCCTGGTATGAAACCGGCAGCGTGGAAATGCCCTTCTCCTTTGTGCACAAATGCGCCGCCGCCTTCGGCGTGGACATTGTGGACCTGATCGAGGGCACCAGCCCCCGGCTGTCCAACTACACCGTCACCCGCCACGGCGAGGGCGAAGTGGTCACGGACATCAAGGGGATCAAGATGCTGAACCTGGCCCCCATGTTCCGCAAGCGCATCGTGGAGCCCTATCTCACCCGCTATTCCTACGATCCCGCGCTGCAGGCCGCGCCCATCGAAACGGTGAGCCATCCCGGCCAGGAATTTGACTACATCCTCTCCGGCGTGCTGCGGGCCCAGATCGGCGAACATACTGAAACCCTGCGGGCCGGGGACTCCGTGTTCTTCGATTCCTCCACCCCCCATGGCCTCATCGCCGCCGAGGGGCAGGACTGCGTGTTCCTGGCGGTAGTCATTCCCGGCGAGGAAACGGAATACAATCCTCATATTCACGAAGCCGCCGCCCCCGCCGAGCATGCCCAGGCCATCATCGCCGACCGGTATGTGGACACGGTGGTGAACGAGAAAGGCACCCCCGTTTCCGTCCATTACCACGATATCGAGCATTTCAACTTCGCCTTTGATATTATGGACGAGCTGGCCAAGGAGCATCCGGAGCAGCTGGCCATGCTGCATCTGGACATCAACAAGCAGGAACGGCGCTTCACCTTCCTGGATTTCCACAAGATGAGCAACCGGGCCGCCAACTATTACAAATCCATCGGCATCAAGAAGGGGGACCGGGTGATGCTGGTGCTGCGGCGGCAGTATCACTTCTGGATCACCATGCTGGCCATGGAAAAAATCGGCGCGGTGGTGATTCCCGCTACCGACCAATTGCTGTGCAAGGATTACATTTATCGTTTCCAGACCGGCGAGGTCAGCGCGGTGGTATGCACCAGCCACGGCCAGGCCGCGAGCGAAATCGAAAAGGCCCTGCCCGAATGCCCCGGCATCCAAACGCTGGTGTACTGCGGCGGGCAGCGCCCAGGCTGGCATGATTTCGACACCGAATACAGCGTGTTCTCCTCCCATTATGAGCGGCCCGCCGACGCCGCCTGCGGGGACGATCCCCTGCTCATGTTCTTCACCTCCGGCACCACCGGTTATCCCAAACTGGTATGCCACAGCCACAAGTACCCCCTGGGGCATTACATGACCGCCAAATACTGGCATAATGTGCTGCCAGGGCAATTGCACCTGACCATTTCCGATACCGGCTGGGCCAAGGCCTGCTGGGGCAAAATATTCGGCCAGTGGATGTGCGAAGCGTCCCTGTTCGTGTACGACTTTGACCGCTTCCATGCCGATGATATCCTGCCCCTGTTCAAGCAGTACAACATCAAAACCTTCTGCGCGCCGCCCACCATGTACCGGATGCTCATCAAGGAGGATCTGAGCAAATACGATCTGTCCTCCATCCGCTACGCTACCATCGCGGGCGAGGCCTTGAACCCCGAGGTGTTCCAGAAATTCAAGGAAGCCACCGGCATCACCATCATGGAAGGCTTCGGCCAGAGCGAGAGCGCCATCATCATCGGCAACTTGACCGGCATGACCCCCAAGCCCGGCTCCATGGGCAAGCCGGTGCCCCTCTACAACGTGGACATCGTGGACCCCAGCGGCAATCCGGTGCCCGTGGGCGAGGTGGGCGAGATCGTCATTCACACCTCCGAAAACAGCCCCCAGTGCGGCCTGCTCACCGGCTATTACGGCAGCAGCGACCGCAATGTGAACGGCAACTGGCACGACGGCCTGTACCATACCGGCGATACTGCCTGGAAGGACGAGGACGGCTACTTCTGGTATGTGGGCCGGGTGGACGATCTGATCAAATCCTCTGGCTACCGCATCGGGCCCTTTGAAATCGAAAGCGTCATCATGGAACTGCCCTACGTGCTGGAGTGCGGCGTTTCCGCCGCCCCCGATCCCGTCCGCGGCCAGGTGGTCAAGGCCAGCATCGTGCTGGTGAAGGGCAAGGAAGGCACGGAGGAACTGAAAAAGGAAATCCAAAGCTACGTCAAACAGCGCACCGCACCTTACAAGTATCCCCGCATCGTGGTCTTCCGGGACGAGCTTCCCAAAACCACCAGCGGAAAGATCCAGCGCGCCCTGCTGTAAAAAACATAT
>JAUNMW010000096.1 GCA_030537395.1 Clostridia bacterium | reverse complement strand
GCCTGAAGGCCTATCGCCGTCCCGACGGCGAAGTGCAATTGTTCCGCCCCTGGGAAAACATCAAGCGCCTGAACAATTCCGCCGAGCGCCTTTCCCTGCCCCAGGTGGACGAGGAATTCACCCTTGACGCCCTCAAAAAGTTCGTGGCCCTGGAAAAGGATTGGGTGCCCTCTGCCCCCGGCACCAGCCTGTATCTGCGCCCCTTCCTGTTCGGCAATGACGAAACCCTGGGCGTGCACACCATCCACCACGCCAAGTACGTGGTCATCGCCTCCCCCGTGGGTGCGTACTACGCCGAGGGATTGAATCCCGTGAAAATCATGATCGAAACCCAGGATGTGCGCGCCGTCCGCGGCGGCACGGGCTACACCAAATGCGGCGGCAACTACGCCGCCTCCATGCGCGCCGGGGACCGGGCCGCTGCCGAGGGCTATTCCCAGGTGTTGTGGCTGGACGGCGTGGAGCGCAAGTACATTGAAGAAGTGGGCGCCATGAACGTGATGTTCCTGATCAACGGCGTGGTGGTCACCCCCGCCCTCACCGGCTCCATCCTGCCCGGCATCACCCGCAAGAGCTGCATCGAGCTGCTGAAAGAAATGGGCTACACCGTGGAAGAACGCCTGCTCTCTGCTGAGGAGCTGGAAAATGCCCTGAAAGACGGCTCCCTCCAGGAAGCCTGGGGCTGCGGCACCGCCGCCGTCATCTCCCCCATCGGCGAACTGCGCATGGACGGCGTTTCCATGCAGGTAGCCGACGGCGGCATCGGCAAGCTTTCTCAAAAGCTGTACGATACCCTGACCTCCATCCAGTGGGGCATCGCGCCTGATACCCATAACTGGACCTGCAAGGTATGATCTCATCTTCGCTCCAGCTGTCCATAAAACGACAGTTGGAGCGTTTTTTTGCAGCTTTCGCTCCTTTTTCCTGGACAGCGTCTGCTCTCCATGCTACAATATCCCCGTCAGTAATAAGGAGGTAATCAGATTATGAAGAGCATCAAGCCCGGCCGGGGCCCATCCGCCGTGAACGGCATTGCCGCCATCGGCGCCGCAGCATTCGGCGTTTTCTGGATCATTATGGCCAGCTCCATCGGCGGTGGCTTTATGGCGCCGTTCGGTATTATTTTCGTTGTGCTGGCCATCGTGCTGGCGGTTTACAGCTTCCGCAACGCTTCAGCCAAAAACCGTTATTCCGTCATTGATATTGTGGATGACAGCGAGGAGCCCGATCCCTTGAATCAGCGGCACGCAGACCAGAAGTTCTGCGCCCATTGCGGAAAACGGCTGCCCGAAAACGCCAATTTCTGCCCGAGCTGCGGAGAAAAAATCATGGATGAAAAGAGGGATTCCTCATGGGCATGACCATGCGGGATTGGATGGATATTCAAAACCAATTGCAGGAAAAATACAAGGGCATCTGGGAGGGCGACAGCCCGGAAACCGCTCAGCACCATCTGCTGTACGCCGTGGAGGAAATCGGCGAGGTTTCCGCCATCATGAAAAAGCGTTCCCCCCAGGCTGTGGTGCGGGACGCTTCCCTCCGGGCTCATTTCTGCGAGGAAATGGCCGATGTGTTCATGTACCTGACGGACGTGCTGATCTGCTGCGGCGTAACGGCGGAAGAATTTGAACAGGCCTACCAGGCCAAAGCGGACCGGAACCTGAAACGGGATTTCCCCAAGGAGCATCAGGCCTATTTGAAGGATTCCTGACCCGGCAGCCATACGGCATGAAGAATAAAGGCGCAGCAAAAAACCGCTCTTTCCAGTGCAAAGAGCGGTTTTGATATGGAAGAAACAGGGATCAGCTGTTATTCTGCGCTTCCACCAAACGCACGCCACAGTATTGCTGGCGCAGCTTGGGCTTTTCGATTTTGCCGGTGGGATTCCGGGGCACTTTGGCGAAAATGATCTTCCGGGGGCGTTTGTAGCGGGGCAGATCCAGGCAGAAATGATTGATTTCTTCCTCCGTGCATTCCATGCCTTCCTTTACCTGGATAATGGCCGCGGCAATTTCGCCCAGGCGGGGATCCGGCAGGCCGATCACGGCCACGTCGTGAATCTTGGGGTAAGCGTTCAGGAAATCTTCGATCTGCACGGGGTACAGGTTCTCGCCGCCGGTAATGATCACGTCCTTCTTGCGGTCCACCAGGAAGATAAAGCCGTCCTCATCCTGCTTGGCCATATCGCCGGTATGCAGCCAGCCGTCCTTGAGCACTTCGGCAGTAGCCTTGGGATCGTGATAGTAGCAGCGCATCACACCGGGGCCCTTCACGCAAAGCTCGCCCACATCGCCCTGCTTTACGGGTACGTCCCGCTCATCCACGATCTTGCATTTCCAGCCGAAGCCGGGCACGCCGATGGCGCCCACCTTATGCACGTTTTCCAGGCCCAGATGGACGCAGCCGGGGCCGGTGGACTCACTGAGGCCATAGTTCGTGTCATATTTGTGGTTCGGGAAGTATTGCAGCCAATGCCGGATCAGGGAGGGAGGCACCGGCTGGGCCCCAATGTGCATCAGCCGCCACTGGGATAATTGATAATCCTCCAGCTTCACGTCGCCCCGCTCGATGGCCGCTAAAATATCCTGCGCCCAGGGCACCAGCAGCCATACGATGGTGCACTTTTCCCAGGAAACGGCGTCCAGAATGGCCTTGGGCTTGTTGCCCTTCAAAATCACGGCCCGGCTGCCGGTGAACAGGGAGCCGAACCAATGCATTTTCGCGCCGGTATGGTACAGCGGCGGTATGCACAGGAACACATCGTCATGGGTGGTTTCATGATGCACGGCTTCCATGCGCGCGGATTGCAAAAGCGCGGTATGATCCAGCAAAATCGCCTTGGGGAAGCCCGTGGTGCCGGAGGAATAATAAATGGCCGCTTCATCCGTGTCCTCAATCAGCACCTTGGGCGCGGCCGAGGAGCAGTTGGCCACCGCTTCATTGTAGCTTTCAGCAAAGGAAGGCTTATTGTCGCCCACAAAAAACAGGCTGATTTCCTTGCTGATCTTGGGGAAAATATCCTCCACCCGGCCAATGAATTCCGGGCCGAAGAACAGCACGTCCGCGTCCGCCAGCTTTAAGCAATAATCAATTTCGTCTGCCGTGTACCGGAAATTCAGCGGCACCGCGATAGCGCCGGTTTTCAATACGCCGAAATAAATGGGCAGCCATTCCAGGCAGTTCATCAGCAAAATGGCCGCCTTCTGGCCCTTGCGGATGCCTCGGGACAAAAGCAGATTGGCCACCCGGTTGGCCTTTTCATCAAATACGCTCCAGGTGATTTCCCGCCGGAAAGGGGCGGATTCCGTAGGCTGGATCAATTCATATTCCCGCCAGGTCACCCGCGGCTCCTCCTGAATTTCCGGGTTCATTTCCACCAGGGCCACTTCGTTTCCGTACAGCTTGCTGTTTCTTTCCAGCAGATCCGTGATTGGCATAGCGCGTACATTCCTTTCGCATGCGAAAGCGTCCTTGACGCTTTATCGCTTTTATTCGCTAAAGAAATCATACTCCTTTATACGCAAAATGTCAAGCAAATGTTTTGATCTTCCCCGCATTCCGCCTTTTTTTCATCAAAGCACAGCAGCCTGTTATTTTTCAGGGGGACAAAACAGGCTTTTTCCTGTATAATAAAGGCGAAAGCAGATCGATAAGGAGGCGGGGGCATGCGGAAAGCCGAAAACTGGATTCCCTATTGGCCCTTTGCCGTCTGGCTGCTCAGCGGCGTGCTGCATCTGATGCTCTATCGGGTGGAATTCACTTATGGTTTTTCTCAATTATTCTATGGCACGATAACGCTCCTATGGGGAATTTCCATCCGGAAGAGGGTAACGGATCTGCGGCTGCAGCGGCTGCTGATCGCCGTGACAGCGTTCCTGCTGCTTTATATCGTGCTGCAGGAAGCCAGATACAGTCTTTTTGTGGATAGCATGCTTGCGGAAAGGTATTTATGGTACAGTTTTTACATTCCCTTGACGTTTCTTCCGCTCCTGTGTTTTTGCGTGGCTTTATGCGTTTATCGTCCCCAGGAGCAAAAGCTTCCTGCCTTTTACGGATGGATCGCGGCCATTGGCGTGCTGCTGGCCCTTGGCGTAATAACCAATGATTTTCATTTCAGCTTCAAATCCTTCCCAAACGGCGTCATGATGGATCTTGGCCATGAACAAAACGGCTGGCTGTACTATGGGATCAGTGCTTTTATCTACGGCCTGTTTATCCTTTCCTTCGCCATCATGCTATGGAAAAGCAGACGCTATAAGGGGAAGCATTTTCGATGGCTGCCGATAGCGCACCTGGCGGTGGGCATTGTTTATTTTCTGATTTACCCATTGAATATCAGCGGCCTTTTGTTTGGGAAAAGACTTTGGAACATAGGTGAAACGCTGACTTTCTGCTTGATCGGCGCGCTGGAGGCCTGCATTCAGGGGGGCCTGATCCCGGCCAATACGGACTATGAAAAGCTGTTTTCCCTGGCCCAGCTGTCCGCCGCCATTTTGGATCAGCAGGGAACGCTGCGCTATGTTTCCGGGCGGGAAGCGAAGCCCTTGCAGGCAAATGATTCCATTCGGATCATGCGCCATCCCATTTTCGGAGGGCAGCTTGAATGGGCGGTGGATCTTTCCGATTTGCAGCGCCTTAACCGGGAGCTGGAGGAAACCGCCCAGAAGCTGGAGGCCCGGAACGCTTACCTGACGGAAGAAAGCCGCGTCAAAGCGGAAAAGACGGAACTGGAGACCCGAAATGCCATCTATGACCGGATCACCCGCATCGTGCGGCCCCAGATTGACCGGATCAACGCGCTGCTGGATCAGCCGGAAGAAGCATTTCACGAAAAAATGCGCATGATCACCGTCATGAGCGCTTATATCAAGCGCCGCAGCAATATGGAGCTGCTGGCAAAAAACGATCTGCTGCCGCTGGACGAGCTGACCATGGCAGTAATGGAAACGGCCGACACGCTTCGCCTCTGCGGGATTGAAGCGGCATCGGCGGCCAAGGTTCAGGGAACCATGCCCGCGGGGCTGGTCATGGCGGCCTACGAGCAAATCGAGCGCGTCATTGAAGACAGCTTTTCGTCCCTGTCCGGCCTCATGGTTTCCATAAAAACAGAGAGAAATACATTAACGGTTCGTATGCTGCTGACAGCCGAGACCGTTACCCTGTCCGCGTCATCGATTCCCTCCCCCGCTCCCGGCTGCACGCAGACGCAGACTGTAACCAAGGATGGGCAGGATCTGCTGCTGCTCTTTACCTTTTCCGCGGGGGGTGAAGGCCCATGATTCCCGCTTCCTCCCTCTTCTGGCCGACATTTGCTCTCCTGTCCCTGTTTCTGTTCTTTGCCTGCGTCATTCCCGCCGCCCTTTCCCTTCGGCAAAGGCGTTGGCTTCTGCTGCCGAGTCTCGCGCTGCTGGCCGTTGTCTTTTTTCAGGAACAATGCACAGTTTTGGTCATTTTTCAAAACGCGCATGGGAAAGCGGCGCAGGCGCTTTCCAGATGGTTTTCCGCGATGCCGCCTGAAATCATGCTTGCAGCGCTTGCGGCGGAACTGGCCGGGGTCCTGCTGCTGCTCCGCTCCGTGATTCGCTATGAGAAAAGCCAGATCACCTCTATGTCCGTCAAGGAGGCGGTGGATAGTCTGCCCGCCGGCGTGTGCATGTACCTGCCGAGCGGACAGGTGATCCTGGTCAACCAGGCGATGGAGCATTTTTGCCGTCAGGCCACAGGAAGCATGCTGATCAACGGCGAGCAGTTTCGGGATTGTTTATTCAACGGCGATCTGAGCGCTGCCTGCGAACGGATTTGGGCGGGCGAAACCCCGGTGATCATCCTGCCGGAAGGAACCGTTTGGGCGCTGGCAGAGCATACGGCCCCTTATCGGGGCGACACGGTTCGGCGGCTGCTGGCATCGGAGATAACGGAGGCTTATCAGAAAACCCTGTCCTTGCGGCAGATGCAAAAAAAGCTGTCCGCCTTGAACGAACGGCTGACGGCTTATAACCGGGAAATCGTGGCGCTGACGGCGGAAAAGGAGCTGCTGGACGCCCGGCTCCGCCTGCACGATCAGATGGGAGAGGATCTGCTGGTCATGAAGCGCTTCATCCTTCAAAACGGCACGGAGGCAGAGCAAAAAGAAATCGAGACCATGCTGCGGCGCAACGTTTCCTTCCTGAAAACCGGCCGGCAAGGCGAGAAAAAGGATGAATACGCATTGATGCTGGAAACGGCGGAAAAGCTGGGGGTTCATATCCATATAACGGGAACGCTTCCCCAGACGGAGCCGCAGAAGCACATCATCGCCGCAGCCATTCACGAATGCTTTACCAACACTTTGCGGCATGCCCGCGGCGATACGCTGCGGCTGAACATTGCGGAACAGGAAGAACAAATCACCATTCGCTTTACAAACAATGGGCTGCAGCCGACCGGGCCCATCCGGGAAGCAGGCGGTCTGGCTTCCCTGCACGTGCTGGCGGAAAGCGCAGGGGGCACGATGGCGATCGCCGTTCAGCCCCGCTTCACCGTCACGCTGACCCTTCCCAAGGAGGTGTCCAATGGCCTATCGGGTATTGATCGTGGATGACCAAATCGTGGCCCGGCAGCTGTTTCAAAGCATCGTCGCGTCCACGGACCGCTATGAAATCGTGGATATGATCGATACGGCCCGCATCGCCGATTCCTACTGCGCCCGGGGCGGGGTGGATCTGGTGATCATGGACGTGGTGATGAACGACGGCATGAGTGGCTTGGAGGCTGCGGAGCGCATCAAGCAAAACTATCCACATATCAAGGTGATCATCGTTACCTCCATGCCGGACGCCTTGTTTCTTCGCCGGGCCCGGGAAATCGGCGCGGATTCCTTCTGGTACAAGGAGGTACAGGCCCGGCCCATGCTGGAGGTGATGGACCGCACCATGGCGGGCGAGCATATCTGGCCGTGTCGGGCGCCCCGAACGAAGCTGGGCCAGGCGGAAAGCGAAGATTTCACTGCCCGAGAGCTGGAGGTGCTGCGGCTGCTTTCCGAGGGCCTCACCGATGCCGAAATCGCGGAAAAGCTGTTTCTCGGCGTCACCACCGTGCGTTATCATGTGGGCAATCTGATGAGCAAAACCGGCTTTTCCACCCGCACCGAGCTGGCGGTGCACGCCGTTCGCAGCGGGATCACCGTGCCCGGGATCCAGTAAAGCATTTTTCTGGCATACTCCTTCAAAAACTGTTGTTTTTGAGGGGGTATTTTTTATCCGCTCATGCTATGATGACAATAGACAACGCATATCATCCTACTTTCACGTCATCTGGAGAGCGAAGGAGGAACGCATATGAAAAAGTGGATCATACTCACGCTGACGCTGCTTTGCCTTCTGGCTGCGTCTTCCGCCCTGGGTGAAACAGCCACAGGCGGTCCTTGCTACAACGGCCACACCTGGGGCGAATGGATCGTGGACTGGGATGCCTCCTGCGGTTATGACGGCTGGCAAACCCGCTGGTGCCAGATCTGCCAGGCCTCGGAATCCCAGTCCATCCCCGCAACTGGCAACCACACCTGGGGCGATTGGTATTACTTCGATGACGCGGATCAGCCCAGCTGCACCGAAGAAGGACAGCTGACCCGCTGGTGCATGGTCTGCCAGGACATGCAAACGCAATCTGTGCCTGCTCTGGGCCATGATTGGGGCGATTGGGGCCCCTCCCCCGCCGCCATGCCGCCCACCTGCACGGAATGGGGCGTGGAATTCCGCAGCTGCGCCCGCTGCGGCCTTTGGGAATCCAGAGACAGCGCGCCTCTGGGCCATGATCCCGTGACAGAGCCCGGCTATCCGGCCTCCTGCGAACAGGAGGGCCTGACGGATGGCTTCAGGTGCAGCCGATGCGGCATCCTCCTGTCAGAGCAGGAGCCTATCCCGCCCTTGGGGCATGATTGGAGCAAAAGCGAGGTAACCAAGCCTGTCACCTGCGAAGAGGACGGCGAAATCACCTATTACTGCTACCGTCCCCAAACCCACGTTCACACAAAAACAGAAATCATACCCGCTCCGGGGCATGATTGGGGTCCCTGGATCACCGACGGCGAGCCGAGCTGTGCCAGCAATGGCAAGCAGCACCGGGTATGCAGCCGCTGTGAAAAGGAAGATTTCGCGCCTATTCCCGCCCTGGGCCACCAGATCACAGCCATGCAGGATATCGAAGCCACCTGCACCCAGGAAGGCAGACAGGGCGGCGAACAGTGCACGGTCTGCGGCGAAGTGATCACGGCCCCGACCATCATTCCGGCAAAGGGACACACGCTGGTCCAGCTGCCCGAAAAAGAGGCCACCTGTATGGAGGCAGGCCTGACGCCCGGCCTCCGATGCAGCGATTGCGGGGCCGTCCTCAGGGAACAGACCGTCATTCCCGCCTTGGATCACGATTGGAGCGCCTGGCGGCTGACTCCTGCGGCCGCCGCGGAAGATAAGCGAACGGAAGAACGCTCCTGCAGCCGCTGCGGAGCGATCCAGCAGCGGGAAATCGCGTACAATCCACCCATCCTTTCCGGGTCCTATGTGGATCAGATCTATCGTCCCGGGGACAGGGCGTATATGACGATCACTCTGGAAAACACCGACCCCAAGGATACCATCCATGTCACCCGCTTTGACTACTATTCATCGAAAACGGAAAGCGGATACCCCGAAACGACTCCTCCTGATTTAACTGGATATTTCGACATCACCTTAGGCCCCGGTGAAACCTATACGGACAGCCGTTATTTCTTCGGTGTGGATCAGGAAGAAGCGCTCAAGGGCACGGTCTATGTGAACTTCCATATGATCTGTGACAGCGCGCTGCACGATTGGGATTACGATTGCTTATGGAACTGCGCGATTCATATGGAACCGGATGATGTGAGCGGCGTGAAGGTTTCCACGGGGCAGTACGTTCAGTATAAGCAGAATACGGACGGCACGTGGCAGTACCTTTCCAATATCGACACCACCGCCTACGTTAGCTCCGTGACTACTTATCCCATGAAACCCCTTTCCGGCTTGTTGGAAGACCTATGCACAGCCGTGAGCAGCGGCGGCCACGTTTGGGACGAAGGAAAGCTGACTTTGCAGCCGGGTCTGCTGCATAACGGGGAAAACACCTTTACCTGCACCCAGTGCCAGACCACGCGCGTTGAATCCATCCCGGCCGCGGGCCTTTCCTTCCCGCCAGGAGGCTTCACCAGCATGCTGTTCAACCTGGGGTCTGATGAAGAAGAAAGCGATATGCCCCTCACCATCGTCACCCAGCCTCAGCCGGGCGCGGTGTTCCGCAACACGCCTTCCTCCCACCACATGTATATCGAGGTAAAAGGCGGCAATCCGCCCTACCAATACCAGTGGTACGGCGCAAACACCAGGAGTCGAATCGCGTTGAAAAAGAGTTCCCGCACCGGGCTCCGGTTCAGTAAAATGGATTACGGCAACGACGCTTCCTATGACGCCGACAGAGGCCGTTACTCATACTACTGCAAAGTCACCGACGCCGTCGGCAGCACAGTAAACAGCGATCACGTGATCGTCGATTACAGGCCCTATTTCCTGAAAGAACCGGCTGATATCAATTTAAAATCCAGTGGAAAATCCAGCCAAACGCTGTGGGTAGATGTGGAGGACGGTGCGGAGCCCTATACCTATCAGTGGTACCGAATCGACGAAAACACGGGCCATGCCGTTGCCGTGGATGGGGCCACTGCTTCCAGCTTCGATCCGGGCGGCAGGGAAGGCCGGTATTACTGCGAGGTAACGGATGCCAAGGGATATTCCTCCCAGTCCCGCACCGCCAGGGTGTACAGCGCCGACCCGCTTTCCCTGAACGGGCCTTACGATGCAGAATGGGCCGGAAAGCCGGTCACTCTGACCGCTACCATTAACGGCGGCGTTCCGCCGTTTGAAATCAAATGGTACGATGCATACAACCAGGAACTGTCCAGTGAATCCCGGATCGATCGCCGTACCGAGATCCAGGTATCCGATTTGCGCAGATTCAGCGTCACCGTCAAGGATGATCTGGGCAATATCGTTTCCGGTTATGCCGATGTGATGATGAAACCCCTGACGATCGTCCGGCAGCCCGAGGGCGGAGAAGCGGCCTTTGATCAATATATCACGCTGTCCGTGATCGTGTCGGACGGCAAAAGTCCCTATACCTATGTGCTGGAAAAGGACGGCGAAGCGATTCAGACACAATTTTCCAATAATTCATATTATGACTTTACGGTAAACGAAGCGGGCCTCTACTGCATTTATGTGTATGATGCCAATGACCGATTCGCGCAAACCATTGATGCGAAGGTGACCAGGCAGGAATTCAAATTGGCGAGTTTCAGCCGCCAGGCCAATATCACTACCCCCAAAGGCACTGCTTCCCTGTGGGTCAAAGCTGTCGGCGGCAAAAAGCCCTATACTTATCAATGGGAGCGCTACGATTCCCAAACGAAAAAATATGTCAAGGTTGGCGGAAACAAACTGTCGCTTGTCGTCAGCCAACCTAAAACAGCTTTCCGGTGTACAGTGATAGATTCAAACGGGGAAACCCGCGTGGCATACCCGATGAACGTGAACTATACAGGTCAGCCGTGGATTACGCTGCAGCCAAAAGACGTAGAACTGAAATACAATGACGAGCAGTATTACAGCGCTACCTTCACCTGCGACGCGATCTGCGCCAGCAATTCCGGCAACGTCGTTTACACCTGGCAGAGAAGAAATACGCGTGGATGGGAAGACGTGGGCACGGGCAAAAAGCTGACGGTGCAGGAATTCTACTCCTCGGATCTGAACAAAGCCCTCTGCAACACCTATCGCTGCGTGGTTCTGGACAAAGGCAACAATATGTCTTCCATCAGCAATGAAGTACACGTTTCCATGCCCATGAAGCTTAACGCCTATTACACAAGTCTCAAAAAATTTGGCCATGGCGTATACTTCCTGGAAATCACCGGAGGGCAGGCGCCGTATGACGTGGTGCTCAACAAAATTATCGCGCGCACAGCGAAAGACGGAAAAAAGACAAGCACAGCTTATTTCATGGATTACCGCTGCGAGGATTTTACCATAGAGCAGGGAAACCACTGGCTGAAATTAACTGTGGATGATTTGTATGCAATATTTGAATTCTACAATAACGGAACAGCATACAGCCAAAGCTATTCATTTACGGTGACCGACGGTCAGGGACTGCGCAACACAGTCGTTCCGAATATACGCTGAAGCAAACCCGCTGTTCATTCATCTGCTGTTTATAAAAAAGAGAAACGGGAGGAGCGATCCCTATGAAAAAAATCATCGCCTGGGCTCTGGCCCTGATCCTATGCCTGTGCGTCCTGCCTGTATTGGCGGAAGAACCCGCCGGGGAAACAGAAATTCCTGAAGACATCCTGCAAGAAATCGAAGCCGCCCTGGCCGAAGCGGAAGCGCAGCGGGAAGAAGACCCCGTTCCCTCTCCTGTGGGCGAATGGTATGCCCTGGATGACGGCCTGGCCGTGACCCTGACCCTGAAGGAAGATGGCAGCTACGTCCTCGTCTATCCCGCTTTCCCTGAGGAACGCTCGGAAGGCGCCTGGACGTTGGACGACGGCTTTGTGTATCTGGATCTGGATGAAGACGCTGTCTTTTCCTTCGATGCTGACCGGCTCGCATGCCACTGGCTGAACCTTTCCTTCACCCGGGAGCCGGCGGAAGCTTACACCCCTGCCGCTGTCCTGACAGATGCGCTGCCTGAAATGTTCGAGGGGGCCTGGCTTACCGTGTATACCTTGGAGGACGGCGCCGCCCTTCCCCAAAGCTGGCTGGAGGACGATACCCGCATTTATGTAGAGCAGGATATCGCCGTCCTCACCGGCAGCCTGTTTGGCGAACTGTTTGCCGGCTTTTCCTTTGAAAACGGCGCGCTTGTCTTCCAGGCCGACGGCATTTCCCTGCGCATGGAAATGCAGGAGGATTCGCTGCTGCGACTCACCGCCAAAATGGATGAAACGGAAAGGGTTCTGCTGCTGGCGCCCTATTTGCCGGACGCTTTACTGCCGGCAGAATAAGCAAACGCTAAAACCATTTTCTGATTCTGTTCCGATCTATCCATGCCTCCCCCGCCTCTCCCCATCAGAGACGGGGGTTCATTTTGCGCAAAATTCCTGTTTACATTCACGCTTTAATGTGTTAAAATATAGGCAATAAAAGTCCGTTATTCAGTAAAGGAGGGGGCCGCATGGCAAGAAATATGAAAAAGCAGCGCAGCATGGCGCTGTATGAAGCCATTATGAACCTGAAGGATCTGGATGAATGCTGCCGCTTTTTCGATGATCTGTGCACCCCCACCGAGCTGCGCAGCATGGAACAGCGCTACGATGTGGCCGTGTACCTGATGCGGGATCAGGTGTACACCGAAATTTTGGAAAAAACCGGAGCCAGCAGCGCCACCATCAGCCGCGTACGCCGCAACATCCTGGATAACGAGCAGGGCGGCGCCATGCGGGAAATGATCCTGCGCCAAGGACTGGCTTCTCCTGAAAAGGAAACAAAATAATACCGGAAGATGTAAAACGATCAAAACAGCAGGAAATGCAGCGTAATCCCGCCGCTTTTCTGCTGTTTTGGTTTTTATATTGTTAACAGTTATGTTTTTAAGGGTGATTATCAATGCCAACGTGGGGGTACTGCGGGGCTTTGCCCCGCACCCTACCAGGGTGCTGAGCACCCTGGACCCGCAATAG
>JAUNMW010000095.1:857-12784 GCA_030537395.1 Clostridia bacterium | reverse complement strand
CTGGTTGATTATTATGGACAAAGCTCATTGAATAAGCAAAATATAACTCAACTCTTAACTCTCAACTCTCAACTCATTTTCTCCTATCTTTCCCTGAAAGAGTGTTCATTATGGCAAAAAAGAAGCATGTTCTCGGCATCGTGGGCCCTACGGCCAGCGGAAAAACCACCCTGTCCCTGACGGTGGCCGAGCGATTGAAGGGCGAAATCCTGTGCATGGATTCCATGCAGATTTACCGGGGCATGGACATCGGCACCGCCAAGCCCACCCAGGAGGAGCAGGCCCGGGTACCCCACCACCTGCACAGCTTCCTGAAGCCGGATGAAGCCTTTTCCGTGTCCCAATATGCAGAGGTAGCCCGACGGAAAATCGAGGAAGTGAATATTCCCATTTTGGTCGGCGGCACGGGCATGTATCTGCAATCCCTGTCCCTGCCCATGGATTACGGCGCGGTGGGGGGCGACGAGGAAATCCGCAGGAAATACCATGAAATCGCCGATACAAAGGGCCCGGAAGCGCTGCACAAATTATTGAAACAAGTCGATCCCGCGTCCGCCGAACGGCTGCACCCCAACGATATCCGCCGGGTGGTGCGGGCCCTGGAGGTGTACGATTTGACCGGTGTTCCCCTTTCCGCCCAGAAAATGCCGGGGCCGGAGGACGCGCCTTACGATTTTCAGCTCTACGCCCTGGATCTGTCCCGGGATGTGCTGTATGCCCGGGTAGATCAAAGAGTGGATGAAATGATGCGCCAGGGCCTTTTGGAGGAAGTAAAAAAGCTGAAAGAAAGCGGCTTGTCCCCCGACGCCCAGAGCATGCAGGGCCTGGGCTATAAGGAATTGTGGCCCGTGCTGGAAGGGCATATGCCCCTTTCCGACGCGGTGAGCCTGATCAAGCTGCGCACCCGGCATTACGCCAAGCGACAGCTCACCTGGTTCAAACGGGATGAGCGCATTCAATGGCTCCCCTGGCAGCCGGGAGACAGGCTGGAACCATTGGTAAACCATATTTGTGAACAATTTGAAGAGAGTAAAGAACGGAGAGTAGAGAGTTAAGCGTTGAGAGTAGAGATTTATATAGCTTTGCTCAAATGTGAGCATAAAGCAATCTCCTCTTTATGACATTTGAAATCTGCGCTCTGAACTCTCAATCTCGATCGGAGGTCGATTCCCATGAATATTCCTGCCCTCATTGCCCAAGCGGAACGGGATTGCGCCAGCGTTTTTTCCGCCCTGGAGGAAACGGAAATGAAAAATACTCGGCGCATCCTGGACGCCTTCCAGGCGGAGGATATTGCCGTTCGTCACTTTTCCCCCACCACCGGCTACGGCTATGACGACATTGGCCGGGACGCGCTGGAGCGGGTATACGCCCGGCTGTTCCAAACGGAAAGCGCCATCGTGCGGCCCTCCATCGCCTGCGGCACCGCGGCTCTGTCCCTGTGCCTGTTTGGGCTGCTGCTGCCGGGGGACGAACTGCTGTCCGTCACTGGCGCGCCGTATGACACCATGGAAACAGTGATCGGACTTTCCGGCAACGCCCCCGGAAACCTGAAGGAAATGGGCGTTTCCTATTCCCAGGTGGAAATGTGCGAAAACCAAACGAAAATCGACGTGCCCGCAACTTTGGCCGCCCTCAAGCCCAACACCAAGGTGGTGCTCATCCAGCGCAGCCGGGGCTATGCCTGGCGGGCATCCCTGCTGCCGGAGGAAATGAAGGAAGTCATCGAAGCTGTACACGCTGTGCGGCCCGATATTTTCATCATGGTGGATAACTGCTACGGGGAATTCATCTGCGACAGGGAACCCACCCACTTTGGCGCGGACGTGTGCGTTGGCAGCTTGATCAAGAATCCAGGCGGCGGCCTGGCCCCCACCGGCGCATACCTGGCAGGAACCAACCGGGCCATCGAACGCATCGAGGCCCGGCTCACCGCTCCCGGTCTGGGCCGGGAGGTGGGCAGCTACGCCGCGTCCTATCAGCCCTTCTATCAGGGTCTGTTCCTGGCCCCCCATACGGTGACCCAGGCGGTAAAAACCTCCATCCTGGCCGCTCGGGTGTTTGAGCTGCTGGGTATGAAAACCACACCCGCTTATAATGCCCCCCGAGCCGATATTATCCAGGCCATTGAAATGGGGACCCCCGAACGGCTGATCGCTTTCGTGCAGGGCATTCAGGCCGCCTCCCCCATCGACGGCAGCGCAATACCGGAGCCTTGGGATATGCCGGGCTACACCGATCAAGTGATCATGGCCGCGGGCACCTTTGTGTCCGGGGCCTCCATTGAGCTTTCCGCCGACGCGCCCATGCGCGCGCCCTACACGGTGTACCTGCAAGGGGGGCTCACCTATGCCCACGGCAAGCTGGCCCTGATTTCCTCTTTGGAGAAAATGCAGAAAACTGGTTCTCTCGCCTGAGAAAACCCGCTTTCGTTACACAAAAAGCGTTTCCTCTAAAAGGAGGGGACGCGGATGGATTCAATGCTCTTTGAAGCCTCGTTCGCATGCGATGACTTATTTGAAGCCCTGATTCGCAGGCAACGGCTTTTTGAGGATTTTGATTCAGATACGGGGATTATTCGGCGGGATGAGAAAGCTGATAGCGAGCGCCGGCGATTTCCACATATTCCCGGAGTTCCATATCGTCCAGCTGTTGCACGAACTTGGGCAGATCATCGATGGAGTATTCGCCCAGGCACAGCTTGGACAGGGTTTCCTTTGCGTAGGTTTCCAGATCGGTCTTGTGATCGTCAATCAATTCCGTCTCCGCTTCTGTCGGTGTAGCAGAAACAGCGTTTACTTCGTGGAGCGCGCGGTACGGATACGACATCATTTCTTTGCCGACCTGGCAGCGCAGAGCAATCTGCTGCTGATAGTATTCTCTCTTGCCGGTCTTGGCATTGGCAGCGGAATTGACGTACAGTTTTCAAGATCGGTCAAAGCGATCCAGGAACCAACTTTGATAATATCGTTCCACTGACCATACTGCTCTTTTTAAGCGACAGAATTTGACGTGCATAAGAATGAATAAATCCATCATCCATCTGCATGGGGAATCATTTTTCACCAACTCAAATGAAGCAGAAAAAAATGGGAGGGAAAACCATGTTCAAGTATGTCACGTTTAATATTCGGTATGACTGTGAAAGGGATGGACGCAATCAATTCGTATACCGTCAGCCCCTGATCCTGCGCGCCATCCGGGAAGAAAAGCCGGATATCATCGGCTTTCAGGAAGTGATGGTGCACATGGCGGCCTGGCTGAAGGAGAATTTGACGGACTACTATGTGATCGGCTGCGGCAGGAACAGGGGCCTGAACGGGGAGCAAATGTCCGTTGCCTTCCGGAAAGACAAGTATAACCTGGTGGAGATGCGCACTTTCTGGCTGTCGGAAACGCCCTTCCAGGCCGGCAGCAAGTATTCCGACAGCGCGTGCCCCAGAACCTGCACGGAAGCTGTGTTTGTAGAGCTGGAAAGCAGAAGGCCGCTGCGCGTTCTGAACACCCATTTGGATTATATGGGGCATCTGGCCCGCATGGAATCCATCCAGCAGATCATGCGGCATGTAAACGAGCTTTCCCTGTTCCCCGACGCCCCGATCATCCTGGCCGGGGACTTCAATGCCACGCCGGAGAGCGAAGAGCTGAAGACAATGGCCCAGGCAAAGGATTTCAAAAATGTCACGGCGGGCATTGGCGTTACCTTCCACGGCTTCATGCAGGAGCCGAATCCCAGCCAAATCGATTATATTTTTGTGCGCGGCGGCTTAAACTGTCAAAGCATGAAAAAATGGGATAAATACGTGGAAAACGGCGTGTATATCTCCGATCATTATCCGCTCTGCGCTGAATTGGAATGGGAGAATCAGGCATGAACATCGAAAAATCCACCCTTGAAATCGGATTAGACAAACCATTGAAGATTCTGCACGTTGCGGACAATCATCTTCCGCTGTACGATGAAAATGACAGCCCCGCTATCATAGAGAAAGGGAAAAAACGCAATCAGGAAGCAGCCCTGACCGCCTTGCGGGAAGAAATGGCGTATGGAACGGAGCACTGTGATCTGATCGTTCATTCCGGCGATTTGATCGATTTTGCTTCCAGCGCCAATGTTGCGTTCGCCCGGGACGTATTGAAAAATGAGAAGGTCCTCTTTATCGCCGGCAATCATGAATACTGGCGCTGCGACGGCGGGATCGAGGATATGAACTATCGGCTGGCAAGCTGGGGACAGGTAAAGGAGCTTGGCGTAAACTTGTTCTTCACATCCCGCGTGGTGGGCGGGGTGAATTTCGTAGGGATCGACGACGCGTATCACCAGGTGGAAGCCTGGCAGACGGAACGGCTTCAAATGGAAATCGAAAAGGGGTATCCGGTGATTCTGCTTTTGCACGCGCCGCTGTTTGAGCAGTCGCTCTACGACGCTTCCATCCCCTTCTGGCACGACGGCTCCGCCTATCTGGTGGGCTGCAATGAAGCACACCTGATGCCTTATCCGGAGTTTCACGCCGCTCAGCAGCGCCCTACCGCCGATACGAAACGCTTTGTGGAATACGTCAACCAAGAAAAACGAATCAAAGCCGTGCTGGCGGGACACGTCCATTTCAGCTTTGAAAGCATTTTGCCCGGAGGAACGGTACAATATGTGACTGCCAGAGGGGACCGGGGAAACGTTCGGGTACTGAAGATCATTTGACATTCAGGGAGGAATCGAAGGATGCAGCCATTGGAATATGATATTCGGCACTTTCCCTTCAGTCGATATGGCGCTATGGTCGCGGTGAGCCGGGATTTGCAGAAGAATGAATTAGTGTTCCATGACGCCCGGGCTCACGACGGTCAGGACCGGGCGCTGAGAGTGATTTTTTCGGACCGACCCATTGTTCCCAAGGACGATGAGGACTTGAAGGAAATCCCTGGCATCCCGTTCCAGTCAACGGGCACGCCGTCCCGGCTTTTTATTACAGCTGCCAGCGGTAAGGCGGAAATCATCATTTCCGGGGATCATCGGCTTCGCGTTCAGGCGGAGGGGCTTTTCCTGCTGCTGACTCCCTGCAGGAAGGACGGCTCCACCGCCGTGATGATTGATCAAAAGCATGTGGAATCCATCTGTCCCTCCGCTTCCCGCTACGCCCGGATCGACATGGAGAAAGGAAGCATGTCTCTATTCGGAGAAACAACGCTGCGGGGCGGGCAGTATCCCGCCAAGCGGATGACCAGCGTCCTGATCGCCCCCGAAGATGGCGTCATTGATTTTCAGGTGCAGCTGGCCCAATCCCCGGCGCTGGTGGATGAGACAATTCCTGCGGAGGAAAGCTGCCGCAGAGCGGAGGAAGATTGGGCGGCATTCCTGCAAAAAATGCCCCCCGTACCGGAAAAGTACCGGGAATATGGAGAAAAAGCCTGGTTTGCCCTGTGGGCCGCGTATGTGAAGGCGCAGCCGCCGTATCATGACGATACGATCCTGATGAGCAAAAAATTCATGTCTGCCGTGTGGAGCTGGGATCATTGCTTCAACGCGCTGGCGGTGGGCAGGAATGACCCGGCGCTGGGCATGAATCAGCTGTTATGCCCCTTCTATTTGCAGCAGGAGGATGGGGCTCTTCCGGATCGTTTCGGGCCGGACAGCGTGCTGTGGGCTTGCTCCAAGCCGCCGGTGCACGGCTGGTGCAGGACGAAGCTGAGGGCCTGGCACGAATACGATGAACAAACGCTGCGGACAGTCTATCGCCATCTGGAAAAATGGACGGACTGGTGGATGACCTGTCGGGTGTATGGGCCGGACAGCCTGCCCGGCTATCCCCGCGGCTGCGATTCCGGGCTGGATAACAGCACCTGCTTTGACAAGGGCGATTATATCGAATCAGCAGATTTAAGCGCGTATTTGGCGCTGCAGATGAACTGCCTGAGCGATATCGCGCGCAAGCTGAACGAACCGGAAGCTGCCGCGCAATGGAAGCAAAAATCCGCCGCCTTGATCGACAAAATGATCGCGCGTCTGTGGAACGGCACGCGGTTTGTGCCGCGGCTCTGCCGAACCCAGGAGGCAATCGGCGATACGGAAAGCATTCTGCTCTATCTGCCCCTGGTGCTTGGCGATCTCCTGCCTGCTGAAATTGCGGACAAAATGATCGAAGAAATGAAAAAGCATAATCTGACGGCCTACGGTCTCGCATCAGAAAGCCCCGAAAGCCCGAAATACAATCCGGACGGCTACTGGCGGGGCCCCATCTGGGCCCCCACCACTTACCTCATCGTCGATGGGCTCAAGCGTATGGGGCGTACGGAGGACGCCAAAGAAATAGCACTGCGCTTTTGCGGCATGTGTACGGAGAAAGCCCATGGTTTTTATGAAAACTATGACGCGCTGACGGGCATCGGGCTCAGAACGCCGGGCTATACCTGGACCGCCAGCGCCTTCTTATGCATGGTTTGGGAATTTTGTATGTGATTCGTTTCCTTTCCGTGAGATCAGTTTTGTGCAGGGCGCAATAACGGATAAAAAATGCCGCTCAATCCCCAAGATCGAAAGAATGGTCCCATTCAAACAGATTCGTTGTCCCGTATAATGCTGGGGAAATCCGCGCCTGGATATTCCAAATGCGGGTTTCCTCAGCGTTCTTTTGGGAACAGCATTTTCTTGATTTTTCCTGTATCTTCCTGTATAATAAACGCAAATGATTTCCGTATAAAGGAGCGAATACCATGAAAGCATTGTTTATCGGCGGCACCGGCGTCATCAGCACCTCCATTTCCCGTTTACTGGTATCTCAGGGCTGGGACCTGACCTTGCTCAACCGCGGCAACCGAAACAGCGACGTTCCTGGCGCGAAGCAATTGATCCTGGACATCAACGACGAAGCGGCAGTAGCCAAAGCCATTGAGAACGAGCATTACGACGTGGTGGGCGAATTCATCGCCTTCGTTCCCTCCCAGGTGGAACGGGATATCCGGCTGTTCAAGGGCAAAACGGACCAATATATTTTCATCAGCTCCGCTTCCGCTTATCAGAAGCCCCTGTCCTCCCCCGTGATCACGGAAGCCACGCCCCTGTCCAACCCCCATTGGGAATATTCCCGGAACAAAATTGCCATTGAAGAAAGGCTCATGAAGGAATACCGGGAAAACGGCTTCCCCATCACCATCGTGCGCCCCAGCCACACCTTCAATTTCCGTTCCATGCCCGTTGCCATCCACGGCGACAAGGGGGCCTGGCAGGTGATGAAACGGATGATGGAGGGTAAAAAAGTGCTGGTTCCCGGCGACGGCACCAGCCTGTGGGCCGTACTGAACAGCGATGATTTCGCCCCCGCCTATGTGGGCCTGATGGGCAACCCCCACGCCATCGGCCAGGCCGTTCAGATCACGGGCGAAGAACTGCTCACCTGGAACCAGATCATGCAGTCCGTGGCAAACGCCGTGGGCGGGGAATACAAGCCCTGTTACGTGCCCACCTCCCTGCTGATGAAGTACGGCAAGTACGATTTTGAAGGCTCCCTGCTGGGCGATAAATCCAATACCGTGATTTTTGACAACACCCTGGCCCACCGCCTGACCCCCACCTGGAAAATCCAGAAGCGCTTCGATCAGGCCGCCCGGGAAAGCGCCGCCTATTTCCTGAGCCATCCCGAGCTGCAGGTGGAGGACCCGGACTATGACCGCTTCTCCGACGCGATCATTGAAATCATGGAGCAGGCCGAGCAGAAAGTGGCCGCTTTAGACTGATAGTTTTCCCCCAGACCCTCTTCCGAGAAAAGCGAATGCTAAAGTTCCAATTTCAACCTTTCATTTCTTATTATAGTCTGTGGAGTGTATTATATGCAAATCCGCGAAGTCACCTTAACCGATGCCATTTTGCAAACCCTGATCGATCTTTCCGCCGATTGGGAGGCAGAAAACAGCTGCCATGGCTACCGGAAAAACGAATTGGCGGATATAGAGGGAAACCGCATTTTTCTGGCGGAGGAGGAAAGCGAAATCATCGGCTACCTGTTCGGCCATCTGGAAAAATCGGAAAAGCGCACTTCCTTTATGGAAGCGGGCACCCCTTACTTTGAAATCGAGGAACTGTACGTGCGCCCGGCTTTCCGGAGCCGCGGCATCGGACAAAACCTGTTCCGATTCGCGGAAGATCAAATCATGAAAGAGAGCGAGGCTGATTTCCTCATGCTCTCCACCGCCACCAAGAACTGGAAAGCCATCCTGCATTTCTACCTGGACGAGCTGGACATGGATTTTTGGAACGCCCGACTGTTCAAACGGCTGAAATAATCAACATTTTTCCGACGTAAAGCGCCCCCGCCGTGATCGGCAGGGGCGTGTTTTTTCTACTTTCTTATTAAGGACGAATATCATCCAACGGGAACGTGACTGTCCAATTCCCTTCCGTGGCGGGATCAGCGGTGCAGAATTCGCCTATGAGCATCGCGTCGCTCAGGTTTTCGGGGTATTCCGCGAAGAAGTATTCCTCCCAGCTGTCGCTGAATTCAACGCCGTTGGTTTCCCGGTCAAACCAACTCACTGCAGAGATACCGTCAACGCCTTCTCCCGTTCCATATTCATTGCCTGCTTTATCCTTCAAAATCACAAATCCATGATTGTCCGTATGGTAAATATCATCGTAACGCATTTGCACGTGTAAAATACCATCTGAAATGCCGATGCCCGTCAGGGTGACCCCCTCCGTCACCGGAATTTCCAGGCTGTTTTCCGGGTTCAGCACCTTGAAATCCGACTTGTCTCCACCGCCGCCGCGAACAGGCCGGGGAATGGGCACGGTTTCCGCTTCCTGAATATCCCCGATCAGCGAGGTCAAATCCACGGTGGTTTCCCGCTTATGGCTCAGGAATCGCTTGACGCTGAAGGTGACCTTCCCCGTATCCGTGGGCGTCTGCGCAAATTTCATGTACAGGGCAAACGCGGCGGTTTTCGTGTCCGGGGCATAACTCAGCAGCGTGCAGGTGCCGGAGCCGTCATAGGGCAATTGCAAATTGGCGCTGTCGAACAAATCCATGGTTTCATCCAGCCGGTCGCCGGTCAGATCCTGCATGGTCAGGGTGACAAAGGCCTCGTTTTCTTGCAGAGAAGCGGAAACCACCTCCATGCGGATACCCTGATCCTCGCAGGACAGGTTTACGGGCTTTAGCGCCTGGGCCGCCCAGGGCCACACCCTGTACAGCAAATCATTCAAATCCCCATTTGTGGCGGCGAAGGCTCCCGTCACACAAGACAGCAGCAGCGCCGCAGCCACGGCCAATACCACCAGTTTCTTTCCGTTCATTTTCCTGACCCTCTTTTCTTCCTCCGCTTGCAGGGCCATGTTTTCATCGATCTCGCCGATGGCTTGCAGTAAATCTTCCCTGGTCAAAACAAGCCCTCCTTTATCAGATGATTTTTCAGCTTTACGCGGGTGCGGAACAGCATGGAATTCACTTTGCTTTTGGAGCATCCTAATTTGTCAGCCGTTTCCTCCAGGCTGTACAGATGCCAGTAACGCAGCAGGAACGCCCGGCGTTCCTGATCCGGCAAATAGCAGATAAAGGCCTGGATGCTTTCCGAAAGCAGCTTCCCTTCCGCCTGCGTTTCAGGGGTCTCCCGATCCGGCAGGCAGTCCTGCAATTCCTCCAGCGCCAGGGCAGTTTCTCCGCCGCCGCGCTTTGCGGCGTCCCGTTTCCGGCAAACGTCCAGGCTGATCCTGCGGGTCAGTTTGGCCAGGTACGCTTTCAAGCCCAGGGGACGGTTCGGCGGGATGCTGTTCCACGCCGCCAGCCATACGGCGTTCACACATTCCTCCACGTCCCGGGGGTCGCCTGTGATGCGCCGGGCAATGGCGGCGCAATATCCGCCGTATTGCTCCGCTGTACAGTCAACCGCCCACTCGTCCCGGGCAAAATACAGCTCAATGATCTGCCGATCCTCCATGCTCTTCCTCCTTTCCATCTTTTTGAAAGGCCCTTCACCTGTATTACTCGTAAAAAACTTGGAATATTTTTCATTTGATATAAACTTGTGGGGGAAACCGCTCTTTGAATGCCAAAGAGCGGTTTCCCCCACGCCCCTTTCCGAGAAAACAGAATCGGAAAGCTATATTCCTGAATCGACATTTCTATTTGAAGCATTTCATTGAATGAACCCTACTTGCGCCTTTCAAACAAAGAAAGACCGTTCAGGATCATCACTGCGACGGTAAAGGCGAGCCAAACGCCGGACCCCGGCACAAGGCTCCTTTCCAATCCGATGCTGGAATCATATGCCGCGCACAAAGCCAGCAACCCAAAGGACAGGCTAAGAAACAGAACGGGCTTGGAATTTTTTCTGAGCAAAGTCAGCACCACATTCGCAATCGCAAAAACCAAGGCCAAGCCTGCGCACATCAATGCCGTATCCATCAGTTCGTGTATCCTTCTTGCTCAGGCTTTTCTTGGTTTTCTGCTTCCTGCGGTTCTGCCAGCGCCGTGTCCAGCGCCTCCAGCAGCTTGTCCCGCCCGTCCCCCGTTTCAGAGGAATAGCAAACCACCTGCCAGGGCTGCACCTGCAATGCCCTGCAGATGGGGGCCAGGTTCTTCATCCGCGCGCCACGGGAAATCTTATCCGCCTTGGTGGCCACCACCAGGAAAGGAAGCCCCATGCCCCGCAGGAAGGTATTCATTTGAATATCATCCTGGGTGGGCTCATGGCGGATATCCACCAAATGCAGCGTCAGGCGCAGTTCGCCCGTTTCCCGGAAATATTTTTCCATCATCTCGCCCCAGCGCAGCTTTTCCTGCTTATCCACCTTGGCAAAGCCGTAGCCCGGCAGGTCCACCAAATGAAAACTGCCGTTGAGCAAAAACAGGTTGATCAGCCTGGTTTTTCCCGGTGTGGCGCTGGTTTTGGCCAGAGCCTTGCGGCGGCACAGGCTGTTGATCAGGCTGGATTTGCCCACGTTGCTCTTCCCCGCCACCGCAATTTGGGGCAGGGCGGGATCGGGCTTCCGGTAGGCGTTCATGCTGGTGACGAATTCCGCGGATTTGATTTCCATTTCTTTACTCGCTTTCGTTGATCCTTGTACAGCGCACCGGTCAAGGGCAAACAGGCAATCCACTCTGTACTCTGAATTCTGTTCACTTCTTTGACAGCAATGCCACCTTTAAAACGTCCTCCACATTTTCGGCGGTGATGATTTCAAACTCCGCCAGCACATGGGCGGGCACGTCCTCCAAATCCTTCTTGTTTTCCTTGGGGATCAGGATGGTTTTGATCCCGGCCCGATAGGCGGCCAGCAGCTTTTCCTTCACGCCGCCGATGGGCAGCACCCGGCCCCGCAGGGTGATTTCCCCGGTCATGGCCACGTCCTGCCGCACCTTCCGGCCCGTCAGGGCGGACACCAGGGCGGTGGTCATGGTCACGCCGGCGCTGGGGCCGTCCTTGGGCACAGCGCCCTCCGGCACGTGGATGTGAATATCTAAGTTTTTGTGGAATTCGGGGTCCAATTCAAACTCCGCCGCATGGGCCCGCACCCAGGACAGGGCCGCCATGGCGGATTCCTTCATCACGTCGCCCAACTGGCCGGTCAGCTTGATTTGTCCCGTGCCCTGCATGGTGGCGCATTCCACCGCCAAGGTTTCGCCGCCGACTGTGGTATAGGCCAGGCCGTTCACCACGCCCACCTGGGCTTCCTTTTCCGGCGCTTCCCGCAAAAAGCGCGGCGCGCCCAGATACTTTTCCACCACCTGGGGATTGACGGATACGGTGTCCTTTTCCTCATCCAGCATTTCCACCGCTGCTTTACGCACCACCCTGGCGATGGTGCGGCTCAGGGTGCGCACCCCCGCTTCCCGGGTGTAGCCCTCAATGATGCGCTTCATGGCGGCGTCCGATACCTTTACGGATTTCTCAGGCAAGCCGTGCTCCGCGATCTGTTTGGGCAGCAGATGCTGTTTGGC
>JAUNMW010000095.1:0-847 GCA_030537395.1 Clostridia bacterium | reverse complement strand
GCGATGTGCAGTTTTTCTTCTTCCGTGTAGCTGGGCACCTCAATGATCTCCATCCGGTCCATCAGAGGGCCGGGGATGGTGTCCATGGTGTTGGCGGTGGTGATGAACATGACCTTGGATAAATCAAAGGGCAATTCCATGTAATGATCCCGGAAAGCGCCGTTCTGCTCCCCATCCAGCACCTCCAGCATGGCGGAGGCCGGATCGCCCCGGAAATCATGGCTCATTTTATCAATTTCATCGAACAGGAACACCGGGTTCATGGTGCCCGCCCGCTTCATGCCTTCGATGATGCGGCCCGGGATGGCTCCCACGTAGGTGCGCCGATGGCCCCGGATTTCCGCTTCATCCCGCACGCCGCCCAGACTCATTTGTACGAACTTGCGGCCCACGGCCTTGGCGATGCCCTTCACGATGCTGGTTTTTCCCACGCCGGGAGGTCCCACAAAGCATAGGATAGGGCCCTTCATGGCGCCGTCCTGGGTGTTCATTTCCTTCATGCGGCGCACCGCTAAGTATTCGATCACTCGCTCCTTCACCTTTTCCATGGCGTAGTGATCCTCGTCCAGAATGCGGCGGGCCCGCTTCAAATCCAGATTATCCGTGGTGGTTTTTCCCCAAGGCAAGTCCAAAATCCATTCCACGTAGGTGCGCCCGATGCTGATTTCGGGCGTGCCGGGGGCCATGCGGGAAAGCCGATCCAGTTCCTTGTTGGCTTTTTCCCGGGCCTCGTCGTTCATGGGCGTTTCGGCCACCCGCTTGCGCAGGTCCTCCACGTAGGTTTCGTCCCGGTCGCCCAATTCCTCCTGAATGGCCTTGATCTGTTCCCGCAGGTAATAATCCTTTT
>JAUNMW010000094.1 GCA_030537395.1 Clostridia bacterium | reverse complement strand
GGGGGTGGTTCGGGATTTTTTGACGTTTGGGAATTTTTTTTCTGGTGGAAACGTATATTTGTATGCCTATTTGTGGTTTCCCCCAGCCCCCCTTCCGAGAAAGCAGAATGGGAGTTTTACTGCGTTTTATATGTATGTTTAGATGTAATTGAAGGAGCGTGCAAACGTGTATACCTGGATACTGATTCAATGCGTGGTGATCGTGCTTTCCTACACGTTTGCCGCTGTGTGCGCCTCTCGGCGGCTGATGCATTATTTCCAACTGGAGAGTTATCAGTTCCGCGGATATTTCAAAACGCTGCTGCGCCAATGGAAAAAGGCTTTTTTGCCCTATACGCTGCTGTTTGCCCTGCTGCTCGCGCTGATTTTGGCGATTCAAGAGGTTCACCGCCTGGGTTGGGAATCCGTAAGCATATCCGGCTATTTGGATGGCTATGAACAAGCGCCCACGTTGCTTGGATGGTTGCATGTGATTCTTTCTTCCGCGCTGCTCCCCTGCGTTTTCGCGGTGCTGGGCGGCATCCATCTGCGACGCAGGGCCATCCGGGAAAAAGAAAAAAAGAAGTTTGCGCTGACCGCGCGCATGAAGCGGCTATATGCGGTGCACACCATTTTCCTGCTGGCACTGCTTGGCCTTGTTTATGGCGCGGTATTCAATTGGTTTGCCGTTAGCGTAAGCAGGTTGGAGCTGGGCAGCATGACTTCTGTGGCAATCCTTGCCGCTTTCGGCGCGCCGACGTTTCTTCTTTTGTCCTTGATCGTGGCCCTGTCCGCAGTTATTGCTCTCCCCATCGAGCGCCTGATCTTCCATCTGTATTTTAGGGATGCGGAAAAGAAGCTGCTGGAAAACCCCCGGCTCATCCGCATCGGCATCACGGGCAGCTATGGAAAAACGTCCACAAAATTTATATTGGCTGATATTTTATCGCAGAAATATAACGTATTGGCTACTCCCGCGTCGTTCAACACCCCCATGGGCGTCACCCGCATCATCCGGGAGCGGCTGACCCCCTCCCATCAAATCTTCATCGGGGAAATGGGCGCCCGGCACGTGGGCGAAATCAAGGAGCTCAGCCGCCTGGTGCACCCCACCATCGGGCTTTTGACCGCCGTGGGGCCCCAGCACTTGGACACCTTCAAAACCCTGGAGCGCATTGAAAAAACCAAGTACGAGCTGATCGACGCGCTGCCCGGCGACGGATTGGGCGTGTTCCTGCACGACGACGCCATCGTGACTAAATTATATGAAAAAACGGAAAAGCCCAAGCTGCTGGTGGGCAAAGAGAACGCCGACGCCTGGGCGACCGACGTTTCCGTGTCCCCCCAAGGCAGCCATTTCACCCTGCATTTGAAGGGCTGGGAACCTTTCCAGTGCACCACCGCCCTGCTGGGCGAGCACAACATCCGCAATATCCTCATGGCCTCCGCCGTCGCCAAGCATCTGGGCCTGAACAAGGAGCAGATCAGCCGGGGCATCGCGCAATTAAAACCCATTGAACACCGCCTGCAATTGCTGAAAACCGCGGGCGGCGTGGCCGTGATCGACGACGCGTTCAACACCAATCCCCGCTCCAGTAAGGAAGCCTTGAAGGTGCTTGCCTCCTTCCCGGGCAGACGGGTGATCGTGACCCCCGGCATGGTGGAGCTGGGCGCGGAGGAAGCCAAGTACAACGAGGAATTCGGCCAGGCCATGGCCTCCGCCGTGGACGTGGCCGTGCTGGTGGGCAGGCACCACACCGAGCCCATCAAAAAGGGCCTCACGGAAGCGGGCTTCCCGGCGGAAAACATCCATACCGTCGCCAACCTGGACGAAGCCATCCGCACCGTCAACGGCATCCTGCGCCCCGGCGATGTGGTGATGTATGAAAACGACTTGCCCGATAATTATAATGAGAGTTGAGAGTTAAGAGTTAAGAGTTGAGATTAGATAGTCTTCTATTTGATATGGGGCAGTATGATCATTCAAAGCAAAATAATCTCAACTCTCAACTCTAAACTCTCCACTCTTTACTTTCCTACAAGCATTTTGGAGGTCTCTATCTATGGATAAAATTCAGTTAGGCGTCATCTTCGGCAGCCGCACCTGCGAGCACGAAGTGGCCATCATCAGCGCGGTGCAATTGATGCGCAATGTGAACCGGGAAAAGTACGATGTGATCCCCGTCTATATCAGCCAGAAGGGCGAATGGTTCACCGGCGATCCGCTGCTGGACATCAAAACCTACACGCCTTTTGATCCTTTCAAAAAGGGCATCCTTCCCGTGCATCTGGACCTGACCGCAGGCTCCGGGGCGCTGCTGCATTATGTGCCCGCCAAGGGGCTGTTCGGTGGCGGGAAGGAAGAAGTGGTGGCGCGGCTGGACTGCGTGATACCTGTGATGCACGGCCTGCACGGGGAGGACGGCTCTCTCCAGGGCCTGCTGGAGCTGGCAGGTCTCCCCTATGCCTCCACCGGCGTTACCGGCTCCGCCGTGGGTATGGACAAGATTACCATGAAGCGCTTTTTTAGGGGCTGCGGCTTCCCCATCCTGCCGGACTGCGCCATGACCCGTTCCCAGTTTGAAAAGGACGCGGAAGCGGCCATGAACGAAGTGGAAAAGACGCTGCCCTATCCCGTGTTCGTGAAGCCCGCCTGCCTGGGTTCCTCCATCGGCGTCAGCCGGGCGGATGACCGGCAAAAACTCAAAGAAGCCCTGGAGCTGGCCTTCTCTTATGACCGCCGGGTTCTCATCGAGCAGGGCCTGGATAAGCCCATCGAGGTGAACTGCTCCGTGCTGGGCTTTGACGGCGAGCGGAAAGCTTCCGTGCTGGAAATGCCCAATTCCGGCGCTGCGTTCCTGGATTTTTCCGAAAAATACCTGGCTTCTAGCGGCGGCAGCAAGGGCATGGCCAGCTTAAAGCGCATCGTGCCCGCCCCCATTGGGGAGGAATTGACCAAAGAACTGCAGGAATTGTCCCTGCGCATTTTCGATGCCATGGACTGCAAGGGCGTGGTGCGCATCGACTATATGCTGGACCGGCACAGCGATCATTATTACATCACCGAAATCAACACCATTCCCGGCTCCCTGGCCTATTACCTCTGGCAGGAAACGGGCTTGCCTTACAGCAGGCTCATCGACGAAATGGTGGACTGCGCCATGCGGGCCTACAAGGAAAAAGAGCGCAACTCCTTCGCCTTCACTTCCGATATTCTCTCCGGCGTGCAACTGGGCGGCGTGAAGGGCGCGAAGAGCGGAAAACTGAAGCTGTAATCCCCGATCCCGGGCGCTAAGGTTTCAGTGACGCCCTGTTTACCGTTCCATTCTTTTTCAAAAAGGTGCGTCCGATACGCGTTCTGTATAACGTCAAATTTTTAAAAAAGGGGATTGACTTTTTCGGTTTGCAATGCTATACTATGTAAGCGCTTTGGCGAGGCCTTCAAACGCATCTCGCGGAGGGATGGCCGAGTGGTTGATGGCGCTGGTCTTGAAAACCAGTGATGCCGAAAGGCACCGGGGGTTCGAATCCCTTTCCCTCCGCCATTTTCCTTCATCAAAGCCGATTGCAAGCCATGTGGAGAAGTACCCAAGTGGCCGAAGGGGCTCCCCTGCTAAGGGAGTAGTGTGAGTGTATCGCAGCGAGAGTTCAAATCTCTCCTTCTCCGCCAAGAATCCCGCATTTCCGAAAGGGACTGCGGGATTTCTTTTATGTTTGTTTTCCGATTCATCAAAAAGGAGCTGCATCCCATGATCCGCAAGCTGATTCGCCAAATGCTCACGGCGCAGATTTTTTCCGCGCTGACGGTATCCCTTTGCCTGCTCATTGACAACATCATGATCGGCCGTTTCTTAGGCGAAAGCGCCATCGCGGCCTACGGGCTGGCAAATCCCGTTTTGCTGGTGATCGGAGCCATCGGCAGCATGCTGGCAGCGGGCATTCAGGTGGCCTGCAGCAAATCGCTGGGCAAAGGCTCCCAGGAGGAAACCAACGCCGGATATTCCTCCGCCATTGCGCTCACGCTGGGCATTTCGCTTGTGTTCATGCTGGCTGTGCTGATTTTCCGCTCTCCCCTGGCCGCCATGATGGGCGCGGGCAATAGCGGCGAATTGTACGATCAGACCCGGGATTATCTGGCCGGCTTCATCATCGGGGCCCCAGGCTCCATGGGCGCGCTGGTGCTGGTGCCTTTTATGCAAATGGCCGGCCAAAGCGGGCTGCTCATCGCCGCGGTGCTGGGTATGACGCTTACCGACGTGGCGCTGGATCTTTTGAACGTGCTGGTATTTCAGGGCGGCATGTTCGGCATGGGCCTGGCTTCCTCTTTAAGCTATTATGTCGCGCTGATCGTGGGCTGCTTCTATTTTCTGTCCAAAAAGTGCGTGTTCCGTTTTTCCTTCAGGCTGATCACCAAACAAAAAATCGCCGAGCTGTTTCGCAGCGGCGTTCCCACGGTGTTCAATATGGCCTCTTCTGTGATCCTGATTTTTGTGCTGAATAAAATCCTGCTGTCAACCGGCGGCAAAGGCGCGGTTGCGGCCTACACGGTGATCACCACCATCGGCAACGCCAGCAACTGCATCACCACTGGCATCGGCGGCGTTTCCCTGACCCTGGCCGGCATTTTCTTCAATGAAGAGGATCGCTCCGCGCTCCGGGAATTGATCCGCCTCCTGTGCCGGTATGCCGTCATTCTGGGCCTGGCTGTAGGCGCGCTGCTTCTGATTTTTGCGCCCGCGTGCGCTGCCCTTTTCATTCCACAGGCCGGAGAAACCCAGGCCATGGCAATTTGGGGGCTTCGCCTTTTCGCGGCCGGCCTGATTCCCTGCTGCATCAACAACGCGCTGAAAAACGCCTACCAAGCTTCGGGCCGGGTGGGACTGACGGAAATCATTTCGCTGCTGGAAGGAGCGGCGCTGCCCATCCTGGCCGCCTTCCTTTTCAGCCGTTTTTTGGGCGTTACCGGTGTATGGCTGTATTTCGCGGCGGGCGAAACGCTGGCGCTGCTGTGCATCGCCCTGTTCGTTTGGCGCAAAAGCGGCACGCTGCCCTGGCAGAATGGAGCCTATCTGTTGTTAAAGCCGGATTTCGGCGTTACGCCCGAAAACCTGATGGAAGCCGAGATTCGTACGCTGCCGGAAGCAGCGGAAGCCGCCCGAAAAGCGGAAGAATTCTGCCTCAGCCATGGACAAAACGCCAAAACCAGCAATCATATTGCCCTGTGCATTGAAGAAATGGCCGGCAACACCATCCAGCACGGCTTCGCCGCGGATCAAAAGCCCCATCATCTCTCCCTCCGCATTCTGCACAAGAAAGACCAATGGGTGCTTCGCTTCCGGGATGACTGCGCTTCCTTTGACCCGGTGCATTATGTGCCCGAGGAGGGCAAGGACGCTCTGGGCATCCGGCTGGTGCTGGCCCTGGCGCAGGAGGCCCTTTATACCTACTCCCTGAACCTGAACAATTTGACGTTAAAGCTGCCTGAAGAATAAGCATGCCATGATTCAACAGCAGCAAGACCTGCATGGAATATAGAACAGCAAACCGCATCAGCGCTGCTTCAGTTTTCGCTCGATATCCTGCCGGATTTCCTTCCGGCGCTGATCGATTTTCTGCATCAGGGATTTATTGTACAGCCTCGCATACGGGAATGCGGACAGTACGCGGCGCACCAATACGCTGTTTTTCGCCAAATGCTCCCGCACAGCGCGGGCGATGGCTTCCGTATCGTCCTCGCCGGACAGATTGGCTGTTTTGCGAATCTTGCCCAGTACGGTAACGGACAGCGCCGCATCGAACAGGAAACCCGCCATCAGCACCAGGCAAACGATTTCCAGCACGTTTTCCGGCATCCGGTCCATCCGGGCAAAAAGGAAGGGTTTCACCACGTACACCATCAGCATGCCCAGCAAGCCGAAGGGGATCAGGGTATCGGCGCACACGCGGCCATTCAAATTGAAACGCTTATGGCTGTAATCCCACCAGCGGGCATGGAACAGCTTTTCCATCAAATAGCTGGTCAGGTATTCCAGCGTGCCGCACAGCGCCATGGCCAATACGAACACCGTCACCGGTTCCCCTTCGTAGCGGCTGAGCAGCGCGGTCACCGTTACGGCCCCGAAGCCATAAATGGGGCAGTAAGGCCCGATGAGAAAGCCACGATTGATGAACCGGTGAAACTGGATCAGCTTGCAGGTGACCTCCATGATCCAGCCCAGGCAGGAAGCGATAAAAAAGAACAGTAAATAATGCCAGATCAGCGGATTCAGCATAAATCCATCTCCCGGAAAATGACGAATTGCTTCATGAAATGCTTTTTTTCTCAGAGCCGCTGCCGCAGGAAATCCCGCTGGGCGTCGGTAAGCTTTGCGTCCCCGGCCTCCCGAAGGGAAAGCACGTGCTCCAGGCGGCTGGCCCCCGCCAAGGCAAAGCAAGGGAAGGGCTGACAGGTAAGATAAGCCAAGGCAACGGCCCCCGCGGACAGGCCGGTTTCCGCCTGTACCGCTTTGACGCGCCGATAAATATCCCGGTTTTCATCGCAGAGGAATTGCTTTTTCACACTTTCCGAAAGCCCCTCCTCCCCCAGTTGATCCAGCTTGCTGAAAAAGCCCCGGGCCTGAGAGGAAAAGCAGAAGCAAGGCAATTTCTCTTCCCAATGCAATTCCTCCATACCCGCATCCCACATCGTTTTCAAGGTAGGATCGGAATGATAAACAGGCCGGGCCAGGCTGAACTGGGGCTGATTGGCGGCAAAGGGCGTCAAGCCGTGGCTGCGGGCATAGGCGTTGGCATGCAGGATACGCGCCGCGCTCCAGTTGGAAGCGCCGATCAGGCGGGTGCTGCCATCCTCGATCAGGCTTTGCAGCGTTTCCATGATTTCCTCTACCGGCCTATTTTCGTCATCCCGATGCAGCCAATAAATATCCACATGATCCGTTTGCAGATCGTTCAGGCTTTCCGCCATATCCGATCGGATCTCCGCCCGGCTCAGGCGGCCCTTTTGCATTTGACCCAGGGGCGGATGGGCCCCCTTGGTGGAAAGAAAAATCCGGTCCCGATTGTGCCGGTCCGCCATCCAGCGGCCGATCACCTTTTCGCTTTCCCCGTTTTGGGGCGTTCTAAAATCTCCGTACACCCGGGCGGTATCGATCAAATTGCCGTCCATATCCGCATAAGCGTCCATAAATTCCCGGGCGCGCGATTCCGGACAGGCTCCGCCAAATTCAACCGATCCCAATCCGATCACCGATACGTCTTTTCCCCCAAAGCGATGGATTCTCATAGCTGCATACCGCCTTTCTGCCATTGCAAATAACGCACAGCCTGATTATACCGCACTCTGCTTTTTCAGGCAATGCTTTCCTTTTTCAGCGCAATAGAATTCCTTGCATAGAAAAAATATTTGCTTACCGGCCTTTCATCCGATATAATGTAAGCAAAGAAGCTAAGGAGGAATGAATCATGATCGCAAATCCGTTCTTTCCTGAAATTCACGGAAACTTCGGTTTCGGCTGCATGCGGCTGCCCATGGCGGGCAAAAACGTGGATTTGACGCAGTTCAGCGCCATGGTGGATGAATACCTGGCGGCAGGCTTCAATTATTTTGATACCGCTCACGGCTATCTGGGCGGAAAAAGCGAAACGGCTCTGCGGGAATGTCTCACAAAGCGTTATCCCCGGGAGCGGTACATCCTCACCAATAAATTAACGGCCAGCTATTTCAGCAAGCCCGAAGGGATCCGGTCCCTGTTTGAGCAGCAATTGGAAGCCTGCGGCGTGGATTATTTCGATTTTTATTTGATGCACGCCCAGGACGCCGCTATTTACGCCAAGTTCCGCCGCTGCGGCGCTTACAAAACCGCCCTGAAGCTGAAGGAGGAAGGGAAATTCCGTCATTTCGGCATTTCCTTCCATGATAAAGCGGACGTGCTGGACAAAATCCTCACCGATTGGCCCCAGATCGAGGTTGTTCAGATTCAGCTGAATTATGTGGATTTCGAGGACAGCTCCGTGGAAAGCCGGAAAGTATACGAGGTCTGCGAAAAGCACGGCAAGCCTGTGCTGGTGATGGAGCCCGTAAAGGGCGGCAGCCTGGTGAACCTGCCGGAGGAAGCCCAGCGCATTTTTGATGATTTGAATCGGAAGAAGGGAACGGCAATCAGCAACGCGGGCTATGCTCTGCGATTTGCCGCCGGGTTCCCCAAAATCTGCGCCGTGCTGTCCGGCATGAGCGACAGCGCCCAAATGCGGGACAATATCCGCACCATGACGGATTATTCGCCTTTGGACAGCGAGGAAAGGGAGGCGGTGGACCGGGTGTGCCAGGTGTTCCGCTCCATGCAGATGATCCCCTGCACCGGCTGCCGCTATTGCGTGGCGGAGAATGACTGCCCCCAGCAGATCCTGATCCCCGATTTGTTTTCCTGCATGAATCTGAAAACCACCTTCCATAACTGGAACCAGGATTATTATTACCAGAATATTTTAACCCAGGGCCACGGAAAAGCTTCCGCCTGCATCCGGTGCGGCAAATGCGAGCGCGTATGTCCCCAGCATTTGCCCATCCGAAAGCTTTTGCAGGATGTGGCCAGGGAATTTGAACGGAAATAAACCGCGCAGCGCCGTGGAAATCGGATCGTGTTTTCTATCGCCATGATCTGATAAAATGAAGCGCAATCGTGCAAGAACGATCCTGGAATCCCCTTTTTTGTCTTTCTCGAAAAAGAAACTGGGAGGACCTGCTCTTTGGCGCCAAAGAACGGGTCCTCCCAATAATTATTTACATTAGAACGCTTCCCGGAAGGTCAACTGATCCAGAATGGACAGCACGTCGCTGAATCGGGCGTCCCCTTTATCGGAATTGAGCATGAATACGTAAATATACCCGCCGTTTGCTCCGACAAAGTAGGAAATGGCCGCGTCGCCCGCCTGCCATTCAGTGGTATAAAACAGCACGCCGCTGTGGGTTTCATCCGCAAACAGGCTTTCATCTCTGCCGGTTCCCGCAATCAGGCTGCTTCGGCTGAACACTTCCGTGTTCATGGCCTGCTTACTGTAACCGGCCTGCGCCAACTGCGCTTTGCGGTCAGCGGTAAGGCCGTCCCAATAGTTATACCGGTGGAAAAGCAGGGTTGGAGCTTCCTCCCCTCCCTCATCCAATTGGAATATGGCCCCATCCGCCAAATCCTGCACTTTGTTCCATCCCGCCGGAACAGGGAAAGAAATGGGCGTTACGGGATCGTTGAACGCGCTGCCGCCCGCGCCGTTCTTTTTTTCCTGATCGCAGGCAGCCTGAGCTTCCTCCGCGGAAGCGCGCCGGATGGTCGTCATCACCGGCTGGTTTTCCTTCAGCACCGTGCCGTTTCGATCCTGCACCGGCGTTTCCTGGCAAATCCGGTCCACGATCCACAGGCCGGAAAGCACCCGGCCGAAAGCGGCGTAGCTGCCGTCCAGATGCGGCGCGGCATCGTGCATGATGAAAAACTGGGAGCTGGCGCTGTCATTCGCCATGGACCGGGCCATAGACAGCACGCCCCGCTCGTGCAGCAGCGGGTTTTCCACGCCATTCGCGCTGAATTCCCCTTTGATCTTGTTCTCACTGCCGCCGGTACCGTTGCCCAAGGGATCCCCGCCCTGGATCATGAAGCCGGATATAATGCGGTGAAAGGTGAGCCCGTCATAGAAATGCTCATCGATCAGCTTTAAGAAATTCTCCACCGTGACAGGCGCATATTCAGGATACAGCTCCGCGTATAAATCGCCCAGGCCCTGAACCGAAATGCACACCAAAGGATGATCCGCCTGCGCCTCCCCCAAGGCTTCCAGCGGACAGGCCGCCAAAAGCAGAAGCACCATCGCCAGCATAACGCTCAGCATTTTTTTCATTATTCTTTCTCTCCTCTCCGTTTCCTTTGCTGTTTCCTGTTTTCCCAAAGAACCGTCCATTTCAGTGGTTCATATTTCTTGCTCAGCACGTGCATCAGATGCACCGCGTCATGCTCCGTCCGATAGCCCGTATTGGAAAATACCTCTATCGGCTCCAGCGTAGGCTGATCCTTTTGAAGCATCGCCATCAGTTCCTTTTCCGCGTGCTCCATATGGGCCCCTTCCGCGTAAAAATACAGGCCGACGCTGCTGGATAAGCCGGGCTGCCTGCGCACGGCCCATCGCAGATTTTGCTGCGGCAGTTCCTTTTCCAGAGCCCTTATAACGGCCTCCGCGTCCATATGCGGCGCGATCACCTTCACATACACGATTTCCCTGAGATCGAAGCTGTCGCCGTCCAGGTAATGGCGGTAAGGCGACCGTCTCATCCGCTCATAGACGATTTTTTCGCCCCGGGTCACGTTTCCCTGATGGAAAATGCAGGTGCGGTGATTGCGCACCGTATAGATGAAGAAGCTGACGTTCATTTTTTCCAGCCGTTCCATCAGCCACCGGGAGGAATCCTCCTTCAGGTTTTCCGTCCACAGATACGTGTTTTCCTGCGCATCGTAAATGGCCGCGCCGTCCATCACGATCAATGGGGTGTTCAGCCGGACGGCGCTCATTTGAGACAGGAAAAAGGCCGGCGCGTGCTCCGACATGAGGCACACCCGCGCGCCGTCGTTCACCAGATAATTCAGCCGGAAAAGCACGTTGGAAGAAATCTGGGCCAGCTGATCCGGCACCAGGTCCCGAGTGCGCATGAAAAACACCTGATCCCGTCTTTTTTCCCGCGGGAACCGGAATATGTTCACGCAGATCGCCACCGTGGTGCCCACCATCACATCGATGATGCGGTGAAAAGCCTGCTGCAGCGGCTCCTCAATTTCCGGATAAGCGATCACCACGCAGATGAACACGATGGCCGCCAGGCTGGAAGCGTCCATCCGGCGCATCACCACCGCGCTGTACAGGGACACCAGCACCCCCAGCGCCATCAGCGGATACAGGATCGCCGCTTTTCCCAGGCCGGGAAACAGCAGCAACAACAGCAGGAAAAGCAGCCCCCAAAACGCGCCGATCAGCGTGCCCGTAAAACGGTCCCGGGCAAAAATCGCCGTATCGGATGCGTAGGGCTGCATGCAAATGATGGCGGTAATGGCCGCTTCCGTGGGCATTTCGATGCCGCGGTAGCCCCGCAGCGCGTAAATCACCAGGCAAATCAGCACCGCAACGGTGGTTTTCACGATACGCTGCCCCAGCGGCGGAAAGTACCAATCGAACCCGTACCCTGCTTTCTTTTTCGGCTCCATGCCCGTCTCCCCTGCAGCGGATTTTTGCAAAACCAATTGCTTTCCTATTCTATCATAGTTTTCAGGAAATTGCACGAAAAGAATATGGCATCCGTGCTGCTTTCATTTTTCCGTCAGGTTCAGCATATCCGCTTGCAGATGATCCAGAAACGCCTGATCATGCTCCACCAGGATCAGGGTGGGCCTGAAAGCCGCAATCAGCCGTTCCAGCTGCATGCGGGACAGCACGTCGATATAATTCAACGGCTCGTCCCACAGGTACACATGCGCCTTCTGGCACAGGCTCCGGGCGATCAATACCTTTTTCATCTGTCCGGCGCTGTACGCTTCCATGGGCTTTTCAAACTGCTCCCGGGAAAAATTCAGCTTTCGCAGGATGGTTTTAAACAGCGTTTCATCGATCCCATATTCCTGGATGTAATCCCGTAGGCCGCCGGTCAAATGGGCCTGCTGGGGCACAACGGATAAGATCAGGCCGCTGGCTAATCGGATTTCCCCTGCGGAAGGGGAAATTTCGCCTGTGATCGCTTTCAGAACGCTGGATTTCCCGCAGCCGTTTTTTCCAGTCAGCGCCAGGATATGCCCGTTTTCCAAAGTGAAATTCAGATGCGATATCACCGTTCTGTCGCCGTAAGAAAGGGATACGTCCCGGTACTGAATCAGCCGCCCGGCGGGGTGAATCAGCGGGAAAATTTTCAAATCGTCGGACAGCTCCAAATTCTTCATCAGGCTTTCCTTTTCTTCGATTTCCTTTTCCATTCTGTTTTCCAGGTTCTTTCTGCGCTGCTGCATCCGGCGGGATTTTTCGCCCATATAGGATCGGGCGTTTTTCATTCGTTCATGAGAATCCGGTGTCAAACCGAACTTTTTCCCTTCCACCTTGTCCGCCCATGCGTTGGCCTGACGGGCGGATGCCTGCAAAGAGGATATTTCTTTTTTCAGCTTTTCGTTTTGATTGATTTCAAATTCGTCCTGCCGCCGCTTGTTTTCCTCCCAGGTGCTGAAATTGCCCTTCTGCACCTCGATATTGGCCCGGTTGATGCTGAGCACATGATCCACGCAGCCCGGTCATGGGATACCAGGATGAAGCCCTTCTTTCCGTTCAGGTAGCGGCTCACCACCTGCCGGCCCTGCATATCCAAATGATTGGTAGGCTCGTCGATCAGAAGAAAATGGTTTTCCCGGGAAAACAGCGCTGCCAGCAGCACCTTTGCCTGCTCTCCGCCGGACAGGGTGGCAAAGGGACGGCTGAGAATATCATCCTCCACTTCCAGGCAGGCAATTTCCTTTAAAAACCGCCAAATCTGGCCCTCCAGGTCCATATCCGCGGCAATTTCCAGGGGCGTTTTCCCATCATCCGGCACCCGGAAGGGAAAATAATCGAATTGCATGGGAGCGCTCACCGCCCCGTGATCGGGCAATTCCCCGGTCAGAATCCGCAGCAGCGTGGTTTTTCCCCGCCCATTTCGCCCAATAAAGCCCAACTTCCAATCGGAATCAATTTGGAAGGAAGCGTCGTCAAAAATCAGGTCCGGGCTCCCTTCATAAGCAAACGTTAAATGCGAAATCTGT
>JAUNMW010000093.1 GCA_030537395.1 Clostridia bacterium | reverse complement strand
CCCTGGTGCGGGTCTGGGGCGCATAGCCCCAGCGTACCCCCCCTCCCCGCCAAATCCCAATTTTTATGGAAAAAGGAGTTTGACAGGATCGCTTACAGCGCCCGCAGTTCATCCCGACGATCGGCTAAGTATCCGGCGAAGCGTTCTACGCCCCGCTCGTAATTGCGGGCGAGCCAAAGCTGCGTAAATTCGGGCAGGATGCGGTCGATCTGGTCGGCCAGGGCCTGGGCCTGAGCGGCGGAGGCCTGGGGGTGAAGCTTGACCTTGCAGATTTCGCTGCCCAGTTCGATCAATTGCGCGGTGAGGCGGATTTCCCGCTTATAGGTTTCATCAAAATCCAGTTTTTCAATATCGGCCATCACCTTGCGCACATAGGCGGTCACGTTGTCAAAATAGAAATCGTCGCCGCTGTCCTTGATATCAAACAGGTGCGCGTACCGGGTCTGGTTGATGGGCAGGGTCAGTTCCTTGGCGCACATGGTGCATACGTGCACGCGCTCGGGCTCCAGCAGGTAATAGTTGGCCATGCGGTACAGCAGCCGGGAAAGCTTCACGCCGCCGAAGAAATACTCATTTACAAAGATTTCCGCATTTCGGATGAAATCCGCTTTGAAGGATTCCCCGTCCTGGGGCGCGCCGGTGTTCCAGCCATACTGCCCGGCCAGGGCGATAGGGTTCATGCTCCACACCCAGGGCTGGGCGTGGCCGCCGTCTCCCCAATCGGTGAGCAGCAGGCCTTCCGCGCCATATTCCACGGCCAGCTCCGCGCAGGTGCGGATGTTGAAGGTGGTCACGTCCATGCGGCCAGACAGAGCCCCGTGGGTGTTCACGGAGGGGCACACGTAATAGCGCACGCCCGCGTCCCGGTAGGCGATGCAGTGGGCGGTCATCCGCTGGGATTGAATCAGTTCATAACCCCATTCCAGGGCCACGGCGTCCTTGGGCACCATATGGTAGCTCTGGGGATAGTTGTAAATCATGTCCGCCCAGAACATTACCTTTTTGCCGTAGGTTTTCTGAATGTGGTTGTTCAGCTTGTTCAGCCATTCCATAAACACCACGTCCTTGCCCTTCTCCCGGCAGTATTCCTCAATTTGGAATTTCCCCAGGCCGTAAGCCTCGTCCAGACCGATATTCACGTATTCGCTGGAGAAGCAGGGCAGTAGGGAGGCGTACAGCTTTTTCACGAATTCAAAGCTTTCCGGCAGTAGGGGGTTCAGGGTGGAGGGCGTTTCGTCCCCTTCAAACAGGCCCAAATGATGGTAGGCAGGCTTTTTCAGCCAGGTATACATGTGCCCGAAGGAATTCTGGTTGGGTACCAGATCAATGAAGCGTTCCCGGCAGTACCGGTCCAGCTCCCGGATATCGTCCGCCGTCAGGCAGTCGTAATCCGCATTTTCCTCCGGGAAGGCGGCGTATTTGAAGCAGTCCCCTTCCATGTACAGCTGGAATTCATTGTATTTCAAGGCGGTCAGGAAATCGATCATGGTTTTCAGCGTGTCCACCCGGGGCTTTTTGCCGCGGCTGATATCCAGCATGTAGCCGCGCCGGGGCAGCGCGGGATGATCCTCTATATGCAGACAGGGCAGCTTTCCTTCTGTGCGCCGCAGGATCTGGTGCAGGGAAGTGACGGCGCGGAACAGGCCTTCGTCACAGGAGGCTTCCAGTAAAACGCCGTTTTCATCCACGGTGACACGGTATTCCTCCTTGGCCAGCAGCGGCGCGGAGGCCGTCCGAATACCCGACACGCCGGATTTTACTTTTTGGTAAAATCCGGCTAAATCACCGTATTCGGCTTTCATGGGCAAATTATATGTGCCCTCGTTCAGGGTCAGGCTTTGGGGCTGAGGAAATAGGATCATGGCAGTATACCTTCCTTTCTTGATCGTTCATATTTCTCTTTTACAATCTTAACAGTATCAAATCACGCTTTATAAACGGATTTGGAACAGCGAATGAATGGGCCGCACCATACCGGCCACGGTGCCCGGGGTGGTGGAGGGCCAGCTGTATTCGATGAAGCGGCGGCCAATGGCGAGGCCCAATACGGCGGAGCCGCCGCCATCCACATTCATCAGCTCCTGCACGTCCGGTACCAGCTTTTGCGCCAGCGCGCACATTTCCCGGTAGTCCGCCCCGGCGGAAAGGGCGGAACGCCCGGAATAGACCAGGGCGAACAGCTTGCCCTGCCGCGTCAGGCCGATGGCGGTACGGGGATGGCGCACCATGGAGGCGATATCGCTTTCCTGCGTCTGGCAGGAAAGGGGAGAGGCCCAGCCCTCCCGGGACAAATGAGCTGCGGCGGCGTCCGGGTCGGCAAAGCAGTTTACGCCGTTGTGAATCAGGGTCAGGCCCCCGCCGTAGGCCCAGCGGACGCGACGCCATTCATCCCGCGGCATGCCCTCCGGCGGGTCCAGGAAAACGTGCAGCGAAGGCGCGGCCTTCCATTGATAATACCCGTCCGGGCCGGGCGCAAAGCCGCAGCGGCGCAGGAAAGCATCGCCCGCTTCTTTCTCTATGGAAAGCACAACGCCCATGCAGGGCAGCAGCACGTCCCCTTCCCGGGCGCAGACGATTTGATCCTGAATAATCACCAGATTGACCCGATCTGCGCCGACCGCTTTGGTGTAGATGAACTTGGAGGCCCCTTCGTCCGCGATGCTGAAATAGGGCGTGTAAACCGCGATGCTTCCGGGCTTCTCCGGGTCCACCTGATCCGCCTCCCAGCGCAGGGGCTGACCATTCACTGTGCACGTGCCGCCGCCCAGCCGGAAATGGAAGAAGGCAAAGGAACCGTCCTCCTTCATGGCCATGCAGGCTTTGCGGTACAGGGGAAAGGTTTCCGTCCGCTGCCCGTCCTGATGGGAAAGCAGATAATCCAGATGGCCTCCCCGAAGGGCGGTCTGCTCTTGGGGGCGGGTTTCCCGCAGACGGTTGTACAGGGCCGCCAGCCGGGGCGTTAAAAAGAACAGATAGTTCAGAATAAGGCGGGTTCCGCTATCGCCCTGCTCCATGGCCAGGCGGCGGGGAGACAAGGCCTCGTCGGCTGAAATGATGATCTGGGCGTCCACCGATTTTTCAATCAGGGCCCCGTGCACCAGGATCCCCTGCGCCTCTCCCTGCGCCGCCCAGGGTACGGGCTTTTCTTCATGGGTATCCAGAGAAAACCAGCCGCCCAGGGGCTTAACGCCCGGGATGCCCTTCAGCACGTTTCCCAGGGCTGCGTCCCGCCGGGCGCAGAAATCGGCATACCAGCCGCCGCCGTCTATGGCCGGGGGCCAGGAAACGCCGTCGGGCAAAACCAGGCTTTCTTCATCATACACGGAGAAGAAAGCTTGGGGCCATTGGCGGTACAGCTCCTCGCAGGACATGTGATAGCAGGCGTCTCCGTATTTTTCGCACAGCCCGGCATACTGCCGGAAGGAGGCCAGGGTGCGTTTTCGCATGGGCACCAGGGGCAGAATATCGAAATCCTTGGGCACATATAGATCGCACCGGCCCCGCTTGATAAACTGCCCCGCAATGGCTTTGCCGGTCAGGCTTTCCGGCACGCAGCGAATCAACGCGGGCACGGCCAGGTTCCGGCAATCTGTCAGCCCCCGTTCGCCGTAGTACAGAATGAACGCGCGGCCTTCCTTGATATCCCGGGCAAGGGCTTCATCGCCCTCCGCTGTGTTCAGGGGCCCTTCGCAGGGAAGCAGGGCCGGCTCAGGATCGGGAAACAGCTGCCGCAGCAGCGCTTCCGAGGGAAACGGCCCCTTTTCTGTGCAGGAATGGGCGGCATAAAGCCGCAGGCCCCTCTTCCGGGCAAGCTGCAGATCGGCACGCATCAGGCCCGCGTATCGCGCGTCCTGCAAGAAAAACAGCGCGCTGCCGCCCTGCTCCATCAGCCCGGCCAGGCGGTTCGATTGGTCGATATCCGTTTGGTTCAGCAGCTCCCAGGGCGTTTCGGCGTCCCGGATGAACATGGCGTCCGCATCGGCGCCGAAAACTTTGCGGCGCAGGGCCAGCACGTCCCCCGCAACGTCCTCAAAGAAGGCGCTGTCGGAGGCGGCGGCCTTTACCGTATCGGTCAACGCGTTTTCGTAGGCCGCTATGAAATCGGGGGCCAGATACGGCCGGTGACGCTCCGCCCAGAAATCCCGCACCAGGGCGAATTGGGGGGAAACCAGCGCTTCCAAACCCGCGAAGGAAATGACGCCGTACAGGATGTCGCCGAGAAAATCTCCCCGGGTATAGCTGCCGTAACGGTAATGGGCGTTTGCTAAATTCAGCATGAAAAATCCCGCCTTTTTTCTCCGCTTTCCTCCAAGGAGGGGCCGCGGGGCAAGTATAGGAATGAACCGGAATCGCATGCATTCATTATACTGTAAAATCGATGCTTTCGCAACAGAAGCGTTTTGGATTTCTCTGTTTTTCGTGGACAACCGGGCTCGTTTGCGGTATAATAAGCTAAACGGTCGAAAACTGCGCGGCACAGGCAATGGAACGCCCGCAGCCGCGAAAAAGGAGAATACGCCCATGGAAAAAACGGATGTGATTCTTGTGCTGGGTCACCGGCTGCTGCCGGACGACACGCCCTCGGAGGATTTGAAACGGCGTATTGACAAAGCCGTGGAGTTGTGGAAGGAAACGAAGGCTCCCCTGATCATGCCCTGCGGGGGGCTGACCCGGGATCGGCACCGCACGGAAGCGGAAGTGATGAAGGAAATGCTCATCGCCCGGGGCGTGCCGGAAAGCATCATTCAATTGGAGGATCAATCCCGCATCACGCTGGAAAACATGCAGAACGCCTACGATCTCCTGGGCCCCGGCAAGCGGGCGGCGGTGGTGAGCAGCGATTATCACATGGATATGGCCCTGAACGACTGCCGGGCGGTGGGGCTGAATGCTTACGGCGTAGGCGCGGAAACGCCGGACGCAAAGTACCGGGAGGAAAATCGGGCGATGCTGAACCGGTTTGAGGAAAAAATGGACGAATTGCGAAAGCAGGGCCTTTCCAACCGCCAGATCATTCAAATGGTCATGGCGCATATCCCCCCCAAGAACGATTGAGCCTTTGCCCGAAACGGAGGAGAGCACCATGTTTACCATCGCTGAAATGATGGACATGCAAAAAGCCATGCTGGAAAAATACAGCGAACAATGGGAGCACTATTCGCCCGCCGCCGGACGGAATCATCTGCTTTGGATGATCTGCGAAATCGGCGAGGTGATCGACGTGATCAAAAAAAGCGGGGATGAAGCCGCCTGCCGGGACCCAAAGGTTCGGGCACGCTTTGTGGAGGAAATGGCGGATGTGCTGATGTTTTATAACGACGTGCTGCTGTGCTACGGCATTACGGAGGAAGAACTGAAGGCCGCCTATGAGGCCAAATTCCAAAGGAACCTGACCCGCTGGTAATCCAAAATGAAATTCAAATACAGAAATGATGTATGGGAGGGAACGAAATGAACGTTGGAATCATCATTCGCCACTGCGGCGGGGAAGCGCTGCGCAAAAGCTTTCAGGACGCGGCAAACCAGGGGTTTCGCCATTGCCAGCTGGTCAGCTGGGATCCTCAGTACTGGACGAAGGAAAACGCGGAGGAAGTGAAAGCCTGCGTTCGGGATTTTGGCGTGGAGATCACCGCCTTCTGGTGCGGCTGGGATGGCCCGAAATTCTGGAACTTTACGGAAGGACCGGAAACGCTGGGCATCGTGCCCGTGGCCTTCAGGGACCGACGCATTCAAAACCTGCTGGACGGCGCGGCCTATGCCAGGGATTTGGGTATTGCCGACGTGGTCACCCATATGGGCTTTATTCCCGAGAATATGACGGACCCCGCCTGGCCCGGCGTGGTGGCGGCGGTGAAAACTGTGGCGATGGCACTCAAACGCAGCGGACAGAACCTGCTGTTTGAAACGGGCCAGGAAACCCCGGTGGTGCTGCTGCGGCTGTTTACAGCGGTGAATACCGGCAATCTGTTCATCAATCTGGACCCTGCCAATCTGATCCTGTACGGCAAGGGGAACCCCATCGACGCGCTGGATGTGTTTGGCGGCCTGGTGCGCGGCGTTCACGCCAAGGACGGCTTCTATCCCACCGACGGACTGGAGCTGGGCAAGGAAGTGAAGGTGGGGGACGGCAAGGTGAATTTCCCGGCGTTCTTAAAGCGGCTCAAGGAAGTGGGCTACGACGGCAGCCTGACCATCGAGCGGGAAATCACGGGCGAACAGCAGATCAAGGATATTCTGGAAACGCAGCAGTATTTGCAGGCGCTGATCGCGCGGCTGTAAAGGGAGGAAAACCGTTATGCTGAAAATTGGCATGGTTGGCATGGGCGGCATCAGTCGGTCCCACCGGACGGCCTGGGGCCAGATCCCGGAGGCTCAGGTGGCGGCCGTATGCGATATCCGCCCGGAAAAAGCGGAAGAGGCGGCCCAGGCCACCGGGGGACGGGCGTATTTGGATTTTGATGAAATGCTGGAAAAGGAAGCGATCGATATCCTGGATATTTGCCTGCCTACGTATCTGCACGCGGATTTTGCCGTGAAGGCCCTGAACCGGGGCATTCATGTGCTGTCGGAAAAGCCGGTATCTTTGAAGCGGGAGGATGTGGCAAGGATCTACGCCGCGGCGGAAAAGAACGACCGCCGGTTCATGGTGGCTCAGGTGCTGCGCTTCTGGCGGGAATATGAGGTGCTGCGGGAAGCGGTGCAGTCGGGACGCTACGGCAAGCTGCTCAGCGGCAATATGACGCGCCTGGGCAACACGCCCAAATGGAGCTGGGATAACTGGATGCGGGACCCCCAGCGCAGCGGCCTGGTGCCCTTCGATCTGCATATCCACGATCTGGATTTCCTGATTTACACCTTTGGGAAGCCTGAAAAGGTGGTGTGCCATCGGGCGAAAACGGACGTGCAGGATTATTTCCATGTGGTTTATGAATATCCGGGTTTCTTTATCGGTACGGAGGCCGCGTGGTTTGAGTGCGATTATCCCTTCCAGGCGGCTTTCCGTTTCCAGTTTGAGCGGGCGCTGATGGAATATAAGGGCGGTAAGCTGACCACCTACCTGCCCAGCGGCGAGGTGCAAACGCTGTCACCGGAGGAAAACGCCAACGTGAACGGCATCAATCTGCCCGCCACCAACGGCTATTTCAACGAAATCCGTTATTTTACGGACTGCGTGCTGACCGGGAAGAACTGCGATAAAGTGCAGCCTTGGGAGCTGGAGTGCGTGCTGGATCTGATCGATGAAATCAATCAGGCGGGATAAGCGCGTTCGACACGCCGGAACAGGCCACAGCGCTTGTCCCGGTTTTTCATAAAAAGAATCTGGAAGCAGAGGGACGGAGGGGGAAGCCCATGCTGGCTCAAAGCGTAAAGCATGTATTCATCTGCGGCGCAAAATCCCTGGGGCAGTACGGCGGATTTGAAACCTTTGTGGATAAGCTGGCGGAGCAAATGCAGGCGTATGGAAATATCAAGCTGCATATCGCCTGCAAGGCCAACGGAAGCGGAAGCATGGATGAAACCAAATTGCAGGATGTCCGGCACATCAGCGATGCGGAGTTTGAATACTGCGGGGCGCGCTGTTTTAAAATCACCGTGCCGCCCATCGGGCCCGCGGCGGCCATTTGGTACGATTTGGCGGCCATCGCTTCCTGCCTGAAATACTGCCGGGAGCAAAACATCGCCGCCCCTGTTTTCTATGTGCTGGCCTGCCGGATCGGGCCATGGATCGGCGGTATTCAAAGGCAGGTCCAAAAACTGGGCGGCAGGCTGCTGGTCAATCCGGACGGGCATGAATGGCTGCGCGGAAAATGGCCCTGGATCGTCAAGCGCTATTGGAAACTTTCGGAGCGGCTGACGGTGAAGCGGGCGGATCTGCTGGTGTGCGACAGCATGGAAATCGAGCGCTACATCCGTACGGAATACGGCTCCTTCAGGCCCCGGACCGTGTATATCGCCTACGGCGCGGACGAACGGCCCTCGGATTTGGCGGACGACGCGCCGCAATTTGTGAACTGGCTGCGGGAAAGGGGCCTGACCCCGGGCGGCTACTGCCTGGCGGTGGGCCGTTTCGTGCCGGAAAACAATTATGAAATCATGATCCGGGAATGGATGCGCAGCCGCACAAAAAAGCCGCTGGTGCTGATCACCAATAGGACCGAGCAGCAGCTGCGGAAGCTGGAGGAGAGGGTGCCCTTTCAAAAGGACCCCCGGATCAAGCTGGCAGGGGCGGTATATGATCAGCAGCTGCTGAAGAAAATCCGGGAGAACGCGTTCGCGTCGGTTCACGGCCATGAAGTGGGCGGCACGAACCCCAGTCTGCTGGAGGGACTGCAGTCCACCGGGCTGAATTTGCTGCTGGATGTGAAATTCAATCGGGAAGTGGCCGGGGACGCAGCGCTGTATTGGACGAAGGAGGAAGGCAGCTTAGCCGCGCTTGCAGATAAAATGGATCAAATGCCGGCGGAGGAGAGGGAACGCTATGCCGCCGCCGCCCGAAGCCGCATCCAGGAAGCGTATACCTGGCTCCGGATCGCCGAACAGTATCTGAACATTTTTATGAATTGACATAAAAAGACCCGCCGCGAGGGGAGCGGCGGGCTGCTCCAAAGAGGAAAAATAAAAACCGAATCCGATGATCTCGAGCCGAGGGGGCAGCTAAAGATGCGAATTCGCAGCCTCCTTAAAGCAAAATTATCGTACAGAAGAATCGTGGCAAAAATGTGTCATGTTTTCGTCAAAACGCCTGAATTATATATAGAATAATGAATAAATATAAGTTTAAAGACAGCAAGCATTCAAAACGGCGGGCGATGAACGCTGTTATTTGGGATGTCAATCATTTTTAACCCGAATGGCTTTAAATGTATGTTTTCATGGATGGATCGGCGAAGAATACGGTGGTAGAATATTGATGGGGTGAGAAAAGTATGATTGGTGGGAATATTCAGTATTTGCGGAAAAGCAGGAATATGACCCAGGAAACGCTGGCCGAACAATTGGGCGTATCCCGCCAAACGGTGGCCAAATGGGAAAGCGGGGAAAGCGCGCCGGATCTGGAAATGGCGGAAAAGCTGAGTCAGGTGCTGGACGCTTCCCTGGACGAACTGGTTCACGCGCCGTTTGAACGCATGCCGGAAGGGGAAAAACGGCAGAAGGGAAAGCATATTTTCGGTGTGGTCACGGTGGGCGAAAAGGGCCAGATCGTGATCCCGGTGCAGGCTCGCCGGGTGTTTGATATGAAGCCCGGCGATCAATGGATGGTGCTGGGGGACGAGGACCGGGGCCTGGCGCTGGTGAACGCCCATTTTTTTCTGAAAGCTGCGGAGGTGTTTGCTCGTGACAAAGAATGAATCACCCTTGAATGTGCGCGGGCTGTGCAAGCATTATCCCGCGTTCAGCCTGCGGGACGTTTCCTTTTCTCTGGAGCCCGGCGCGATCACCGGCTTTATCGGGCGCAACGGGGCGGGGAAAACCACCACGCTGAACAGCATTTTATCCTTTGTCCGGCCGGACGGGGGAGAGGTGGCTTTCTGGGGCATGCAAATGGCGGACCGCGCGGCGGAAATCAAACAGAAAATCGGCTTTGTTTCCGCCGGAATGACCTATTACACGAGTAAGAAGCTGAAAACCATCACCGCCGTGACCCGTTCCTTTTACCCGGCCTGGGATGAGAATGCTTATCAGAAGTGGATGCGCGCCTTTGAGCTGGATGAGGAAAAAACGCCGGCGGCCCTTTCCAACGGCATGAAAATCAAGTATGCGCTGGCGCTGGCCTTATCCCACGGGGCCGATCTGATGCTGCTGGACGAGCCCACCAGCGGGCTGGACCCCATCTCCCGGGAAGAACTGATCGAAATATTCCTGTCCCTGCGGGATGAAGGAAAAACGATCCTGTTTTCTACCCATATCACCGCGGACCTGGATAAGTGCGCCGACAGGATTTTGTTTCTGCAAAAAGGCAATCTGACGGCGGACATGCCCTTGAGCAGCTTCGCGGATGCTTATCGGCTGATAGAATGCACGGGGGAAATTCCTCCGGAGGTGCAGTCCCTGGCTTTGGGCGTATGCCGCGTCCGGGGCGGCAGCACCGCGCTGATAGAAAAGGAGAAAGCCGCGGAAGCGGGATGGCCCGTGCGCCAGCCCACGCTGGATGAAATCATGGTGCATCTGGAAAAGGAGGATGCGCAATGAAAAATTTGCTGAAAAAAGAATTCCGCCTGTGCATGCATCCCGCCGCCTGGATCATGCTGAGTACGTGCGCTTTGGCGCTGGTGCCCAATTATCCTTACGCCGTCAGCTTTTTCTATATGACCCTGGGTATCTTCTTTATTTGCATAGGCGGCCGGGAAAACCATGACGCGGCCTATACCATGACGCTGCCCGTGTCCCGTGCGGCGGTGGTAAAGGGGCGCGTGCTGTTCGTCTGCTGCCTGGAAGGGCTGCAATGGCTGGTGATGGCCGCAATCGTACTGATCAAACGCTTCATCGCTCCGGGCCCTAACGCCGCGGGCATGGACGCCAATATCGCTCTGCTGGGGGAGGGCCTGATCCTGTTCGGGCTGTTCAACATCATCTTTTTCCCGGCCTATTACCGGAATATTTCCAAAGTGGGCGTTCCGTTTGTGAAAGCCTCCATTGCGGTATTCCTGTATGTCATTCTGGCTGTGGCGGCGACCTATACCGTGCCCTTTGTCCGGGATCAATTGGATACCCCCGACCCGGACCACCTGACGGCCAAGCTGGGTTTCCTGGCCTTGGGCCTTGTTTGGTTCACCGGACTGACCCTCCTGTCCGTTCGTTTGTCCGTCCGACGCTTTGAAAAGCTGGACCTTCAATTGTGAGGGCACAAGTATAAAGGTTTCGGATTGAAAGAATGTTTGCCCCTGATAGTCGGAGATTCCTATGAGAGCACAGAGTTCAGAGTACAGAGTGCAGATTGAATAGTCGATGATATTTGCCAAATGGGTGCAAGATTGAGTTCTGATTGAAAGACCATCTAATCTGTACTCTGCACTCTGTACTCTTTTTCGCCCCCCTTTGCCGATGATTTCTTATAGCATCAGCACAAGTTTGTTAGCACTCGATTTCAATGAGTGCTAAATTTTTGTTGCATTTTGGAAAAGCCCGTGATATAATAGGATCAAGCGCGGAAAACCGCGCCGGAAAACCTGAACGGAGGCAACGATATTTATGGAAAATAAGGGCAATATTTCAATTCATGCGCAAAACATCATGCCGGTGATCAAGCGCTGGCTGTATTCCGATAAGGACATTTTTATCCGTGAAATGGTGAGCAACGGCTGCGACGCCATCACCAAGTACAGGATGCTGAAAGGCGATACGGATGAGGACCTGCGGGTGACCGTGACGGTGGACAAGGACGCGGGCGAGCTGCGCTTCACCGACAACGGCATCGGCATGACCGCTGAGGAAGTGGAAAAGTACATCAACCAGGTGGCTTTTTCCAGCGCCGAGGAATTTTTGAAGAACTATACCGGCGACGATAAGGGCGGCATCATCGGCCATTTCGGACTGGGCTTCTATTCCGCCTTCATGGCCGCCGATAAAGTGACCATTGATACCCTGAGCTGGCAGGAGGGGGCCCAGCCCGTGCTGTGGGAAAGCGAGGATGGCATGGCCTTCTCCATGCGGGACGGCGGGCGCACCCAGCGCGGCACCACCATCATCCTGCACATCATGGAGGATGAAAAGGAATTCCTGGACGGCTACCGGGTGAGAGAGGTGCTGGATCGCTACTGCGGCTACATGAGCGTGCCCATTTATCTGGAGGATCTGCACAAGGACGAAACCAAAAAGGACGCGGACGAGCCCAAGGGGACGGAAGAGGAAGAAAAGGCCAAGGAAGAAAAGCCCATCAACGACATTCATCCCCTGTGGCTGAAAAATCCCAAGGAATGTACCGAGGAAGAATATAAAGAAACTTACCGCAAGCTGTTCCACACCTTTGAGGATCCCCTGTTCTGGGTGCATCTGAACGTGGATTATCCCTTCAACCTGAAGGGCATCCTGTACTTCCCCCGGATCAAGCGGGATTTCGGCGGCCAGGAGGGCGAAATCAAGCTGTTCAACCGGCAGGTGTTCGTGGCGGACAACATCAAGGAAGTCATCCCCGAATTCCTGATGCTTTTGAAGGGCGTTATCGACTGCCCGGACCTTCCCCTGAACGTTTCCCGCTCCTTCCTGCAGAACGACGGGTATGTGAAGAAGCTGTCCGCGCACATCACCAAAAAGGTGGCGGACAAGCTGAACGGCCTGTTCAACACCGAGCGCAAGCATTACGAAACCTATTGGGACGATATTCATCCCTTCGTGAAATACGGCTGCGTGCGGGATCAGAAGTTCTATGACATGGTGAAGGGCAGCTTGCTGCTGAAAACCACCGCGGGGGACTACCTGACCCTGGATGAATACAAGAGCCGCAACGAGGGCAAGGCCGAAAAGAAGGTATATTACACCACCGAAGCCAACCGTCAGGCGGCGGCCGTGGCCCTGTACACCGAAAAGGGCATCGACGTGGCCGTGATGGACACCCTGATCGATATGAACTTCATGAGCTTCATGGAATTTGGCGGCGGCAATGACGGCTTGCAGTTCGTGCGGGTGGACGCCGACGTATCCGGCCTCACCGAGGAAAGCGAAGAAGGCAAGGACATTGATCAGGCGCAGATGGAAAAGCTGTTTAGGGACGCTTTGGGCGATCAGGAATTGACCGTCAAGATCGAAGCGCTGTCCGATCATACCCTGCCCGTGGTGCTGACGGAAGAAGAGCAGGTGCGCCGTTACAAGGAAATGAGCGCCATGTACGGCCAGGATTTCGGCTTCCCCA
>JAUNMW010000092.1 GCA_030537395.1 Clostridia bacterium | reverse complement strand
CCCTGTTTGGGTGTTTTTTTGCAAAACAAAAACAATTTTGTGTTGGGGGGCGGGGGGGGGGGGGGCAAACGGCTGTTTGTACACCAACGAGGGGTTTCCCCCTGCAATGTCCTGCTTCTATTCGGTTATTAAGAATCACTGCCGGCCGCTGCCGCCCTGGGTTGGGATGAATATGGTAATGACCGTACCGCGGGGGGAGCCGCTCTGTATTTCCAGCGTGCCGCCGCACATGAGCTGCAGCCTCTGCCGAACGTTTTTGATGCCCACATGCTGTTCGTCGTCTTTCCCGTTTGGATCAAAGCCGGGGCCGTCGTCTTCCACAGAGATGAAGGCCCCGGTTTTTTCCGCCCAGGTGCGGACGGTGATATGCTCGGGCCCAATTCCCTTTCCCAAACAATGCTTGATGGCATTTTCCACCAGCGGCTGAAGCGTCAGGGGAGGCAGCCGGAAAGCCGTATGTTTTGTATCATAATCCACGCGGAGTTTATCCGTGTATCGAAGGGATTCCACGGCCACATAGGCTTTGGTGTGCCGCAGCTCATCGCTGAATGTGATAGGCTCCGTGGCGGTCAGAGCGGTAAAATTGGCGCGCAGATATTCGGTGAAATCCTGAATCACCTGCATGGCCTGGCCGGGATTATCCATGCACAGCACATAAATGGAGGACAGCGTGTTGAAGATGAAATGCGGGCGAATCTGGTTCATCATGGTTTTTATCCTGGCGTCGCGCAGTTCTTCTTCCTTGATGCGAAGAAGCCGCTCCCGCAGGATCGCTTCCCGGATGAAGCTGAAGCCGCGCACGAACAGGTTCAGCGTGCACCAGAGAAGAAACGCGGGCGCCGAGCGCATGGAACCGGTGATGAAATAGATCAGCAGATCGATCCCCAGGGTCAGGAAAAACGGCAGCTGCCACAGCAGTTCCGTCCGCCCCGGTTTCTGGCCGAACAGGGATACCAGGTGCAGCGCCGAAATGCCGAGTCCAAACCAGATCAGCGTCTGGTGCAGTTCCACAAGGCCCAGCATTTGAAGCAGCAGAATCACAAAGCCCAAAGCGGCGGAAGCGAAAATACAGCTTTTTCCTAAAGGGTTTTCCTGCCTGCCGTTCATCACCGTCAGCAGCCGCAGGGACAGGATCATCATCAAAATATAGCTGACCGCGCCGATGTACCATAATACCTTCTGCCCGCACCAATATTCAAACAGCAGGGGGACGCTGGGCAGACCGCAGAGCTTCCACAGCCCGGCGGTGACGGTGACGGAGCCCAGATAAAACAACCTTCGCTTTTCCGCCATGGGCAGCGGCATGGCAAAAACCATCAGCATGAGAAACAGTCCGGCAATCGCCGACAAAAGACCAAGCGACAGGATCAGCCTGTCTTTGGGCAGCTCCATCATGGTCAAAAGCGCATCCTTGGTAATGACCATAAAGGTGGGTTCCACATCCCGAACACTGTCGTAAACGGGGGTGAGGACGATCCGGACGGTTTTTCCCCCGTATATGGGACGCATCGGGATGCTGATCCAGTAGTTGCCCGGCGTCTGTCCGATATGGGGCGTTTCGTCTTCCGCCAAATCGTTATGAAGATCGCTGCCCTCAATGTCATACCGCGCGATGGTATGCCTCAGGTATACCATCAGCCTCGCGCCGGTGGTGGTGGCGGTATTGGTTTCCGGTATGGTGAAGGTATACGTTCTGCGAACGCCCGCGTAATTGGGAATGGATTCCTCTTGCACGTCGTCCGGCTGCAAAATGAAGAAGGGATACACCGCGCTGGAATAGCGGGTGAAACCGGGATTGAAATAAATCAGCGCCACCACCAGAACGCAAACCAGGAATACGGCCAATACGGCGGCGTCTGGACCGGCGGATTTCAATTTGCGCAGCACGTTCACGCGTTGATCCCTCCCCGAATGGGAAAACGCAGGTGCGCCATTTCATGCCGGATTTTTTCCGGCGTCAGGGGCTTGAGAATGTACCCGCTGCAATGCAGCCGAAGCGCGTCGAAAGAATACTCCGAATGGCTCGTCAGGAAGATGATATTGGTTTGCGGATGGATTTCAGAGAGCTTTTCCGCCAGGTCGATCCCGTTTTCGCCAAACAATTCCACATCCAGAAACGCCACGTCGATTCGATTGGTTTCGGCAAACGCCAGCGCTTCATTCCCTGTCTGAAAGCCGAAGGCGGTAGCGTTTGGCAATTCGTTGCTGAGTAAGTGAATAAAGCCCGTCAGCAGGCAGGGCTCGTCCTCCACCAGGATCAGGGTGGGCGATGTGTCCGCGTCGGACGCGTCGCCGATCAGCTCATAGGGTTTAACGCCCAGTATTTTGCTGAGCCGGGAAACCATGACGATATCCGGCATCCGCGTGCCTGCTTCCCAGTTGCTCACCGTGGTGCGGGTGATAAAAACCTTGTCCGCAAGCTGCTGCTGGGTCAGCCCTTTTTCCGTGCGCAGGGCCCGTATCCGCTGTCCAAACTCGCCAAGAGCATTCATACCGCATTTCGCTCCATTTTCAATCGTAATGATTTTCGGCGTCGGCGTCGGCGCCGGTTACGGTTCGTTCATCCGCCTCCGAAGGGCTTCCAGGTCTTCCGTCAGCTTTTCCCGCTCGCCCCGCAGGCGGTCCGCGGCCAGCCGCCTTTGCTCCCGAAGCCCCTCCGGCGCGCCCTCCGTAAGCCGCTGGACGCAATGGGCGATCTGGCGGTCCACGCACGCCGGGATATCATCCTCCCCGGCGCAGGCTTTCAGGATCATCAGCCGCGCGGCGCTGATCAGCGTGTCTTCATCGCTATCCGCGCGGCGGAACAGGATTTCCGCGATGGCGGCCTGTACGTTGCGGGCGTACTCCCGCCCGTCCTCCAGCGCGGCCATCAGGATGGGTTCGGGCAGGGCAAACCCCGCCTTTTCGGTGAGAAAGCGATGGAGCGCTTCCCCGTCCGACGTGGGCCGGATCTCCGCGCTTTTTTCTCCCCGCTCAAAAAGGACCCAGTAAGGCGTGTTATCCACGCCCAGGGCCTTCGCCTCTTTCATGCCTCCGGTGCAGTCAAAGCCCAGAACGGCGCAGTCCGGGCCATGCAGCAGATCGATCACCTTTGACGCCGCCATGCACCCGGGGCAGCCCTTTTTCCAAAAACACACCAGGATACGCCGCTGCCCGGAAAGATACCCGCGCAGCTCAGCGATCGTCGCAACGCTTTTCATCTTTGATTTTTCTAATCGCATTTCTCTTTGCCATTATATCCAAATAATTCCATTATAAATCTGCAAAAGGCATCCCCGAAGAATTTGATACCACCTGCAACCTGATCCAGTGCGTCGTCAGAGACTTCTTCCAGGCCATCCATCTTTTCTTCCAGTATCAGATCAAAGCCCAGTTCGGATGCCAGAGTCTTCAGCGCGTCCCTGTACGACCCCCCGAATTTTTTGGAGCCTTCAAGGATTTTCTGTTCCAATGCCTTATCGTTCTTCGCCATTTCAGCCAGTTCCGCCAACGTAACCTGTTTCATCTCAACGCCCTCCATATACATATTTCTCCTTTTATTCCGAAGGCTGCCCGCCTATCGCCTGTGCCGTTCTCCTTATTCTTCCGCGCATAGTTCCTCGCCGTCCAAACCAAATAAGTTGTTGATAAATATGCAAAACTCATTGTACCATTCTTTACCTCCGGAGACCTGTTCAAGATCGCTGTCAGAAATCATTTCCAGATCGTCCAACGGCTTTTCCAGCGTCAGTTCGTAACCCAGTTCAGAAGCCAGTGTTTTCAGCTCGTCGCTGTACGACCCCCCCCGAATTTTTTGGAGCCTTCAAGGATTTTCTGTTCCAATGCTTTGTCGTTCTTCGCCATTTCAGCCAGTTCCGCCAGCGTAACCTGTTTCATCTCAACGCCCTCCATTTACATTCTTGAATATTCATCCTTCGCAATACCATTCGCTGTCCATTCCAAATATGGATAAGAGAAACTCGCAAAACGGGATGTCCCAACCGCCTGAGACCTGTTCAAGGTCGTATTCAGAGAGCATTTCCAATTCGCCGGACGTATCCTCAAGCGTCAAATCGTAACCCAGTTCAGCGGCCAGCGTCTTTAGCCCGTCTCTGTACGACCCTCCCGCGAATTTTTTAGGAGGCTTCAAGGATTTTCTGTTCCAATGCCTTGTCGTTCTTCGCCAGTTCCGCGAACTCCGACAGGGTAACCTTTTTCATAACGTCATCCTCCTAATCCAATTGCATACATTTTTCTTCAGCGTTTCCTTTTTCATGGATTCAGTCCCCGCACGGGAAAACGCAGATGCGCGGTCTCGTGCAGCACCTTTTGGGGCGTCAGCGGTTTGAGAATGTATCCGCTGCAATGGAGGGCCAGCGCGTTGGCAGTATATTCGCCATGTCCCGTGAGGAAAATGATGTTGGTATGCGGGTTCAGTTCCATCAGCTTTGCGGCCAGGTCGATCCCGCTTTCGCCGAATAACTCGATATCCAGAAAAGCGGCGGCTATCTGATTGCTCTCGGCAAAGCGCAGGGCTTCCGCGCCGTTATCGAAGCCGTAGATTTCCGCCCGGGGCAGGGTGTCTTCCATGATGTGGACAAAACCTTTCAGGAGAACAGATTCGTCCTCCACGATGATGAAGACCGGCGGCTCGTCGGGGCCGCTGATCTCGTCCAGCAGTTGGTATGTCTGCACGCCCAGATGGCGGGACAGGCGGGAAAGCATCGTAATATCCGGCATACGGTTTCCGTTTTCCCAGTTACCGACGGTTTTGCGCGTCACGAACATCAAATCGGCAAGCTGCTGCTGTGACAGGTTTTTTTCCTGCCGCAGTGCGCGGATGCGCTTTCCGAAGATTTCCAGGGGTTGCATCACGCCGCCTCCTTTTCTGAAAACTGATTGATGCAATCCCATTATATCCGTTCATCCGGCAAATAACAAGGAAGGCTTCATTCTGTTCCCTCCCATTGACAGATGCCGGAGCGAAAGGTAATATTTCCCTAAAGAGGACGGCTGGTAAGAAGGAGGTGGGAAAAACATGGTGAACGACGAATTGAGAAAAAAACTGATGGCTGCTGCGACCCCCGGCGAGATCCGCGTCATTCTCGAAGAAGCCGGACTTGATTCAGGCGAGGATACAGTGGATGAAATCTGGCGGAAGCACAAACTTACGGAAGCTGAGCTGGAGCCTCTGGACGACGACGAGCTGCAGATTGCTTCCGGCGGCGACCGGGACTATCGCGAGAATGGCTGCGCTTCAACCACAGATTCCAGCTGGTGCTGGGCCAGCGATGCATGTAATACGCTAAACATCAGTTATACCAACCTGTGGATGATGAACCTTGGCGCCTGCCCCATGTGCGGCGGGAAAAAATGGAATCGGAACAAAATCGGCGAATACCGTGACCCGTGCCGCAACGGTGAAATTACGACGCAGTATGAGTATCAATGCGACAGCTGCGGGTACTGTAAGGAGTGACGGATCGGCATCACAGGAAGTATGCCGCCGGAATTTTACAGGCGACGGCCGCATTATGCGGGATGCATGCCATTGCTTTACGCATATGTAATATGACTGTGACAAGACAAATTGGGCGGAAAGGCACACCAGGGACGATTCCATAGAAAACGGCCAGATAAAGCGATGGAAAGGAAACTTCGGCGATACGCGGCCGCACGATTCTGAAAGGAGAGTGGGAACATGTCGAACCCTAAAAAAAAGAACGAGGAAGAGGTCTTTCTGCAGAGCGTTGATGACGATGAGTTAGATGACGTTTCAGGCGGCGACAAAGTAGATGCCACATGCAGCAAGAGTGTTGATTATGACTGTAGAAACAACTGGGCCCGTTATATCTATCAAGGCGGTTTTCCAAACTGTGCTGCAAGCGTTGAAGATGGCAGCTGGTGCGGCTCAAATGATGCATGCTTTGATTCAGCTGTCAGGTATCTCAAGATGAATGATTGTAATAAAGCATGGAAGTGACATCCTGCCGGGGCGTCAGATATACTTTTTGCAGGTGAAAAACAGCGCATCATTGAAAGGAGATTGAAACCATGTCGCATCCGGAAAAAAAGAATGAGGAAGAGGTCTTCCTGCAGAGTGCTGACGATGATGAACTGAACGGCGTTGCCGGAGGGGGCAAAGAACCTTCTGAACAGGGAGACTCCTGTATAGAATCCCATTTCCGCGATATATATGGAGGCATCGGTTTTCCAAACTGCGCCGCGTCCGTTGAAGACGGAAGCTTTTGCGATACCAACGACGCCTGCTATCGCCTCGCGGTCGAATACCTGGGAAAGAAGTCGTGCTTTAAAGCGTGGGAATGACGGCGTATATACTTTTTGCAGATAAAAGTGATGAGAGAATGACTGTATGGCGTATTATATTCTGAAAGAGGGCTATGAGCTCTGCGGATGGGAAGGCCTGCCCTTTGCCCTGCGGCACCCGAACCCCTACTATGCGGATTTCTTCGACAGGGAATCCTACCGGGTCGTCTACGCCCTGGACGGCGCGCACGATATCGACGAGGAAGCCCTGACGGAAAAGCAGAAGCAGAAGCTTGACCGCCTGAAGAAGATGGGCATCGCCGTGCCGGCCACGGGGAAAGAAAGGATCGAACCATATCAGGAGTACAAAAAGTACCCCGCGATGTACAAGAATCAGGTGCAGTGGTCCATCACCGGCCGCTGCAACTATCATTGCCGCCACTGCTTCATGAGCGCGCCGGACTGCCGGGGCGAGGACCTTACCTGGGAACAGTGCGTCCGGATCCTGGACGAGCTGGCGGGGTGCGGTGTCCGCTTGGTATCGCTGACCGGCGGGGAGCCCCTGGTCAGCCCCCATTTTTACGGCATCCTGGATGAAATGAAAAAGCGGCGCATGATCCTGTCCACCGTTTACTCGAACGGAAAACTGGTGGACGGGGCCCTCCTGGATGAGCTGGACAAAAGGGGCATGCATCCGAATTTCCACATCAGCTTTGACGGGATCGGCTGGCACGACTGGCTCCGGGGCGAAAAAGGCGCGGAGGAAGCGGCCGTGCGGGCGTTCCGGCTTCTCAGGGAGCGGGGCTTTCAGACCAGCACATCCTTCTGCCTGCACCGGCACAACTATCTCTCGCTGCGGGAAAACATCAATTTCCTGGCGTCCCTGGGGCTGAAGCATGTCAAGATGAACGTGACAACGCCGACTGGCCTGTGGAAGAACGAGACGGAGCACTTCGCAACGCAGGACGAAGTGAACGCGGCGATCCTCGCCTATATCCCCCAGTACGCGGAGGACGGGTTCCCCATTTCCGCGCAGTTCGCGGGCTTTCTGGATTTCAACAGGGAGGATGGCCGCATCCGGATCCCGCACAAAAAATACGGCGGCGATGAAGGCGCGGACAGGGAATACGCCTGCGGCGTGGTGAAGACCGGAATGTACATAAGCCCCTCGGGGAAAGTCCTGCCCTGCATGACGCTGGGCGGAACGGTGATCGACGCCCGGTTCGATTCGATTCTGGAAAAGGACCTGTCGGATATTCTGACAGGCTCGTATTACAGGGACGTGTGCCGGGTCAGAATGGGCGAATGCATCGCGCATAACGAGAAATGCCGCGGCTGTAAATACGCTCTCGCCTGCGGGGCGGGCTGCAGGGCCTGCGCATGCGGAGAAACAAAGACCGATTATCTGGGAATCGACGAAGAGGCCTGTGATTTCTTCCTGCACGGCTGGTATGAGAAGGCACAGGAGGTCATTGAGCAATACGGGGATCGCTTCGGGAAACTGATGAAAGCAAATGAATAGGATCGGAACCGTGGACACAGCCCCCCCTGCCAACTGAAAAAGCAGCGGCGGGGGGTTTTTCATTTTTCAGGGGGCTTCGTTCTGTTCCCATCTATGGAAACCGAGCCTGTAAAACGGTATAATTCAAGTGGAAAAGAGTGCGCTGTGAGCGGCAACGTATAAAACTGAAAGGGATGGGATGAGAGACATGGAAAAAAAGAGTGTTTTCAGGGAAAAGAGCCTGGACCGCATTCAGTCCCCCGAGCAATTGAACGATTACCTGCGCGTGACCAACCCCACGGTATGGGTGCTGCTGGCGGCGGTGATCGTGCTGCTGGCCGGGCTGCTGGTGTGGGGATCCTTCACGTACATCGGCAGCTTTGCGGAGGGCAGCGCCCGGGTGGAAAACGGCGTGATGACCATCGCTTTCGAGGATGATTCCATGGCCAAAAACGTGACGGCCGGCATGACCGCCGCCGTGGGCGACACGAAAGCCACCATTTCCAGCGTGGGCTACGGCACGGACGGGCGCATTTTCGCCATCGCGGAAACCGGTTTGGCCGACGGCGTATATCAGGTGCGGGTGAGCTACAAGCAGACGCAGATCATGAAGCTGCTGTTCAACTGACGGGGGGCCAAAGCATGAGCAAGAATAAAATCAAGCAGCCCATCGCCCGCGGCCGCGCGAAGGTGCCCGTCGTGATGCAGATGGAAGCTCTGGAGTGCGGCGCGGCCTGTCTGGCGATGGTGATGGCCTATTACAGCAAATGGGTGCCCCTGGAGCAGGTGCGCCTGGACTGCGGCGTATCCCGCGACGGCTCCTGCGCGAAAAACATCCTGAAGGCGGCCAGAAACTATGGCTTCGAGGCGAAGGGCTTTCGCGGCGAGGTGAACGCCGTGAAGGAAAAAATGACCTTTCCCTGCATCATCCATTGGAACTTCAATCATTTCGTGGTACTGGACGGCTTTAAGGGAAAATACGCCTACATCAATGATCCCGCCCGGGGCGAAGTGCGGGTGTCCATGGAGGAATTTGACCGTTCCTTCACGGGCGTTTGCCTGAAAATCCAGCCCGGCGAGGGCTTCGTTCCCAGCGGAAAGCGGAAAAGCACCCTTGCTTTCGCCCGCAAGCGCCTGGCGGGGGCCGGCGTGGCCGTGGCTTTTGTGATGCTGTCCACGGTGATCGGGTATCTTTTCGGGATCATCAATCCGGTGTTTTCCCGCTTTTTTATGGATCGCCTGCTCACGGGAGAAAACCGGGAGCTGCTGATGCCTTATTTGGGGCTGATGGCGCTGATGGGCGCGGCGCAGATCGCCGTTTCCTGGGTGGAAACGATTTACAACCTGAAAATCAACGGAAAAATGACGCTGATGGGCAGCAGCACGTATATGTGGAAGGTGCTCAGAATGCCCATGGAGTTTTTCTCCCAGCGCCTATCGGGCGATATTTTGCAGCGGCAGGGCACAAACGCCTCCATCGCCGGCACGCTGGTAAACACCTTTGCCCCGCTGCTGCTGAACACCGTGATGATGTTTTTTTACCTGACCGTCATGATTCGCTACAGCGTCACGCTGACCATCGTGGGGATCGCGACCATTCTGCTGAACCTGCTGGTTTCCCAGTACATTTCCAAAAAGCGGGTGAACCTTACCCGCGTGCAGATGCGGGACAGCGGCAAGCTGTCCGCCACGACGGTTTCCGGCATCCAGATGGTGGAAACCATCAAATCCAGCGGCGCGGAGAACGGCTTCTTTCAGAAGTGGGCGGGGTTCCAGGCGTCGGTGAACGCCACCAGCATGAAATTCGCCAAAATGAACCAGTATCTGGGGCTGATTCCGTCGCTGTTCAGTTCTCTGGCAAATTCGGCGGTGCTGGTGCTGGGCGTATGGTTCGCCATGCGGGGCCAGTTTACCCTGGGCATGATCTTTTCCTTCCAGGGCTTTTTGGGCTCCTTTATGTCCCCCGCTATGACGCTGGTTTCCGCCGGACAGACCATTCAGGAAATGCGCACCCAGATGGAACGGATCGAGGACGTGATGGAGTATCCCACCGACCCCAACTACAGGGACGAGCCGCTGAAGGATCAGGCCAGCTATGCCAAGCTGACGGGCGAAGTGGAATTGAGAAACGTTTCCTTCGGCTATTCCCGGTTAGCCGCGCCCCTGATCCAGGATTTTTCCATGCACATGAAGCCCGGCAGCCGCGTGGCGTTCGTGGGCCCCTCCGGCTGCGGAAAATCCACCCTGTCCAAGCTCATTTCGGGCCTGTATCAGCCCTGGAGCGGCGAAATCCTCTTCGACGGGAAACCCATGAGCGAAATTGACCGCAGCGTTTTCACCGGCTCCGTGGCCGTGGTGGATCAGGATATCGTGCTGTTTGAGGACACCATTGCCGCCAATATCAAGATGTGGGATGAATCCATCAAAGATTTTGAAATGATTTACGCCGCCCACGACGCGCAGATTTACGACGACATCATTGCCCGGGAGGGCGGCTTCTTCGGCAAGCTGACCGAAGGCGGCAAGGATTTATCCGGCGGGCAGAGGCAGCGGCTGGAAATCGCCCGCGTGCTGGCCCAGGACCCCTCCATCATTATCATGGACGAGGCCACCAGCGCCCTGGACGCCAAAACGGAATACGAACTGGTCAAGGCGGTGAAGGAGCGCGGCATTACCTGCATCGTGATCGCCCATCGGCTGTCCACCATCCGGGACTGCGACGAAATCATCGTGCTGGATAAGGGCGTGGTGGTGGAACGCGGCACCCATGACGAACTGTACGCCAAGGGCGGCATGTATGCCGAACTGATTTCCAACGATTAAGGAGGTGTGGAGAATGGGCTGGTTTACCAAACAGATCAGAGAAAGAAAGCAGAGCGACCAACAGCTTTTCGAGGATTCCATTTTCCGCATGGCTTCCGTGGTGCTGGGGAAAACGGGCGCGGAGGTGATGAACGACGAACGCCTGATTTCCAAGGCGGCCATCGACGAAATCCTGAAATACTACCGTTTTAAGCCTGCCGAAATACCCGCCGCCGTGAAGGACATTGACGAGCAGCTGGAATTCTGCCTGCGCCCCCACGGCGTGATGCGCCGCACGGTGAAGCTGGAAGAAAACTGGTTTAAGGACGCCATCGGCCCCATCCTGGCCTTCCGCAAGGAGGACGGCAAGGCCGTGGCGCTGCTGCCCAAGCCCTTTATGGGCTATTGGTACCGCGATATGGAAACGGGACAGCGCGTTTCGCTGAACCGGCAGACGGCGGCGCTGTTTCAGGAAGACGCGGTTTGCTTCTACCGTCCCCTGCCCCAAAAGGAATTGGGCATTCCCGATTTGGCGCTGTACCTGAAAAACTGCCTGAACGTTTCGGACTTTGTGCTGATCGCCATCCTGACGCTGCTGGCCACCCTGGTGGGCCTGATCATGCCGCGCGTCACCCGTTTGCTTACCGGGTTCGTGCTGGAAAAAGGCAATGTGACCATCCTGACGGGCACGGCCGTGTTCATCGTGTGCGTCACCATATCCAGCCTGCTCATCGGCGCGGTGCGTTCCCTTTGCATGAACCGGCTGTCGGTGAAAACCTCCCTGTCCGTGGAGGCGGCGGTTATGACCCGGATGATGAACCTTCCGCCGCGCTTTTTCCGCCAGTATTCCTCCGGCGAGCTTTCCAGCCGTCTGGGTTCGGTGAACCAGCTTTGCAGTCTGCTGCTGGGCAGCGTGTTTTCCACGGGCCTTACTTCCGTGATATCCCTTCTGTATATCACGCAGATTTTCCATTACGCGCCGGCGCTGGTGGGGCCCAGCCTGATCCTCATCCTGATCACGGTTTCGCTGAGCGTGATCACTTCCCTGATGCAGATGAAAATCAGCAAGCGGGCGATGGAATTGTCCGCCAAGGACAGCGGATTGAGCTACGCCCTGGTGACCGGCGTTCAGAAAATCAAGCTGGCAGGCGCGGAAAAACGCGCTTTTGCGAAATGGGCCAATTCTTACGCCGCCGCGTCGGAGCTGACGTACAACCCGCCCCTGTTCCTGAAGGTCAGCGGCGTGATCAATACGGCGGTTTCCCTGGCGGGCACCCTGGTGATGTATTATCTGGCGGTACGAACGGGGGTGAGCGCGTCGGAATACATCGCCTTCAACAGCGCTTACGGCGCGGTGATGGGCGCTTTCAGCGCGCTGAGCGGCATCGCCCTCACCGTGGCGCGCATCAGGCCCATCATGGAAATGGCGGAGCCGATTCTGAAAACGGTGCCGGAATCCTCGGAAAACAAAACCATGGTAACGAAGCTCTCCGGCTCCATCGAGCTTTCCAACGTGTATTTCCGCTATACCGATTCCATGCCTTACGTGGTAAACGGGATGAGCCTGAAAATCAAGGCGGGGGATTACGTTGCGATCGTGGGTACCACGGGCTGCGGAAAATCCACGCTGATGCGCCTGCTGCTGGGCTTTGAAACGCCGGAAAAAGGCGCGATCTATTACGACGGACAGGATATGGTGAAGCTGGATCTGCGCTCCCTGCGCCGCAAAATCGGCACCGTGATGCAGAACGGCAGCCTGTTCCAGGGGGATATTTATTCCAACATCGTCATCTCCGCGCCTCAGCTTACGCTGGACGACGCCTGGGAAGCGGCGGAAATGGCCGGGATCGCCGACGACATCCGCGCCATGCCCATGGGGATGCAGACCATCATTTCCGAAGGCCAGGGCGGCATTTCCGGGGGACAGAAGCAGCGGCTGATGATCGCCCGCGCCGTGGCCCCCAAGCCCAAGGTGCTCATGTTTGACGAGGCCACCTCCGCCCTGGACAACAAGACGCAGAAGCAGGTTTCGGAAGCCCTGGACAAGCTGAAATGCACCCGCATCGTGATTGCCCACCGCCTTTCCACCATCAAGAACTGCGACCGGATCCTGGTGCTGGATCAGGGCCGGATCGTGGAGGACGGCACCTATGAACAGCTGATCGCCCGCAACGGCCTGTTCGCCGAGCTGGTGGCCCGCCAGCGGCTGGATGTTCCCGAATCGGAGAACGCCGATCATTGATAAAGGCAATTGTTCTGTCAAGGGATTTTCAAGGACACTTTAAAAAAGTGTGGAGTGAGGAGTGTGGTGAGTTGAGTTTTTTATAGATATTGTGAAAGAACAA
>JAUNMW010000370.1 GCA_030537395.1 Clostridia bacterium | reverse complement strand
GTTCAGTTCTTTATTTTCACTCATGGTTTTTCTCTCCTTTACTTTCTGATGCAGGTTGTCCTGCTGTTTTGTCTGTCCGGTTCATCAACTGCCGGACACTCATTGATACGGCGCTCAAGAACAGGTGGCAGTAAAAAATCAAAATTTTTTTCTCTTTTTTTCTTTTTTTTCGTCAGAATCGGTTTTGGGCGGCGATGGCGGCAATCACCCAGCCGGTGTTGTCGCCGCTGATCAGGAACGCGGCTTGATCCGGAAGGGGAAAGGACACGGCCTCCGCGGCGGGAACGCATAAAAGAAAAGCGTAGGGCTGGCCGTCCCGGAGCAGGGTGAGCGTTTTTTCCTTGTGAAGGAAAACCAAATAGTCCTCCAAACCAAGGCCCAGCAGCTCCATGGCAGCGGCATGGGGGAGGCCCACATAGCGCAGATGAACGTTTTCGCATACACCCTGCCGCTGAATGAAGCCGTAACGCGCCATATGTTCCGAAAACCACCGCCCTGCCTCATTGCGAAGCAGCGGATTTTTTTCCTTCATAGCCAAAGGCTCTGTCAGCACCAGGTCCAGCGTATACCCGGTCTGGTGCTCGCTTTCATTGCCGCCGGGCACAGCGGCGTATGCTTTCTCCAAGGCTTCTGCAAGGGGATACACCGCCGCATAGCGGGCATAAGCCGCCCGCCGTAAATCATCCTGCTGGGCCGCGGAAACAACGCCCTGGGAAATCACCGCTTGGCCAACGAATGAATGTTCAGTCTGCATGGCGCACAGGGCGTAGGTCACGTCCGCGCGCAGGGCCGTCCCCTCCTGAACAGGCAGATAACTGCCCACCATGGCGCGCACGGCCCGGGCGTCCGGGGCGGGATAATCCGGGGGCAGGGGATGCTCAGGGGACGCCAGCATCAGGGGCCCCTGCAGCCATTGCTCGCGGGTGAAGGTAACGGTGCGTCCTGGGGGAAGGGAAGCGCCGCGTACCAGCGCCCATTCCTCCCGTTCCGCCAAAAGCATATCCTTTTCCGCGCCGCCCGGCTGGCACAGAAACAGCAGCAGCCCGGCGGACAGGATCACGGTCAGGGCGGCATACAGCGCCGGGGAAAGGGTATTTCTGCGGGTCACGCGGTACAGCATGGGCTTTTCACCTCCTGGATGGAGGTATTTTATCCGGGAATCCATCAATTTATACTTTTCATTTGGAGCAACTTGGCATATAATAGTATCAAAATCAGCAATGGAGGAAACCGTCATGAGCGTAACGCAAAAACCGTTCGGCGTGGATTTGATCGGACGGCAAATGACCCTGTATACCATGACCAACAAAGTGGGCGCGTCCGTGTCTGTATTGGATTTCGGGGCGCACATCGTATCCATTCAGGTGCCGGATAAAAACGGCAGGCTGGGCGAAGTGTGCCTGGGCTACGACACGCTGGAGGAGTACGACCGGAAGCCTTCTTATCTGGGCGCCACCGTGGGCCGGGTGGGCAACCGCATCGGCGGGGCCAAATTCACCCTGAATGGCCAGGAATATACCCTTTTCAAAAACGACGGGCCCAATTCTCTGCACGGCGGCCGGGAGGGCTTTGATAAAAAATGGTGGCGGGGCCAGGTGCTGGAAGCCGAAAAAGAGGATGCCGTGATTTTCACCTATGTGGCCCACGACGGCGAGGAGGGCTATCCCGGCAAAATGCACGTGCAGGTCACCTTCGCCTGGGACGATGAATGCCGCCTGTCCATCCGGTACATGGCCCAAAGCGACAAGGACACCGTGGTAAACCTGACCAACCATTCCTACTTCAACCTGAGCGGCAAGCCGGATATGCTGGATCATACCCTGCAGGTGAACGCGGACTGCGTGACGGACGTGGACGGGGGCCTGATCCCCACCGGTGAATTCCTGCCCGTGGAGGGGACTCCCCTGGATCTGCGCAAGCCCTATCGCATCGGCGACGGCGTGGCCCGCCGCGCGGAATGCCGGCTCATTGACGCGGTAAACGGCTATGATGTGAATTTCGTGCTGAATGGGGAAGGCATGAAGGAAGCCGCCGTTCTGCGGGATGAGGAAAGCGGACGGGAAATGCACGTGATCACCACAGAGCCCGGCATGCAGGTGTATTCCGGCCAGGGCCTGAACACCACCGGCCACGGCGGGAAGCAGTACGGCCCCTACGCCGGCGTTGCCCTGGAAACCCAGCATCATCCCGACAGCCCCAACCATCCTAACTTCCCTTCCATCACCCTGAAGGCCGGCGACACCTACCAAAGCACCACCGTGTACGCTTTCTGCGCCAAGTGATCCTTGGGAAATGATTCATAGCTTTTTCACGAAAGCAGGCCGACAGCATTTTCGGCCTGCTTTCGTTTTCCAGTATTATGTATGTTAGTATTATGTAT
>JAUNMW010000091.1 GCA_030537395.1 Clostridia bacterium | reverse complement strand
AAGCGTCGTCAAAAATCAGGTCCGGGCTCCCTTCATAAGCAAACGTTAAATGCGTAATCTGTATGCGCGCCATATAAACCTCCGAAATCAATTCCGCAGGCTGCCAGGCTGCCGCTTCTTTTTTCTGTTTTCACGCATGAAACGCAAAGAAAAACGCAAAAAAGATGCGCATCCTTCGGCCTGCCGGGGCAAAACGAAACAAGGCGTTTTCCGCCGCTCGTTTTTTCCCTTTGTCTTTTTGGGACGGCAGTACCGTTACTTGCGCATCTTTCCACCTCTTTCATCCTTGATGGTTTTATTATACCGATAAATTCCGAAAAAAGCAAGCGAATTGACAAAATGAATCAAAAAACGGAACGGGAGGCCCCTCCTTGCAGAAAGGCTCTGTTTCCCGGCGTTTGCAAAAGCTTCAGGATATGCTTTCGTTTTGCTTCTTTCCTGCCATTTGATTACGGATCATCCTCCAGCGCCGGCGGGTTGCGGCGCCGCCCCGCAGGTGCCGAACCGCATGGTGATATTCCAAAATTTCCTGCACCTCCGCGTATAAACCGGGGTGGATGCCCCGCAAACGATCATGCACATCCTTATGCACGCTGCTTTTGCTGATGCCAAAATGCTCGGCGGCCGCGCGCACGGTGGCGCCGGTGCGCAGGATGTATTGGCCCAGGCAAATGCAGCGCTCCTGAATGTCCTGCCGCATACTCCCGCCTCCCTTCGGAACAGGGTATGCGAAGCAGGCGGAAGAAAGAACAAAAAAAGGGAAGCATGCAGATTCATCCTTCCTCTGAATGCTTCCCTTTCAGGAATTACAAATCCATATGCGTATACTGAATCGTTCCGTCCATCGTTTCCTGCACGGTTTGCCCGGAACCGATCAATTGGTATTTGTAAGTGCACAGGCCCTCCAGCCCCACGGGGCCCCGGGCATGGAGCTTGCCCGTGGCGATGCCCACCTCCGCGCCAAAGCCGTAGCGGAAGCCATCCGCAAAGCGGGTGGAGCAGTTCACGTACACCCCCGCGCTGTCCACTCCGGCCAGGAAGCGCTTCTGGGCCGCTTCGTCCCGGGCCAGGATGGCGTCGGTGTGATGGGAGCCGTAACGGTTGATATGGGTGATGGCTTCCTCCAGGGAATCCACGATTTTGATGGACAGAACGGCGTCCAGGTATTCCGTCTCCCAATCCTGATCCGATGCGGGAAGGCAGGAAATGATCTGCCGTGTTCTTTCGTCGCCCCTGATCTCCACCCCTTTTTTCTTCAGCGCTTCGGCGCAGGGGGGCAGAAACGCTTCCGCAATATCCCGATGCACCAGCAGCGTTTCCGTGGCGTTGCACACGGCCAAGGCCTGGGTTTTGGCGTCCACCGTCACCTTGACGGCCATATCCACATCGGCGGAAGCGTCCACATAGGTATGGCACAGCCCTTCCGCGTGGCCCATGACGGGGATGCGGGTATGATCCATAATGTATCGGACAAAAGCGTTGCTGCCCCGGGGAATGATCAGATCGATGCTGTCGTCCTGGGTGAGCATATCGTTTACATCGTCCCGGGTTTCCAGCAAAGCGGCCCAGCCGTCGGGAAGCCAAGCCCTTGTTCCCTCCTGCATGGCGGCCATCAGGGCCCGGTTGGTGCGCAGGGCTTCCCGGCCCCCTTTCAACAGCGCCGCGTTTCCGCTTTTCAGACACAGGGCGGCAATCTGCACCAGGGCGTCGGGCCGGGATTCAAATATGACCCCGATCACCCCGATGGGACAGGATACGCGGTAAAGGTTCAGCCCCGGCGTCAGCTCCCGGGCCAGGGAAACACGGCCCAGGGGATCCGGCAGGGCGATCAGGGAATCGATACCGGCCAGCACGTCGCTGAGCTTCCGATCATCAAATTTCAGCCGCTTCAGCAGCGGAGAAGCCAGGTTTTCTTCCTGCGCCTGAGAAATATCCAGCGCGTTCTGTTCAAAAATTTCATTCGCATGTTTTTTCAGCGCCTGCTGAATCCCGCGAAGCGCTTCATTTCTTTGTGTTATATCCATCGCAGCCAGCTTATAGGAAGCTTCCCTGGCCTTCCGGGCCCACTCCATCGTTTGCATGTTCATCCCTCCCTGCGCATATTATACATGATATGCGCCGCCATTGCAATTCTTTTTCTTTTGTGATATAATAGCATCCCACGATGAAAGGAGGAATGCCAATGGCCAAGAAAAAGGGCGTGAAGCCCATTGCCCAGAACAAAAAAGCCCGGCACGACTATTTCATCGAGGAAAGCATCGAATGCGGCATCGAGCTCAAGGGCACGGAAGTAAAGTCCATGCGTCAGGGCAAGGTGAACCTGAAGGAAAGCTTCGCCATGGTGAAAAACGGCGAAGTATTCGTTCAGGGTATGCACATCAGCCCCTATGAGCAGGGCAACATCTTCAACACCGATCCCCTCCGCCCCAAGCGCCTTTTGCTCCACAAGAGCGAAATCCGCAAGCTGGGGGCTCAGGTGCAGCGGCAGGGCTACGCGCTGGTGCCGCTGGATGTGTACCTGAAGGATGGCCGCATGAAGCTGAACCTGGGCGTGTGCGTCGGCAAGCATCTGCATGATAAACGGGCCAGCACCGCCGAACGGGACGTGAAGCGGGATATGGCGCGCATGGTGCGCACGAACAACCGGGGAGAATAAAGAACAGCGTTGAAAGTGAAGCGTTGAAAGCTGAGATCGTTTGCCCATTCGTTCCTGGTGTTCAACAAATCAGCTATAGAAATCTCAACTCCCAACGCTCAAATCTGAACGCTCTTGAATTCGTCCCGCAAATCGTAAGCGTGTGGACAAAGCTTCACGCTCCACTCTCCAAACTTCATACTCCATTCCTGGGGGTGCACTGGTTTCGACGGGGATCGTCGGGGGTATGGTAAGCGAGCCGCGGACCCTGGCCGCGTAAAAACGGGGAACTTAAAATTAACTGACAACAATCAGTACGCTTTCGCTGCCTAATGGCGGCGCGTCGACACTGAGCGCCTACGGCTCAGCCCACCGGCGTCATTGATGTAGGGAACGGGGCTGTGAGCGCTTCGGCACAGCCCGGCTCAAGAAGCTACTGAAAGCCTAAGCCCGGCAGGGGGCGTAGGCCGGAGGGAATGTGAAAACTCTGCCTGCGCTCGGAGAAAACCATGCAACTGAATCTTCGGACAGGGGTTCGATTCCCCTCACCTCCATACTCAGAAGAGCCTTGAAAGCATTGATTTACCATGCTTTCAGGGCTTTTCTTTTTTCCCTGTCTAGATGTTCTACCCCAACCATACCCCAACGGATAATTAAAGGCTTTCTATGAATCTTTGCATTTTTTCTGCTCCATCCTGCATCATTGCGTCCGATACATGGCCGTATTTATCCATTGTAAAGGCAACTGTTGCGTGTCCAAGATTGTTTGAAAGCGTCTTGTAGTCCATACCGTTTTGTAAGGCAAGCGTTGCGTAGGTATGGCGTAAGTCATGAAAGCGTACTTCCGGCAAACCAATTTCCCGAACAATGTTCTTGAAATTATTGTATACCGTTCTGGCGTAAATGTGGCTTCCGTCCGCCTGAGTAAATACAAGCCCTGTATCTTTCCAGCATTCACCGCACTTTAATCGCTGTTCTGCTTGCTGACGCTTTACACTTTTCAGAATGGATATTACTTCCATCGGAGGTTTGAATGTACGTTCTTGCCTGTTCTTTAACGTTGTGAAAAGGTATTCCCCGCCCTTTTTTTCCTCCCGCTTCAACTGTCTGTATAGATGAACCGTTCCATTTTGAAAATCGATGCAGTCCCATGATAAACCTATAGCCTCCGTCCCGCATACCTGTGAATAAGGCGGTATAGAAGAGTGCTTCATATATATTTCCGCGGATCGCACGAATAAACTGACCCACCTGATTATCTTTTAGCGGATGCATTTCAGCTTTAGGTTTATTCGCTCTGGGCGGTTTCACGTTGTCACATACATTAGTTTGTATCAGTTTGTCATCTACCGCTTGCTGGAGCGCCGCATGAAGTGTGCCGTTGTAGTTTGCAATTGATTTTTCAGACAAGCCCCGTTCAAATTCCTTTCTATTCATTGCCCGTATCATATCAGGCTTCAAAGCGTTTAGCTTCACTTTTCCAATGGCGGGTACAATGTACAGACGAATATCTTTTTCATATCGCGTTCTGGTGGATTGCTTCAAGTTTGATAGACATTCCGCTTGCCACTTGTCCAGCCATTCCGCAACAGTGATTTTCGACGGGGCAATATAAGCCCCGCCGTCAATCTGTGCCTGTGCTTCGGTCAGTTTCTTCCTGACTTCGGCCTGTGTCTTGCCATAAACAGAATAGCGCTTTCCGTCGAACACATACCTCGCTTCCCATGTTCCATCCGGGCGCTTTCTGATATTACCTTCACCGTTAGCACGCTTTGACATTTTCTGTTCCTCCCTCATCCATCCACCGCTGTAAGCCCTTGCGATTTACAAGCACTTTTCGGCCAATATGAAAAGCAGGAAAGCCCTCTTGCTTCACAAGATCGTAAGCAGTGGTTTTGGACATATTCAGTTCTTTTGCCATTTCATCAACTGTTAATGACATACGCGTGCCCGGTGTTTCATTAAGTGTTTTCCATGTTCCGTTGTCAAAATTCGCAACGCGCTGCATTACAATATCAACAATTCTGTTGATCATTGCTTCTGCGGCTTCATGCGTCATTATTATAAATTCACTTTTTTCCCCTGCAGTTCCTGCATCCTGAGTTGTTTTTTTCATATCCTGGCTAATATAATTATTTCTATAAATCATATAAATTCACTCCCAAAAATAATTTCACTGTTTTGCAATTATAAATCGTCCAATCGTCCGGAATCCAAATAATACCAGTTGGATTAACCCCGATTCCGGACGCATGGACGATTTATTTGACCCTAAATACTTGTTATTAATCCATGAATGGGATGCCGTCAGAATTTACTTCCTGTAACTCTTCCGATATGCATCCAGATGGATAGACGATGGAGCTAATCCCCTTATAACCCCTTACTTCCTTGCCTCGGGCATCAAAAAGATGGTTGGTGGACTGGATGCCGTACTTCTCAGTATTGGCATTCAAATGTGCAGAAAATGTTTTTTGTTTCACCGGTGAGTAAGCGTTCGCGTCGCACCAACTGCAGTAGGTATCATACAGCTTTTTTGTACTGGCGGAATGGTCGGAACCGCGGATGATGTATCCCGTCGAATCCATAAATAGCTCAATGTTGTTTGCTTCTTTTTTCACCGTTTCCCAAACCAGCCTTGCACGATCGCTCACTGTAAATTGGAAATGGTTCTTCACCAACCGCTGCAAACCTTCAAACGCCCATAGGAAGATGCCCTCTAATTCTTCGCAGAATTTTTCGGAAAGGAAGGGGTCGTCGATCCTGTCTTGTGGCTTACGCTTCGTTTCCAGAATCAACTGCCGCCTGAAGAACCCATCGCTCTGATCGTACAGTGAAGCCAGATTGCCGTTGGAAAACGCCATGATACGGGCCGTCATCCAGCCCTGATAGCTTTGCTGGCCCTTGCGTTCCAGATCCATTTTGCCCTTTGCGGTCACTATGGATTTCACATAGTTAGTCTGCTTCAGGGCTTCCAGCCTCGTGTCGTCGTCGATCATCAGGTGAATATGCTCCAGGTCGGCACGGGCAAATTGGTTCTCGGAAACTTTGGCCACACTGCCGTTCTTGGCATTTATACCGAATAGCACGGACAGCAGATTTCCGATCTGGCTTTTCCCTTCCCCGCCGTTTCCTTTAATCAGCAACATCTTTTGTCCAGCATTGCTGGGAATGAGACAGTAGCCGATAAACTCCTGGACCGTCGGGATATCTTCCGGCCATAGAAGTTCTGACAGGAATTTCAGCCAGCGTTCCGGTGGCTTCGCGTCAGGATCATACCTGACTGGGAATCGGCTTCTAACGGTCTCATTCTTTTCTTTGGTAAAGGTTCCATCCAGATAGAGTGTCCCATTCAGAACGTGAATCCGATCTGTCTGTGGTGGTTGATCATCCACTCGAGCTTGAAGCTTCAGCAAGTTGACGATGTTGTCAATTTTCCTACTGACGCCAGACTTGACATACGGTGCCAGTTCTTCAAAAATTTGACGACGAAGGATGCTCAAATCGGATAGCAATCCATCTTCTGTAAAAAATGAGTTACCAACATATGCCAAGTGACGCTCACGCAAAAATTCCTGGCAGAATTGAGGTACACTTATTGCTTTCCCGTCATACCAGGTGGGATCCGTGGTATATAATTTGATAATTTTTCCCATATAAAACTCCATTCTCATTCATGTAAACTTGTAGTAATACAACTGACTGAATTTAAAACCCAAAATAAAAATCATGTTTCCTCCTTTCTGAGCAAAAAAGAAAGGCTGCTACACGCAACCCTTTCCTTTGCTCTTTATTCTATTGCGGAGAGGAACTAACTCGTTTCTCCCCATTACGTATATTCTCGAATGTCCACGTTTTTTATGATAATTTTATCATATCATGTGATAAAATTATCATAAAATTATACGATATAGATTATTATGGAAGTTTGTTCCAGGAGATTTCAAAGTCTGAAACCGCATGACCACAGGTAATTGTTCCACGGCAGAAGATCCTGAGATAGCGCGATGTCGGACTGCCACAGCGAGAACGGCCAATGATCATGTTCATCACTCCCAGAATGAGCATACCACAATTATCGAATTTTTACTACCCTTAAAACAGGATTTGGATTTCATTAGCGGAGAATGGAAATATCGGTAAAGAATAAGGCAAGAGCAAGATTCTGCTTATGATTCATCCGTACCTTGCTTCGCAGCTGCAACCTGTTATCCGGAAGCAGTACCAACTTTCGTCATCAGGATTCATTTGGAATAGAACAAATACAGGGAATCTTGAAGGAACGAAAACTTTTCAACGTAAATGACGTTCCTGATACCCCGGATGCTATAGCACCCCTCCCTGTATCCAGCCGCATCAGCTATGGTGCGGCTTTTATCATACAGTCGCAATTCCAATATCTGTTAATTCCAATGAATTTCCAATGATGAAAGGAGAAACCGAAATGAAAAATCTGGATCGCTACACCACTACTTCCCTGTTCCTGGCTGACTTCCTCTCCGACCCTGTGCGCAGGATCATCCTGGCCATCAGCAAATGCGACCATCTTCAATCCGCGGATAAGCTTCTGGACGAACTCTGCGCTGCCGTGGAAGCCGAAACAAAGCACGTTCTCCATACAAATCCCGTTGCCATGAAGAAGATCAGCGAGGATGTCCGTACTTTCGGCTTCTCTGAATCTGAACTTTCCCGCAGACTGAAGATCAAATCGGGTGACCACACCAGCAGGATTGCTGTATGTTCCTGGGAATACAACGCCATGGTGAGCATTATGCTGCGGAAAATTGATGCCGCCGATATCAAGCTGAACCCACAGCTCACCTGCAGAGTATACGATAAAGCCCGGAAAGCGTTCAGGCTGCTCACCGCGGCAATCATCAAAAATGGCTGCTATGCTGAGATCGACGGCAAAGAACGCCGATATCGCTTTTTTGCGGCCAGCGCAGGTCAAATGCGTAAGCAGCGGTTCATTCTTATGCGAGACGACGTATACCGTAAGCACAATGAAGCGTTGACACTGGGCCTTACAGAAGAAAAGATCAATGCTGCCGGTGGAATTCTTGCTTCCAAATTCCTGCCCTATAAAGCGCTGTGCATGTCCTGCGGTGTGGAAGCGGCATGGTTCGATGTGGATAAGATGATCGTGATTCCTGATCGGGAGATCAATTTAACCGCCGTTGTGGATACTGTAACTACGGATTATGATGTGATCCGCGGAGAAAGAAATGATATCAAGAATCCTGTCAATGATGGAATTGGCTTCTATTGGCGGCATGACCCCAACTGGAAACCTGTAAACATTCAGGTCAGGTATGCGTACGTTAAAGGGCTCCTTACGCCCATGAACTGGGTCAGCCTGTATAAGCTGTACGGGCAGGAACCGGTTGTTACCGACCTCTGGGGGCAGAAACATCATCTGATTAAGGAAGGAATCGAGGTCATATTCACTGAATCGCAGTTCAAAATGGCGAAAATGTTCAACAGCCTGGAGGAATACCGGGCAGCATGTAAGCGTTATCAGCGGGAGTTCTGCATTCTGAATCAGGATGGAGAGCCAACCCAGCCAGCCGATTTGTCCTATCAGATGTGTCAATCACTGGTCACGGCAACGGATGAAGAACTGGCTTCCCTGGCGCAGAAGTCCATCCAAACCATGCGGAATATGTTGACGCCTGCCGGTGCGCTGAATGCGCTGGGGGCCGACAAGCCTGATTCCTGCCAGACGGGGTTCCAAAAGTCCATGCGGCTTCTCCCTGAACTGCTGGGCGATGCCTATACCCAGGAAGAACTGGCGAATCAATATGACACCAAGTACCGCAGCGCCAACAGTGGCAGGTTGGAATCCAACGGACGTTACCATTACATCGTTCCTGATCCCATTGCCTTGTTTGAAGCCTGCTTCCTGGACAGAAAGCCTGTGGGGGTTCTGAAAGCAGGAGAAGTCTGGATAAGGAACATTCCGGCAGGGCATCAAGTGGACGTACTTCGTTCTCCCCATATGCACACCACCGAGCATGGCATCCGTACTGCCGCAAATTACCAGCCTTTGATGGCATTTTGGAGCACAGACGCGGTTTATATCAGCGTTCATGATCTGCTTCCAAGGCAGCTTATGTGTGATTATGATGGGGATATCGCCCTGGTAGTGGATGATGAAAACCTGGTGAAAACAGCGAAACACTGCAATGCCGACGCGAATACTGCTGTCCTATATTATGAACCACAAAAAGCCCCGAAGAAGCCGTTGAACGACGAAGCCATTGTGGAAGCAATCTTCAATGCCGCTGACTTCAACAAGATCGGCATTTACTCCATCTATGCCGTGAAGCTTCTGGCAAGCGATCAGCCTGACTTAACCACGCTGGCAAAGCTGGCAGCGGCAGGGAACTACGCCATTGATGCGGTCAAGACGGGGGCAGCCATTGAACTTCCCAAGGGCATTGAGAAGTCCCTTCGGCAATTGAATAAGCCTTATTGGTGGCGGTATGACCATCAGAGCGAAGAGCACCCCTACACCGATGACGCTTATTGGAATGAAGAATTGGACGCTCCAGGGCATGGGGTGATTGACCGTATCGGCAAAATCATCCGGGAAGCTGTGCCCGCGAAAGCAACGCTGCAAGTGCCCGCTGACCCGGCATTGTGGCCGAAGATGGTTGTTGACCCTCGCAGGAAAACTGTGGTTGGCGTAATTGACGTGTTCAAGGATTGTGCCCGCAGAAATGCCGCTGCATGGTCGGAACTCTTTGCCAAGCGTCCCGACCTGCACGAGGATTGGGCAGCCGCAGGAGCCATTGCGGATCAAAAGGCAGCAGCTGCAAGGCAGGAAATCATTGATGCTGCAAATGGCGACCTCATGGGAGCCTATGACACCATAACCCGAGGTCTGTTCAAATATCCCAACGAAACCTCCTTCAAGCGCTTCTATTGGCAGGTATTCGGCGACATCACCGTTGACGTGATCCGGAATAACCTGGAATCCGCAGAAGCTTACATAGCATAACGCACGGTTCACATTCTGGGCATGGTTTTCTCCATGCCCAGCAGTGAGCCCTGTGGCTCTGCTGCAGCCGGGGGGCGCTATTTTTCGGGGGCCTGCATTTTTCGCTTCGCAGGGCTCAGTGAAGAACGGTTGACGGATTATCATTATTATGATAAAATCAATCCATCAATTATGATTGGAGGGAATCCCATGTCACCGATCAGGCCTGTATCAGACTTACGCAATCACTTTTCGGACATCTCCCGCACCGTACATGAAACCAGCGAACCGGTGATACTGACAAAGAACGGCTATGGCGACATGGTGGTTCTTTCCTACGATGAATATGAAAAATATCAGTATGAAATGATGGTGGCACGGGAGCTTCGCGCCGCTGAGCTTGAATCGGAAACAACCGAAGAACGTTACACCCATGAGGATGTGATGCAAAGCATCCGCGAACGGATCAGGGCGGTGGGTCAGCAGCATGTATGATGTGGTTTACCTGCCCAAAGCCCGTCAGCAATTGATGGATGCAGTTTTGTATATCGCGTCAGAACTGGCAGCACCGCAGGCAGCTGAAAGTCTGCTGGATGAAGTGGACAAATGCGTTGATAGCCTGAAGGAAATGTCATACCGCTATGCTGTATATCACACTCTGTACGCTATGAAGCATGAGATTCGTTTCATCCCCGTCAAAGGCTATCTGCTGTTCTATACGGTGAAAGAGGAGCAAAAGACGGTGGAAGTCTGGCGCTTCCTGCACCAACGGCAAAACACAAAGAAATATTGAGAAAAAAGCCTGCTGTTTACCGGTAGGCTTTTTTTGTACACTCGCGGTGCTCGTGGTTGGAAATTAAAATAGTAGGACGAATCACGTCCCGAAAGGAGATCAACATGAACAAGATGGAACTGATCGGCAACCTGACGAAAGACCCGGAAACCCGCACGGTGAAAGGTATCAACGGCGAAGCCAAGGTAACAAACTTTACTGTGGCAGCAAATGACGGATTTGGGGAACGCAAACAGACCCTGTTTGTCAGGGTGACGGCATGGAACGGCTTTGGCGAAATGTGCGCCAAATACCTGCGGAAGGGCAGCAAGGTGTTTGCTGCCGGTCCGGTGACGGTGAACGCCTACGTCAATAATGACGGCAATGCTGTTGGGCAGCTGGAAATGAAGCTGGACAGCATTGAATTCCTGAGCAGGGCAGCAGATGCCGCTCCTGCTACTGAAGAGGAGGATGATATTGAAGGCTTGCTGTAAACCCCGCTGTGCCCCTGGTTTCCAGAATGGAAGCCAGGGGCTTTTTTGTATTGTAATAAAAAAGGAGGAAAAGAAAAATGGGCCAGTACTATCACCCGACCATGATGGACGAAGAAGGAAACATCAACTGGATATACACTCACGACTACCACAACGGCTTGAAGCTGATGGAGCACAGTTACATTGGCAACAGCGTAATGAACGCTGTATTCGGCCAAATCAAAGACCATCCCCTGCGCATTGCCTGGATCGGAGATTACGCCGATGAGGAACAGGACGATCCTTATGAACATAAACTGCCGCGATCCGAATTCATGCGTGTCTATGATGCTGTCTATGGGAATGAATACAGCAAACACAAGATTCGGCCTGACCCCATGGTTTTTGATATGACCAGCACGGGCTGGTATCTGATAAATCACACCCAACGGGTCTATCTCAACTTGGACGTATATACCGCCCGAAACAAATGGAAGGATTGCTGGAAGAATTGGGAGACGGGCGACATTGAGGAATTCGATTTGTGCCTGAATCCTTTGTCGCTGCTCACTGCCTGCGGAAACGACCGGGGCTGCGGAGATTACCATGCAGGATATCCTGACTATAACAAAGTCGGGACCTGGGCTTTTGATAAGATTGAATTGAGCCAGACACAGCCTGTGAAATACCTGGAAGTGATGTACTCCTTCATTGAACATCGTAAGGAAGAAAACGCGGCATGATGCTGCAACTGATAATCATACAAAGGGAAATAAATAAAAGGAGGAACGAACAATGGCAACCGCAAACGAAAAGAAGGACTTTTTTTCTGTTCTCAGCGCAATCGACTGCTCCAAACTGGTGCAGAAGCGCAACTCTTTGGATTACTTACCCTGGGCAACCACCTGGAAGCTGCTGAAACAGCACTTTCCATACAGCACCTACCGGGTGCGTAAGAATCATGAGGGCCTTAACTATCATCATGATGACCGTACCGCCTGGGTGGAAGTGGAACTGATCCTGGTGGAGCAGAACAATGACGGAACATTCCGGGAAAACAGCATCACCGAAATGCTGGCTGTCATGGATTATGCCAAGCGTTCCATTCCGTTGGGCAAGTTGAATAGCACCGACGTAGTGAGCTCGATCCAGCGCTGCCTGACCAAGGCCTGCGCCCGTATGGGACTGGGTATCGCTATTTACGGCGCGATGGATTTCGACGATCTGCCTGAAGAAAAACAGCCGGTTCCTGATAATGTTGTCGATTTGACCGAAATCAGGGAACGGCTGGACGCGGGCATCAAAAATTACACGAAAGGGATGAGCAAAGAGCAGAAGGTGCATTTCGTCAATACCATCGTCACCACGCTGTTGGGCGGCGAAAGAAACTGGCGGCTTTGTGAAAACAAAGAAATGCTGGAAAACCTGCTGGAAGTTGTGGAAGGAAGGGCCGCCTGATCGGGCGGCTCTCATCTTTATTATAAGGGAGGAAAACATCATGAGCATTTTTCAGCAGCCCATCCTTGTGAAATTATCTGACAGCGGTAATTTTGTCATGCTGCAGACCTATGATCCGCAAAACGGGCGTTCTGAGCGGTTCTATCTCTCCAAGAGAACGCTGGTTGATCAGCTCGATCATACCGCTGAAGGCGTCACAATTGAAAGCGACCTGCAGAATTTCTGTTCGGTTGCACTGGTGGACACGGATATGACCTTTGTTGTGTACTGGCTCCATGGTTCCGGGGATGTACAGGGTTATAAGCAGTCTTTCAGTGTACCGGTCAGCAAAATTACCCAAGTTCTTTCCGGCGATTCAGTCAAACACCTGCATGTGCAGGACTGTTCATCCAAAGCCCGGCTGTCTTTCCGGCCTTCTGCCCATGAAGCCATTGCCGGGATTGCCAAGGACAAGCTGAAGCGGCATGCGTTCTGCCGGTTCTTTCGGAATAATCTCAATTATGGGCAGAGAGAAAAGCTTGTCATTGAACGTGATACGTGGGTGAAGGGCCTTTATTTCTGGTCTTCTGAAACCCCTTTCGAGGGTGGGATCGTGCTGCATGAAACCACGGTCATGGGCAAGGACAAACGTCCTCACAGAAAACTGGTCTACAGTGTTCATACATAATTCGGGTGCATCTTATTGGCTATGATGGAGCATTGCGTGAAGAAAAGAGAGGAAACAAAAATGGGGATGATGGATCAGCAT
>JAUNMW010000369.1 GCA_030537395.1 Clostridia bacterium | reverse complement strand
TTACGACCGTGAAAAGCTCCAGGAGCGGCTGGCCAAGCTGGCCGGCGGCGTGGCTGTGATCCAGGTTGGCGCCGCTACCGAAATCGAAATGAAAGAGCGCAAGATGCGCATTGAAGACGCCCTGGCCGCTACCCGTGCCGCGGTTGAAGAAGGCATCGTGCCCGGCGGCGGCGTGGCCCTGTTGAACGCCATTTCCAAGGTGCAGGCCCTGGTAAGCAAGAACGCGGGCGACGCCAAGACCGGCGTGCAGATCGTACTGCGCGCCATGGAAGAGCCCATGCGTCAGATCGCCCTGAACGCCGGTATCGACGGCGCTGTGATCATTGAAAATATCCGCCGCAGCCGCAAGACCGGCTATGGCTACGATGCCCTCAAGGGTGAATATGTGGATATGATCGAACGCGGCATCATCGACCCCACCAAGGTGACCCGCAGCGCCCTGCAGAACGCCTCCTCCGTGGCCGCTATGGTGCTCACCACCGAATCCCTGGTCACCGATATTCCCGCGCCCGAACCCGCCGCTCCCGCCGCCAACCCCGGCATGGGCGGAATGTATTGATCCGCGGACGGCAAAAGTATACAGAACACAAATCATCAAGCCCCGGCTTCCGTGTGGAGGCCGGGGCCTATTTTACCAGCCGGGACATGATTTGTTCGACCTGCTTTTATCCGATGAGGATTTGACCCAGGCGGGCAACGTGGCCGTGTACGAAAAAAACCTGTCAACTCTGAAGCAAACAAGCGGAACTTATGAATTGACGCAAATGTCTTAGGGCATGATACTGTTCTTCTTTTAAAATCATAACATGGATAAATGTGCATAAAGAACCCCTTTGCGGGGAACAGCGTGGTCTTCGTGGTCACGCTGTTTTTTCATCTGCATCTTTTGTAGAGTCAATCGTCTGATTTGCAGCGGGAATATCCAGATCGCCGATGAAATTAAAGATGATCTCAATCTGCTGAGTGCGTTTGCCGGTGGAGTTGTCCGCTTCATGAACGAGAATCTTTTTGATAAACTCGTTCACGATGGTGTGCGTCAATTCGGTAATATCCGCGTACTTTCCAACCAGTTCTATGAACCGGTCAAAATCATCGCTGATTTCCTCATGACGACGGACTTTTTTGTCCAGCGCGGCAATTTCCTCATTCAGAGCTGCCTGTTCCTGCTCCAATTTTGTGGACATCTTCTGATAGCGTTCCAAAGAGAGGATGCCCTTTGCATAATCTTCATAGGTACGCATCAGGAGATTATCGATTTCATCGCATCTTTTTTTCGCTTGCGTCAGTCGCTTTTCTATCTTGCGTAATTCTTTTTCCCGCTGGCTATGCTGGGAATGCATCCATTCATCCGCAAAACCGATCGCATCAACAGTCACATAGGAAATAATATCCTTGATCTGCTCCAATACGATATCCCTTAATACAGTTTCTCGGACGTAATGGGCCGTACATTCTCCGCGCCCGATGCTGTATTTCCCACAATGGTAGCTATCCCGGTTGATTTTTCCCCGATGGTTAGCATAGTAATACAGTCTGCTTCCACAATCGGGACAATATACCAAACCTGAGAATAATCCCTGCTTGCTGGGATCTTTGGGCGGGCGGCGTTTTTTGTCCAGTAATTCCTGCACTCGTTCCCATTGGGCAACGGAAACAATGGGTTCTTGCGTATCAGGAATCAACAGCGTGTTTTCCGGGTCGTTTTTCAGCCGCTTTTTCAGCTTGTACGACTTGGAATACGTCTTAAAGTTGACCGTACAGCCTGTGTATTCCCTGCTGCGCAAAATCTTTCTTACCGAATTATTGCTCCAGCGGTATGGGTCTTTCTTGGGCGTTCTGCCATGGCGAAGTTCAAATGCCGCCGTGGGATTGCATACCCTCTCTGCTTCCAGCAGATTACCGATATAGGTTGTCCCTTTTCCATCCATCGCCAGGTCAAACATCCGCTTGACGACGGGCGCATACTCCTCATCAATAATCCATTTGCCTTTGGCATCGGGCGCTTCCCGGTAACCATACATTGGACGATTCAGATGCTGTCCACTTTTTCCTTTGGCTTGCAGAACAGCACGAACCTTCCGGCTGGTGTCCTTGGCATAGAAATCGTTGAACAAGCTTCTTACCGGGGTGAAATCGTCATCCCCTTTGGCGGAATCCACGCCATCGTTGATGGCAATGAAGCGTACATTCTGCATAGGGAAGTCCATTTCCAGGTATTGGCCCACTTGCAGATAATCCCGTCCAAAGCGGCTCAGGTCCTTGACGATGATCGTTCCCACTTGGCCCGCTTCCACCAGGGACAGCAACTCCTGCATGGCGGGACGATTGAAGTTGGTGCCGGTGTAGCCGTCATCGGCCGCTGTATCGTAAGGACTAATAAAATCACGCCGTAGAAGCTTC
>JAUNMW010000001.1:58619-61122 GCA_030537395.1 Clostridia bacterium | reverse complement strand
AGTTGAGAGTTGAGAGTTGAGGCAGTTTATGACATTCTGTAAAGTATGTCAAGCGCAAATAAGTCAAAAAAGGCCATCTTAATCTCAACTCTTAACTCCCGTAATCATGTTTTCCCAGGGTCTTTGGGAGGCCCTTTTCCCGGGTTTCCGGGGATAAAGAAGAAACTGTTTTCCTTCATGGAAACAGCGCAAGGAGGACGGAACCACGTGAAGAAACAACTTCCTGGCTGGGCTGTGCTGCTCATCATTACCCTGGTAGCTGGCCTTGCCCTGGGCGGCACCTACGCCCTGACCAAAGACCCCATCGAGCAGCAGGCACTGCTGACGGCGGAAAAAGCCCGGAAAGCCGCTCTGCCCGATGCGGAAAGCTTCGAGGAACTGACGCTGGAGGAAGGCGCGTCGGTGGATTGGGCCTATGCCGGGCTCAAAAACGGCGAAACTGTGGGCTATGTGGCCCAGAAAACTGTAAACGGTTTCGGCGGCAAGGTAGAGGTCATTGCGGGCGTGGATACCCAGAAGGCTCCCGATACCTTCTCCATTGGCGGCATTTCCGTGGGCGGTTCCAATTTCTCGGAAACCGCCGGCTTGGGCGCCCGTTCCAAGGAGCCCGCGTTCACTGATCAGTTTGCCGGAAAAGTATATCCCGTCAGCTATATCAAAGCGGGCGGCACGCCCACGGAAAGCACCGTGGACGCGCTGACCAGCGCCACCATCACCACCACCGCGGTGGTGAACGGTGTAAACGACATTGTGAAATACATCAAGGGCGACGTCATGGGCATCGCGGGTGTGGAAATGCCCGCCAAGCCCGCGGACGGCGTTTTCAGCGCATCCGAAAAGGGCTTCCGGGGCCCCGTGTACGTGGAAGCCGCCTTTGATAACGCCGGAAAAGTCACCTACATGTCCGTGGGCGATGAAAACTTCGCCGAGGACATCGGCATGGGCGTTGTGGAGCCGGACTTCATGATCCAGTTCATCGGCAAGCAGATGCCCCTGGAAGTGGCGGATATCGACGTGATCGCCGGCGCTACCATTTCCTCCAGCGCTGTGGTGAAGGCCCTGAACACCGCTTACGCGGTGGCTGGCGGCGCTGAGATCGTGGTGCCCGAAACCCCCACCATGCCTGAAAAGCCCGCGGAGGGCGTGTTCAGCGCGGCGGAGCAGGGCTTTGCCGGTCCCGTGTATGTGGAAGCCGCCTTTGATGAAGAAGGCAAGATCACGTATCTGGGCGTCGGCGACGACAAATTTGCCGAGACCGACGGCTTCGGCGCACGCGCTCTGGAGCCGGAAGAACAGTACCCCTTCATCGGCAAGCAGATGCCCCTGGAGCTGGGCGATGTGGACGTGCTCACCGGCGCGACCTTCACCAAGACGGCCATCGTGAACGGCCTGAACAAGGCTTACGCTGCCTCCAAGGGTGAAGTGATCGAAGAGCCCATGAAGGAAGAAGCCGCTCTGCCTGAAAAGCCTGCGGACGGCGTATTCAACGCCGCTGAACAGGGCTTTGCCGGTCCCGTGTACGTGGAAGCCGCTTTCGATGAAGAAGGCAAGGTTTCCTATATCAAGATCGGCGATGACAAATTCGCGGAAACCGCCGGCTTTGGCGCTAACGCCCTGCTGCCTGAAAACCAGGCCGCCTTCATCGGCAAGCAGATGCCCCTGGAGCTGGGCGATGTGGACGTGCTCACCGGCGCGACCTTTACCAAGACGGCCATCGTGAACGGCCTGAACAAGGCCTACGCCGCCTCCAAGGGCGAAGTAACCGAAGAGCCCGCCGCTGAAACCAAGGACGCCGAAAAGCCCGAAATCACCTTCGGTGCGGACGCTTTCGGATTCCAGAGCGACGTGTATGTGGAAGCCGCTTTCCAGGATGGCAAAGTCACCTGGATCACCATCGGCGACAAGCGCTTTGATGAAACGCCCGGCCTGGGCGCGAAGGCGCTGGACGAAGCCTTCCAGGCCCAGTTCATCGGCAAGGCCCTGCCGCTGGAAGCTTCCGACATCGACGGCATCACCGGGGCCACCTTCACCACCAAGGCCGTGGTGGAAGCTCTGAACAAGGCTTACGATAAATCTTTGAAGGCCGCTGAAACGGCGGAAGAACCTGCCGCGGCGGCGAAGCCTGAAAACACCGTCACCGCCTCCGCTCAGGGCTTCATGGGCCCCGTGGCCGTGGAAGCCGCCTTTGAGGACGGCAAGATCACTTATATCGCCATTGGCGACAGCCAGTTTGCCGAGACCCCCGGTCTGGGCGCAAAAGCGCAGGAAGAAGCTTTCCAGGCGCAGTTCATCGGCAAGCAGATGCCTTTGGCCCTCTCCGATGTCGACGCCATCGCAGGCGCGACCATTACCAGCACCGCCGTGGTGGATGCCCTGAACAGCGCTTATGCTGCCGTCAGCGGCGAAGCCACCAAGGAAGCCCCTGCCGCTGAAGCCACCGAAGCCGAGAAGCCCGAAATCACCTTCGGTGCGGACGCTTTCGGATTCCAGAGCGACGTGTATG
>JAUNMW010000001.1:0-58519 GCA_030537395.1 Clostridia bacterium | reverse complement strand
CGACGCCATCGCAGGCGCGACCATTACCAGCACCGCCGTGGTGGATGCCCTGAACGCGGCGTACCAGCAAGCCGCCCCCGCTGTGGAAGAAATGCAGGAAGAAAAGGCAGAGGAACCCGCCGCAGAACCCATCATCGGCGGCGCGGATGAACCCACCGCCATCGTCCTGACGGAAAGCGACAATGGCATCTATACCGGCGAAGCCATTTCCTTCTTTACCGCCATTCAGGTGGAAGCCGAATTTGAAGGCGGAAAGCTGTCCGGCCTGAAGGTCAATGAAAAAGCCGTTGACGCGGAAGCCTATGCTCCCAGCGCTCAGGAAGCGGCCATGAAAGAAAAGTTCATCGGCGCTGCCCTGCCGCTGGATACCAATCAGGATACGGCCTTCGCCTCCGCCGTGGCAATCGCCCTCAACGAAGCTTTTGCCAAGGCTCCCGATTCCGCCTTCGATGCGGAAAAGCCCTGGTACACCGGTGAATGCCTCATCTTCTTTGACAAGATCGAAGCGAACGCCATTTTCGATGATAATAAGCTCGTCGAAGCCGTAATCACCAAGACCCCCGCGGGAGGCGATGTGACCGATCTTCTGGAAGGCGCCTGGGATATCCTGCTGGGCAGCGAAATGCCCCTGACCGTGGAACAGGTGACCGTGAACGGCGCGCAGCCCTATACCGTGCAGGCGGTGGTGATCGCCTTGAACCAGGCTTACGAAAACTCCCTCGCCGGGCAGCAATGACCGGGCGACAGATAGAAGAAGGAGGCACGGACATTGCTTACAAAAACCTTTAAGCGGGGCATTCATCCCCTGCATAACATCCATGAGGGCAAGGGCCAGACCCGTGATCTTCCCATCCGGGAATACGTGTCCGACACCGTGGTGATTTCCATGGCCATGAACATCGGCGCGCCCGCCAAGCCCTGCGTCAAAAAGGGCGATCATGTGGATATCGGCCAGGTGATCGGCGAAGCCCAGGGCTTTATGAGCGTTCCCGTTCACGCCAGCGTTTCCGGCGAGGTGGTTTCCGTGGATTCCATCCCCTCCCTGGGCGCGGGCAACGTGCAGGCCGTCACCATCAAGAATGATTTTAACGATACCTGGGTGGAGCTTCATCCCCTGGGCAGCGTGGAGCATGTGGACCCCAAGGCTGTGGTTCCCGCCATTCAGGCGGCGGGCATCACCGGCATGGGCGGCGCATCCTTCCCCACCCATGTGAAGCTCACCTTCCAGGCCGGAAAAACCTGCGACACCATCGTGGTCAACGGCGCGGAGTGCGAAACCCACCTGACCGCCGACTACCGCCTGATGCTGGAGCATTCCACCCGCGTGGTGGACGGCCTCCGGGCCGTGATGCGCGCGCTGAATGTGCAAAAGGGCATCATCGGCATTGAGGACAACAAGCCCGAAGCCATCATCGCCATGCAGCAGGCAGCTCAGAACCGGGCGGGCGTTTCCGTTCAGCCCTTGAAAACCAAGTACCCCCAGGGCGGTGAAAAGCAACTGATCGAAGCCATCACCGGCCGTCAGGTTCCCTCCGGCGCGCTGCCCATCGACGCCCACGTGGTCGTGCTGAACGTGGGCACCTGCGCCGCCATCGCGGACGCCATCATCGAGGGCAAGCCCCTGATCAGCCGCATCTGCACCGTGACCGGCTGTGTGCGCAAGCCCTCCAATCTGCTGCTGCGCATCGGCACCATTACGGAAGACATCATCGGCGAATGCGGCGGCTACTCCGAAACCCCCGGCAAAGTGGTGTTCGGCGGCATGATGACGGGAATGTGCATCCCCAACGACCAGATGCCCATTGCCAAATCCACCAACGGCATCGTGGTGCTGAATGAAAAACAGTCCAAAAGCAAAGACGAAAGCCCCTGCATCCACTGCGGACGCTGCGTGGCTGCCTGCCCCATCGGCCTAAACCCATACCAGATCAAGGTGGCCGCCGATAAGAGCGATTTTGCCGCCGCTCAAAAGCTGCACGTCATGGACTGCATCCTGTGCGGCTCCTGCGCCTATGAATGCCCGTCCCGCCGGTGGCTGACCCCGTCCTTTAAGTTCTGCAAGGATCACATCACCGCGGAAGCCAAGGCCAAGGCTGCCGCTGCCGCCGCGGCGAAAGGAGGAGAAAATAAATGAGCCTGAGAATCTCCACCGCGCCCCATATGCATAACCCGCTGACGACGCAGCGCCTGATGCAGTACGTGTTCATCGCGCTGCTGCCCACCGCGGCGTGGGGCGTGTACGCCTTCGGTTTCTCCGCGCTGCTGGTGCTGGCCGTTTCCGTGGCCAGCGCGGTGCTGGCGGAGCTGTGCTGGCAGAAGATCGCCAAGCAGCCCGTGCGCATCAACGACTTTTCCGCGCTGGTGACCGGCCTGATCCTGGGCCTGAACCTGCCCTCCACCGCTCCATGGTGGATGGCCATGATCGGCAGCGCTTTCGCCATCATCATCGTGAAGCAATTGTTCGGCGGCCTGGGCGATAACTTCCTGAACCCCGCCCTGGCAGCCCGCGCCGTGCTGCTGGCCTCCTGGCCGGTGCACATGGCTGCCTCCGCCTACGTGGTCCCCACCTTCTTCCAGGCGGGCGTGGACGCGGTATCCGGCGCGACTCCCCTTTCCGATGCCAGCTACACCCTGCTGCAGCGCTTCCTGGGCCAGATCCCCGGCACCATCGGCGAAGTGAGCAAGGCCGCTATCCTGCTGGGCTTCCTGTTCCTGGTGATTACCGGCACCATTTCCTGGCGCATCCCGGTGGTCATGACAGCCAGCGTGTTCGTGTTCACCATGCTGATCACCGGCGCTGCTCCTGAAGCGGCCCTGATCGCCACCCTGTCCGGCGGCGTGCTGTTCGCCGCGGTGTTCATGGCCACAGACTATGTCACCTCCCCCATCACTCCCTGGGCCCAGGTGGTGTATGCCTGCCTGATCGGCTTGATCATCGTGGTCATCCGTCAGTTCGGCAATTATCCCGAAGGCGTCACCTACGCCGTCCTTTTGATGAACATCGCTACGCCCCTCATTGACCGCTTCCTGCCCCGGAAGATTTACGGCTATCAGAAGAAGGAGGCTAAGAAAGCATGAGCGAGAAAAAAAGCCTGGGGAAGGTCTTCTTTAACGGCATCATCCCCGAAAACCCCACCTTCCGTCTGGTGCTGGGCACCTGCCCCACCCTGGCGGTAACCTCCAGCGCTCTGAACGGCCTGGGCATGGGCGCGGCCGCCACCTTCGTGCTGGTATGCTCCAACATCGCCATTTCCCTGCTGCGCAAATTTATCCCGGATCAGGTGCGCATTCCCGCGTTCATCGTGGTGATCGCCACCTTCGTGACCATGGTGCAATTGATCATGCAGGCCTTCCTTCCCTCCCTGTATGAAAGCCTGGGCATCTTCATTCCCCTGATCGTGGTCAACTGCATCATCCTGGCCCGTGCGGAAGCCTTCGCCAGCAAAAACGGCCCCATGCTTTCCGCGGCGGACGGCCTGGGCATGGGCGTGGGCTTCACCCTGGCCCTGACCCTGATCGGCGCTGTGCGCGAGCTGATCGGCAGCGGCAGCATATTCGGCCAGAACATCCTGGGCGCTTCCTACGAGCCCATGCTGCTGATCGTGCTGGCCTCCGGCGGCTTCCTCACCTTCGGTCTGCTGCTGGGCATCTTCAACCTGATCGTCAAAAAAATTGAGCGGAAACGCACGGCGAAGGAGGCGCAGGCGGCATGAGCGTTACGGAAATTTTGCTGTTCATGGTCAGCTGCATCCTGACCAACAACTTCATCTTCTCCCGCTTCCTGGGCTGCTGCCCCTTTCTGGGCGTAAGCAGCAAGGTGGAAACCAGCGTCAGCATGGGCCTGGCCGTCACTTTCGTTATGACCATCGCCTCCCTGTTCTGCTGGCTGATCTATAACCTGCTTCTGATCCCCCTGAACCTGACCTACATGAACACCATTTCCTTCATCCTGGTCATCGCGGCCCTGGTGCAGTTTGTGGAAATGTTCCTGAAAAAGAGCAGCCCCACCCTGTACAGCGCCCTGGGCATTTACCTGCCCCTGATCACCACCAACTGCGCGGTGCTGGGCGTGGCCACCCTGAACATGAACAACAGCTACGGCCTGCTCCAGTCCGTGCTGAACGGCACCTTCTCCGCCCTGGGCTTCCTGCTGGCCATCGTGCTGATGGCGGGCGTGCGCGAACGGCTGGAGAGCAGCAAGATTCCTGCCTGCATGAAGGGCTTCCCCATCACCCTGGTATCCGCCGGACTGATGGCCGTGGCCTTCATGGGCTTCCAGGGCTTAGTGTAAGGAGGGCGGCAAGAAATGACGATTTTATATGCCGGTATCCTGCTGGGCGCGCTGGGCGTTATTTTCGGCGCGGTGCTTACCTTCGCCAGCAAAAAATTCCATGTGGAAGTGGATGAACGGGTGGCTCAGGTGCGCGAATGCCTGGGCGGCGCCAACTGCGGCGCCTGCGGCTATCCCGGCTGCGACGGCTTTGCCGCCGCGGTGGTCAAGGGCGAAGCGCCCATCAACGGCTGTGCTCCCGCCGGTGAAAAAGGCGTGAAGGGCATTGCCAGGATCATGGGTGTGGAAGCCGCCGCGGGCGAGAGGATGGTAGCCCGGGTGCTGTGCCAGGGCGAAAACGGTATTGCCAAGGAACGCTATGAATACGACGGCTATCAAAGCTGCGCCACCGCTTCCGGCCTGGCCGGGGGCCCCAAGGACTGCCGCTTTGCCTGCCTGGGCCTGGGCGACTGTATGGATAAATGCGCCTTCGGCGCCATCCATATGGAAAATGGCATCGCACACATCGATCCCGATAAGTGCACCGCCTGCGGCCAGTGCGTAAAGACCTGCCCCCGCAGCGTGATCAAGCTGCTGCCCGTATCCTCCAATGTGATCGTGCGCTGCCGCAACAGCGACGTAGCCCGCGTGGCCCGCGCCGTGTGCATGGACGCCTGCATTGGCTGCGGCCGCTGCAAGAAGGAATGCCAGTACGAAGCCATCACCGTGGAAAACGGCTTTGCCCGCATCGATCCTGCCAAATGCACCCACTGCGGCGCCTGCGCCGCCGTGTGCCCCTGCAAGTGCATCACGGTGGAATAATATGCTATGATATTTCTGGGGGAACCCGCTCTTTGAAATCGCTTCGCGCGGCCTGTGCTTCGCTTGCCTGTGCTGTAATTCTAATATATTGGCTTACAGCGCGTCATGCGTCTGAATCCGCATGACTGAAAGAGCGGTTTCCCCAGCCCCTTTCCGAGAAAGACGATTAGGTAAAGGGATTCATTGATAGTCATTTCAGAATCATTAAGAAAGAAAAACTCCCCGGATGGAATCGCTTCCGTCAGGGGAGTTTTTTTGTATGTATTTCGTTTGTTTATGGCTGCGCCGTTTGCGTTTCCGGCACTGCCGTTTCTTCATCGATCACAGTAAAATTGGGCGTGGGAGAAGGCGCCAGCGTGGGCTCCGCAGTGGGAGCGGGCGTGGGAGCCTGGGTGGGCACAGGGGTTTTGAACTTTTCCCGCACTTCGTCATAGAGCTTTTGCAGGGTGTTCTTGCCCGCGCTGCCATCGGAGGACAGGCCCCGGCTGCGCTGATAGGCCGCTACGGCCCGCTGGGTGCCCTCCCGGTACTGGCCGGTAACGGTGCCCTGGTAGAAGCCCATTTCCTTCAGCTTCATCTGCAGCCAATACACATCCTGGCCTTCCTTGCCCAAATTCAGGCTCCGGGACACCTCCGAAGGAGCCTTGGTGCCGTCGTAAGTGTAATGCGGCGGTTCCGGGGTCACTTCGGGCAGCATGGTTTTCCGGTTCAGCGCGCCGGGCTGCACGGCATAGCGCAGTTCGGGATCGGCATCCGCGTCCTCATGAATCCAAACCTGCATGCCCTCTTCCACATGATCATAAATCCATTTGGCGTCGGCCACCGTCAGGCGGATGCAGCCATGGGAGCCCCGCTTGCCCAGATTGTTCAGGGAGGATACCTTCAGTGAGTTGGAATCGCTGGCCTTGCCGTAAATCACGCTGTGGAAAGCAATTTCCTCAGTGATCTTCGTCCACCAGCGGGCTTCCGTGTTGCCCCATTTGGTGAACAGGCAGGTAGTGGCCTTCCGGCCGGACAGGGTATGGGTGCCCACCGGGGAAGGATTGGATGTGGACCCCGTGGTGCACAGGAAACTGCGGTCCAGATCCGTGTAGCCCTTGGTGTCATAGTTGTATTTCCAGACCTTTACCACCTGGTTCTTCACGTCCACCTCAAAGAAGTAGGGCAGCACGTATTCCGGTTTGGGGGCGCTGTAGGCGCTGACGGTGGTATCATCGTTGAAAATGGCGTTCCAGGTGTTTTCATCCACCACGCCGGTGACTTTCAGGCTGTTGTGGGTCTGGAAGGCCTGCACTGCCTTTTGGGTGTTCTCGCCATAATTTGTGGTGGTGGTGTAAAAGGTAAAGAAACCCAGCTCCTTCAGCCGCTCCTGAACGCGCCTTACATCTTCGCTCTTGTCTCCGCGGCTGAGCTTTTTGGTAAACGGCACATAGTTCGTCGGCGGCGCGGTAACGATCACTGCCGCGCTTTCCGGATCGTCAAAGATTACCATTTCCCCTTCTCCGCCCAAATAGGAAGCGTTGAACAGCGCGTCCCAGGTTTCCTCATCCACCGTACCGGTGACGGAAATTCCGTTGGCCTTCTGAAATGCTTCCACCGCGGCCTGGGTATTTTTATAATAGCCCGTGGTGGTTTTGGAATAAGTAAAAAAGCCTAAATCCTTCAGCTTCTGCTGTACCTTCTGTACATCGCTGCCGGTGGTTCCGTAACGCAGCTCCCGTTCAAAGGGCTGATAGGGGCCCGGGGTCACAGCAGGGCCCGGCGTAGGTACGGGAGTGGGGGTAGGCGTGGGCCGAATGGCCAAAGAAAACAGCTTTTCCTGGGTTTTCACGTCCGCGTCGCCGGTGATTTCCATGCTGTTCTCGCCCTGGAAAACCTTCACGGCCATGGTGGTGCCCTCCAGGTACGTGCCGGTGATATTCCCGGAATAATACCCCAGCTCCACCAGCTTTTCCTGGAGCACCTTCACATCCAGTCCTTCCGTGCCATAGGTCAGGGGCCGGTAGCAATCGCCGTAAATGATATTCAGGGTCGTTTCATCCGCGATGCCCGTTGCTTCCAGGCCATAGGCCGACTGCACCGCCGCAACCGCCGTTTCCGTGGCGGCGCTGTACTGATCCGAAGCGCGAACCGTTGTATAGTTCAATTGGCGCAGCCGGGTGTTCAGTTCCAGCACCGCGTCTCCGGAATCGCCAGGCTTTAAGCCTTCCTCCGCGAACGCGGTGCATGCCGTTAAACAGATTACCCATACCGCCAGAAGGTGGCTGATTTTTTTTGTCATCTTTTTCACCTCTGTACTGATGTTTGGTTTTCGTTTTCTAAGGTGATTGTAAGTATTCACGGTCACAAAATCAATACTGATTATTTGGAAAATCAGCCTTCTTTTGCCAGCTGCTGCCCCATGATCACGCCCATAACGGAGGCCATCATCAGGCCCCTGGTCCAGCCGCTGGAATCGCCCAGGCAATGAAGCCCCTCAATGTTGGTTTGCAGGGCCTGGTTCATTTTGATGCGGTTGGAATAGAATTTCAATTCCGGAGAATACAGCAGCGTTTCAGCTCCCGCGAAGCCCGGCACCACTTCATCCATGGCCTGCATGAAATGAATGATATTGGTCATGGCCCGGTAGGGCATGGCGGCGGTGATATCCCCTGCCACCGCGTCCGGCAGCGTGGGCCGCACGTTGGCCCGGCTCAGCTCCTTCTGCCAGGTGCGCTTCCCATCCAAAATATCTCCGAAGCGCTGCACCAGGATGCGGCCGCTGCCCAGCATATTGGTCAGTTCTCCCACCTTTTGGGCATAGGCGATGGGCTGATTGAAGGGCTCCGTAAAATTATGGGAACAGAGAATGGCCAAATTGGTATTCTCCGTTTTCAGTTCCTTATAGGAATGGCCGTTCACCACCGCCAGGTCGTTATCGTAGTTTTCCTGACTCACGAAGCCGCCGGGATTCTGGCAGAAGGTGCGCACCTTGTCCTTGAAAGGCCGGGGGTACCCCACCAGCTTGCTTTCGTACAGCACCCGGTTCACCGTTTCCATGACCTCGTTGCGCACTTCCACACGCACGCCAATATCCACCGTACCCGGCTGATGGGCAATGCCGTGCTCCTCGCACAGCTTCTCCAGCCAGTCCGCGCCCCGGCGTCCCGTGGCTACCACGGTATGGGAGGCCCGAATTTCTTCCTGCACCCCGTTCTTTTCCGCTGCCACGCCCACGCACTTGAAGCCCTCCAGCAGGAGGTTCACGCAGTTGTAGCCAAACAGGATCTCCACACCCTGCGCCATCAAATAATTCTCGATATCCCGGTACAGGATCTGGGCTTTTTCCGTACCCAAATGCCGGATGGGGCAATCCACCAGCTTCAGCCCGGCCCGGATGGCACGCAGCCGGATTTTCTTGATTTCCTCGCTTTGGCCGATGCCCTCCACGTGGGTATCCGCCCCGAAATCCAGGTAAATCTGATCGGTATAGTTAATCATTTCCTGCGCGTAGTTTTCTCCGATCAATTCCGGCAGCTGTCCTCCCACCTCATAGGACAGGGAAAGCTTGCCATCGGAAAAAGCGCCGGCCCCCGAAAACCCCGTGGTGATATGGCAATAGGGCTTGCAGTTCATGCACTTCCCGGTTTTCACCTTGGGGCAGTGCCGCTTTTCAATGGCCGCGCCTTTTTCCAGGATGGTAATCTTTTTCCGGCTCCCCTTGCGCAGCATTTCCAGCGCGGTAAAAATACCCGCCGGTCCCGCGCCCACGATCAAAATGTCTGTGTTCATTTTTTCCTCACCGTTTTTCGTAATAGGCATTCCAGCCCAATGATATTATAACGATATCATTTCAACATTGTCAATCATTTACTTAAAAATGTTACAATATATTTTCAAAAATGTATAGATAAAGAAATATTTTGCCAATTCAAAAGCACGGCTGGAATGAAAGTTTCCCGTCCCGGCCGTGCCTGATATGCAGCCGTCAAGCTGCTCGTTATGATATTTCGCTTATTTTTTCCGGATCATATCCTGCGCCAGCGCATCCATATCATATTCCCCCGGTGTCTGCCCGGCAATAAAGCGGGCGGCCCGCAGCGCACCCCGGGCAAAAATGGATCGGTCCTGGGCGGAATGAGAAAGTGATACTACCTCGGAGGGGCCGTAGAACCCCACTTCATGCTCGCCGGGCACCGTGCCGCCCCGGATGGCATGCAATCCGATTTCCTTCTTTTCCCGCTTCTGGGTCCGGCCGTTCCGGCCAAAGACGGGCTGGGAATCAGGGCCGCTCACCGCATCGTACAGCATAAGGGCTGTTCCGCTGGGCGCGTCGATTTTTTGGTTGTGGTGCCGCTCGATGATTTCAATATCGAAATCCGGCAGCAGCTGTGCAGCCTGGCGAGCCAGGGTTTTGAGCACATACACGCCCAGACTCAGATTGGCGCTGCGGAAAATGGGGATTATCTCCGCCGCTTTTCCAATGGCCGCCAGATCCTGTTCATTGTAGCCCGTCGCCGCCAGCACCACCGGCAAATGGTGTTCCGTGGCATAGGAAAGCAAAGCGGGAAGCCCCTCGGGGCGGGAAAAATCCACGATCACCTGGGCTTCCTCCCACACCAGGGAAAAGGACGGATACACGGGAAACTGATCCCAGGCTTCGGCCCGTACGTCCACGCCGGCAATAATGGCCGCGTCTTCCTCCTCGGCCAGGGCAGCCACCTGATGGCCCATACGGCCGCAGGCGCCGGACAAAAGAATCTTCAGCATATCAAACCTGCCTTCTGCATTTCTGTTTTCAGCTTTTGTTCGTTTTCGGCGGAAAGGGGCACCAAGGGAAGCCGCACTTCGTTTTCGCACATTCCCATCATTGCCGCGGCAGCCTTCACCGGAATGGGGTTCACTTCGCTGAACAAAGCGTTGATCAGCGGCAGGTATTCAAGGTTCAGCTTCGCCGCTTCCGTCACCGGCAGATGAGTCATATCCCGCATGAGGGCGGGGGCGATATTGGCCAGCACCGAAATGGTGCCCAGCCCTCCCACAGCCCGCATGGGCGCGGTCAATTCATCGGAGCCGGAATAAAACGCGATGTCATCCCCGCAGAGCCGGATCATCTCCATGATCTGCAGCATATTGCCGGAGGCTTCCTTCATGCCGATGATGTTTTGCTCCCGGCTCAGAATCTCCAGCGTTTTGGGCTGCATGTTCAGCCCCGTGCGGGAGGGCACGTTGTACAGGATCACAGGCAGGGCCCCGTCCCGGGCAATGGCGGTGTAATGGGCAATCAGCCCGGCCTGGGTGGTTTTGTTGTAATAGGGGGTCACGCAAAGCTGAGCGTCCGCGCCCAGTTCTTTGGCCCGCCGGGCCTTATGGATCACGTCCATGGTGCAGTTGCCGCCGGTTCCGGCAATGACGGGCACCCGGCCATGCACGTTTTGGATCACAAAGGACAGCACGCTTTCCCATTCCTCCCCCGTCATGGCGGAAGGTTCGCCGGTGGTGCCGCAGGCCACGATGCCGTCGATGCCGTTTTTCAGCTGGAATTCCAAAATATTTTCCAAAGCAGGGTAATCCACCGCTCCATTTTTAAAGGGGGTGATCAGCGCGGACGCGCAGCCTGTAAACAAGGCTTGGGGCATAGTTTACTCCTTTCGCTGGATATAGCCCTGGGCACAGAGCAATTCAGCAGACAATACGCCGCCGCCGGCAGCGCCGCGGAGCGTGTTATGGGATAAGCACACGAACTTGTAATCGAAAATGCTGTCCTCCCGCAGACGGCCCACGGAAATGCCCATACCCCGCTCAAAATCCCGATCCAGGCGGGTCTGGGGCCGGTCCGGCTCCTCCATATAGCGGATGAAGGGGGTCGGCGCGCTGGGCAGGGCCAATTGCTGGGCCAGGGTGTGGTAATTCTTCCATCGTTCAAAGATCGCCTCCATGGAAGGCTTTCTCTCAAAGGATACGCTTACCGCCGCCATATGACCGTCCGCTACCGGCACCCGCAGGCACTGGGCGCTGATGACGGGGGTTTTCGCAAGCTCGATGGCGCTGCCGTCGGCGGAAAGCTCGCCCCAAATTTTCAGGGGCTCCTGTTCGCTCTTTTCTTCCTCGCCGCCGATGTAGGGGATCACGTTGTCCAGAATCTCCGGCCAGCGCTCAAAGGTTTTGCCCGCGCCTGAAATGGCCTGGTACGTGCATACCGATACGGCCTTCAGCCCGAAATCCCGCAGGGGGGTCAGGGCAGGCACATAGCTTTGAATGGAACAGTTGGGCTTTACGGCGATGAAGCCGTGCTTGGTGCCCAGGCGCTTGCGCTGGGCGAAAATGATGGGAGCGTGGCCCGCGTTGATTTCGGGAATCAGCATAGGCACGTCGGGCAGCAAACGGCAGGCGCTGTTGTTGCTAACCACCGGCGTTTCCGCTTTGGCATAGCTTTCCTCCAGCTCCCGGGTGGCTTTCTTATCCATGGCTGTGGCGCAAAAAACAAAATCGCATTTTTCGGAAACGGCCTTTACGTCCGCCGCGTCCATGACCACCATATCCGCCGCCTTTTCGGGAACGGGCCAGGAAAAAGCCCAGCGGCCCTCCACCGCTTCCCGGTAGGGCTTTCCGGCGCTGCGGCCGCTGGCGGCCAGGACGGTGATTTCAAACCAGGGGTGATTTTCCAGCAGGCTCACAAAACGCTGGCCTACCATGCCGGTGGCTCCGATGATTCCTACGCGATACTTTTCCATGCTGCACATCCTTTCTTGATACCATCCTATGAAAAAAGAGAAAAGTGGGAAACAGTTTATTTAAAAATGCACTCTGCGCCGCACTTCCTCCCGCACGGCCCGGTTCCCATTGATAAAGAACAGGGCCAGCGAAAGAAACATGCACGGCGCCAGCACAAAGGGCGACCAGATAAACGTGGGGCCCTTGCCCCAGGATAGATTGCACAGCCATTCGATGAACAGGCATTCCGCCGGAATGGCCGCCAAAAACGCCGCCAAAATGGTAAGCTTGTTCAGCCACCCATCCCGGTACAGCTTGGTGATGAAAAAGATCAGCACCGCCGCCAGGGTCAGGGCCGGCAGGGCAATGGGAAAAAACCAGGGTCCCGAAGCGCTTAAATGCTCCACCAGCATCAGATACCCGTTCAGGCAGACGAACGAGGAGGCAATGGCGAAATATACCTGATGCTTATTCGCCTGCAGCGGCACCGCCACCGAGGTAAAAAGCATCACCAGCGCGCCGGATGCGTATCCGCTCCAGGTGACGGCCCCCGAAATCAAAAAATCGATGATGAAGCACAGGAGGGCAGGCATCAGCAGCATCAGCGCCGACAGCATGAGCAGGAAACGCTTGCTTTTCTTCAGTTCCTGCTCCGGCATCCTCACGGGATAGGGGGCCGCCGCTTCCCGCCGGGGCTCCGCGGGATCGTAAACCGGCGTTTGGCACAGCGGGCAGCGCTTTTTGCCGTCCCCAAGCTTCACGCCGCAGTGTACGCAGTAAGCCATGATCAATCGTCCTCCCAATTGCTTTCTACCGTCACCGGGATCCCCTGCTCCACCAGGAACCGAAGCACCTCCCGGGGCAGGTCGGTTTCCCGGATATTGCTGGAAAACACCAGCCGCAGATCATCGCCAGTGGTGATGGAAGCGCAGTTGCATGTGGGACTGGCGGGCGAGCCCAGCTGAAACTCAAACCGCTTGATCAGCCTTTCCGCGCCGGTGGGCACGGATGTTTTGCCCAGATTGGTCAGCGTGGAGGTAACCAGCTTGTCACCCGCCTGACGGAACACCCCGCCGATCACCAGATTTTTGATCAGCAGCGGCACCAGGCGAATGAACAGGTTCTTTTCGTCCGCCACGTTGGTGGCGATGACGGCGGAAAGCAGCTTGGGATTCACGGCGTACTGCATATAGGCGTGCACCTCCCGGGCGATTTCCGGGAAGGTGTATTCCCCCAGCCGCGGATCAATGCCGGGATTCACGAAGGTGGAGAAATTGCGAAGTGTGGCGGAAGGATAAAAAGAGCGCATATTTACCGGCACGGATACGCGCACGGGCAGCTTCTTTTTCTTTCCCTGCCTTTCCTGTTCCCGGTAAGCCGCCCACAGAATGGCGCCGGAAAGGTACTCTGTCACGGAAACGCCCGTTTCTCGGGCCCTTTGCAGCACTTGGGACGCGGGCATGGATGCCGCCGTAATGTGCAGCGTGTGGGGAATTTCCGCCGTAGCCGGAAAGTGGTAGGCCTTTTCTTCCTTTCGGGAAACGCGCACCTTGGGCAGCGGCATATCCAGAAACATATCCCGCGTTTCTTCCTTTTTCGGGCTTTCCCAGGGGTTCAGGGCCCCGTTGTCGCAGGCCACCCGTTTTCCGCCGATGCGCAAATATTCCGCCGTCAGGGTTTTGATGAAAATCAGGCCCCCGGACCCGTCTGTCAGGGAATGGAAGAATTCCGCCGAGATCCGGTTCCGGTAATAGAATACCCGCAAAAGATAGCCGTGATCCTCCTTGAAGCGAAACGGCATACAGGGATGCCCGCTGTCCTGCCGGACGGTAAGCGGCTCCTTGATCTCCTCCAGGTAGTACCAGAAAATACCGGCCCGAAGGCGCGCCTTCAAAGAAGGAAAACGGGGCAGCACGCTGTCCGCCGCCTTTTGCAGCCGGGCGGGATCAATGGGCTCATACAGCTCCGCCGAAATACGGAAAGTGCTGCTCCATCGGGCCGTGGATACCGCGGGATACAGCTTTCCTGCGTTATCCAGCTTGAACCATCGCTTTTCACGCAAAGCGCTGCCCCCCTTTCCGCACTCACAGTATACCATATTCAGTCAACGGAAACAAGCAAGGAACATAAAAGGTACGAAAAATAGACGATTTTTAAGCGATTCCGCTTCCTTCCGTCCTGCGCCGAATATGTCACACGGCAAACAGAATAAATGAAAAAAACCGCCGGACGAGCCGACGGCTTTCTCTGCTTCGGATTATTCCTGAGCGGGAGCTCCTACGGGGCAGGTTTCGGCGCAAACGCCGCATTCGATGCACTTTTCAGGATCGATTTCATACTTGCCGTCGCCTTCAGAAATTGCTTCCTGGGGGCATTCCGCCGCGCAAGCGCCACACATGATGCAAGCATCAGAAATTTTATAAGCCATTAATTTGCACCTCCAAATATGATCGTGTAATCACGTCCTGATTATCATATCATTATTGCGCGAAAAACGCAAGTATTTTGAAGAAAATTTATACAAAACGCATAAAATACTCTCTGCTTATTATAGCGGTTTCATCGTTAGAAATAACTTACTTTTCACAAAAATCATTCTTTTCATGTAGAATACGGAAAATTTTATCCCGTAATCATCACAAATAAAAGGCCCGATCGCATAAGATCGGGCGAAAAGAACAAAACCGATCAGTTTTCCAGCGCGTTCATCGCGTCGATTTTGGATTTGCGCAAAAGTGTGGACGCAGTACATTTGGGGCAGGGTGTCAGCTTGGCGAAGCCGTCGGAATCCAGTTCGCCATAGGTAAAGGGGCTCATGGGCAGGAATCGGGATTTTACGCTGGGGCAGTTCTGATCCTCATGGAAATACTTGCCGCCCTCGGGATTGTAATACAATTCGTAATCGTCAGCCACAGGATAGGGGCGCTTGCGGCCCGTATCGTCCCAAATGAGCACCTTGGTGTTCACCTTGATATTGTCCCACAGCCACTTGATATTCTGCCCCTGTTCGTTGGCGGCCTTCTGCACCCGGATGCAGCCGTGGCTGGCCTTTTGGCCCAGCTGCTTCACGGTGGAGGAATAATCCCGGTTCGCCGCGGGGGTATCGGCATTGCCGATATAGGGTACCTCATGAATGGCGCAGCCGCCGTTGACGCGCATGCCGTAGGCGCACCACAGATTGCCCGCGGCAAAGCCGCCCATGCGGCTGATCATCACAAATTCTCCGGAAGGGGTCTCGTTCCAGGACTGCTTGGAATTGTTCAGTCCCGTGGACACCAGCAATTCACCGATGCATTTTCCTTCGGAGAAAATATACATTTTCTGCGCCAGCTTATCGATCAAAAGGCCGTAATCCGTGCGGGGCGTGATGGTTTTGAGCAGGGAGGTTTTCACATAGCCCCGGATCAGATCGTCCGTGACGCCGTAGCCCCGGCGGCTGGCGCAGTCCGGGCCGTAGGAGGAATTGTAAACTTCCACCAGGGTCCAGCCGTTATCCAGCGTTTCCAGGATGTGCACGCCCTGGGATTCGTAGGTGATCTCCCCCACCACGTTTTCCTTGCTGACGGTTGCGTCCGGTGTGGCGCGCAGGCGGTATACGTCCTTTTGCGATTTGCCGTTTTCCACGATCACCGTCAGGGGCTGCATCATCACTTCCCAAATGGCTTCTTCATTGAAATCGCCGATGGGCAGCGTCCAATAATTGAATTCCTGATCCCGGGTAGTCACGGCGCTGGGGATCATCACCCTGGTTTCCTCCGGAATTTCTGGTTCCGCCTCCGATTCGGTCTCCCGTTGAGCTTCCGCTGCGTCGCCGTCAATGGTCAGAGAAATCTGCTGCGCGGTGCCGGAAAAACCGGAATCATCGGTCAGGCTGAACTGGACGGCATACCTTCCCGCAGCCGCGGACACGCCGTTCATCAAGCCGTTCCAGACAAGCTCGCTCTCCCCGCCGGGAACCATTTCGGACAGCACAAAATTCCATTCAGCCGCCCCTTCCGCCTTCATTCGCACATTCAGCATACCGAGCTGATTCACCGTAACGGTAAAGACCCATTCTCCGCCAATCATAGTGTCCGGCGCGGACAACTTCAGGATCTGAGGGCTGGGCTCCCCCACGGAAAGCGCTTGTTCGGCGCTGGTGCCGTCCACCGTCACGCACAGGGTATATTCCCCCGCCGCCACCGGATCGCCCGCTTCATCCAGGCCGTCCCAGGTCAAATGGTTCACGCCCTCAGCCACGGCAAAGCTTTCCCGCAGCACGCAGCGCAATTCGCCGGAAAAAGAAAGCAGCTCCAGCCTGCCCTGGCCGCCCACAGGCGAAGAAAAGCTGATTCTTTCCACCTTGCCGGGCCGCATGGACGCAGGCACAACAGTAAAGCCCAGTTCCTGCGCCAGGGCGCCGAAGGGAAGAAACAGCAAAAGCACAAATAATAAGGAAAGCGCACGTTTAACCATGGTACCCATAAGCTCCTTGGCAAAGTCATTCTTTTACGGAATATATCATACCATTTTTCCGCTCGTCTGCCAAGCGCAAATTGTAACAAAAATGTAAATATTTCTCCAGGCTTTTGCAATTGCCTGGATTCATTGTTATAATGATTTTTAGCGAACGGTTCAGGCCGGAAGCCCACGAAAAAGGAGTGAATCCTGCATGAAAAGAGCGCTGATTTTATTGCTGGCGCTGCTGCTTTGTTTTTTGCACGCTGCCGGAGCGGAGGAATCCAGCGGCAGGCTGATTGCGCCGGAAACCCTGCAGGAACGAATGAACATGAATCCTTATATCAATTTATTCGATCTGCGGAAGGCGGACGCTTACGCCGACGGTCACCTTCCTTATGCCGTCAGCACCCCGCTTGCCGAGCTGCGGGATATGATGCAGGGAATTCTGGATTCCGGCTATTCCTATATGACCGCCGAGGTCATCGTGTATGGCGATACGGAGGAGGAGGGTGTACAGGCGACGCAGATCCTGCATCATTTGGGATTTACCAACGTATACCGGCTGGAAAGCCTGGAAAAATGGACTGGCCGGCTGGTTACCGCAGCGGATGAGCAGCGGCTTTTGGGCAATCTGGATACAGTGGATATATACGGGAACCCGGTGGATTCCTCTCTCCTTCAGGGCTATTCGCTCACCATGGTCAACGTATGGGCCACCTATTGCACGCCCTGCATCAACGAAATGAGCGATCTGGGCAGGCTGGCCGCTGATATGAAGGATAAGGGGGGCCAGATCATCGGCCTGCTCAGCGATACGGTGGACGCCTCCTTCTGCCCCGTGGAAGAAAATGTGATCAAGGCCCGGAAAATCTTTGAGCAAACCCAGGCCGATTATCCCCATCTGATCCCTTCGGCTGAATTGTGCTGGAAAATCATCGGGCAAATCAGTGCCGTTCCCACCACCTTTTTTGTGGATGAAACCGGCAGTATAGTCGGCAGCGTCTATGTGGGGGCCCGGAATTACGATGCCTGGCAGGCTGTCATTGCAGATATGCTGGAGGAAATACGGTAAAACTTGACATGGCCGTATTTTCAGTATAAAATTGTATTATATATGTACGGTTCACTTTTTCAGAAAAGACGAAACGCACGCGGATGAACGGAAAGGGCAGGCGCTTGGGAATGCAGCTTCCGGAATTCCATCGCTTCTCGGCGGACGCCGAACACAGAAATCATCCGAAGCCTGACGGCGGGAAAGGGGTGCGGGATGAAGAGAAAAATCCTGCTGGGCAGCCTGTTGACGGTTTTGCTGACGGTGCTGCTTGTATGCTTCACGGGCGGCGCGGCGGCGGAAGCCAAATGGCCGTCCGGGTCAAAAAACGGGGTCAAGTTTGACGGAAAGCTGAAAATAGACGTGACCAATTCCAAGGAAGGCTACTTCATGGCGGCGGTGACGGCCAAGAACAAAAAAAGGCTGAAGCTGCGCGTGGTCATGAGCGGCGAAACGCTCACGTACGATTTAAACGGCGACGGGGAATTTGAAGTGTTCCCCTTCCAGCTGGGCAGCGGCAAGTACAGTATCACGCTGTACGAAAACGTGAAGGGGAAAACCTATTCCACCGCCGGCTCCATTTCCATCCGGGTGGAGCTGAACCGGGAGGATGGGGCGTTTTTATACCCCAACCAATATGTGAATTATTCCGAAGCGTCCGCGGCCGTGGCCCAAGCGGAAGCCATGTGCGCCGGGATGAACGATAAGGACACCTATGATTCCATTAAAAAATTCATGACCGGCTCCTTCCTTTATGATTACATCAAGGCCGTCACCGTAAAGGCCGGCACGCTGCCGGACATCGACGGCTGCTACGAGAAAAAAATGGGGGTTTGCCAGGATCTGTCCGCCATCATGTGCTGCATGCTGCGCACCCAGGGGATCCCCGCCCGGCTGATCATTGGCTACGCGGATAAAAACTATCACGCCTGGATCATGGTCAGCGTGGACGGCAAGGACATGTACTACGACCCAACGGCGGCGCTGAACGCCATCAGCAAGCCGGTTTCTTACTCCGTGGAACGGTATTATTGAAATTGGGGGAATAAAAAATGAGCAAGCAAGAAAAGCGCGGCCTTTCCGCCGCTGAACTGAGCAACTTCTGCGGCCAGGTAGCCCTGATCCTGGAAGCGGGCCTTCCCCTGTACGACGGCATGGAAACGCTGGCAGGGGCTGACAAAAACAGCGATAACGCCGATATTTACGTATCCGCCAGCAAGGGCGTGACCGAAAGCGGCTCCCTGTACAACGCGCTGAAGGAAGATGAACGCTGGCCCAAATACCTGGTGGAAATGGTGGGTATCGGCGAACGCTCCGGCCATCTGGACCAGGTGATGCGCGGCTTGGAAGAATACTACGCGAGGGAAGAACGCATCCGTTCCTCCATTTCCAGCGCCGTAGCCTATCCCCTGGTGCTGGGCATCATGCTGGTGGTGATCGTGCTGATTTTGCTGTGGAAGGTGCTGCCGGTGTTCCGCCGGGTGCTCAATTCCATGGGCGTAGCCATGACCGAATCCGGCGCCGCCATGATGAATATGGGCGCCGCCGTGGGCTGGATCATCCTGGCACTGGTTGGCATTGTAGTGGTTGCGGCCGTTGCAGGCGTGGTGCTGATGCGCACCAAGCACCGGGAAAAGGTGCTGAACGCCGTGCAGAAGCTGCTTCCGTCCCTGAAGCAGCTGAATCAAAAGCTGTCCGCCTCCCGGGTGGCCAGCGTGCTTTCCATGATGCTGTCCGGCGGCTTCCATACCGGCGAAGCCCTGGAAATGACCGCCGCCGTGCTGGAGGATAAGGAGGCCGCCGATAAGGTAAAGGCCATCCGCGACAGTCTGGAAGAAGGCAGCACCTTTGCGGACGCCGTCACCGATACCGGCCTGTTTGAAGAACTGCATAACCGCATGATCACCATGGGCAGCGCCACGGGCAAGGAGGATCAGGTGCTGGGCAAGCTGGCAGGGCTCTACGAAGAACAGGTGGAGGATGGTATCACCCGCCTGGTCGCTATCATTGAACCCACGCTGGTGGCCCTGCTGTCCATCGTCATCGGCGCGGTGCTGCTTTCCGTCATGCTGCCCATGGCGGGCATCCTGTCCAGCCTGTAAAAAGGAGAAGCGGGTATGAACCGAAAGGATGTAATCAAGCTGCTGCTCATCGCGGCGGTGCTGGTGGGAGCCGTGTTTCTGGTCAACAGGATCAGCTCCGCCCAGGAAACGGCGGAAACGGAAATCGTGCGCAACGCGGTGAAAAACGCGGCGCTTACCTGCTACGCCGTGGAAGGGGCCTATCCCGATGATATTGAGTATCTGCGGGAGCATTACCGCCTGGCTTACGATGAGGAGAGGTATCTGATCACCTACGACGCTTTCGCGTCCAACATGATCCCCGATATCTGGGTCACGGAGAAGGGGGCGGGCATTCGATGAAGAAAATCGCCCCATCCCATACCATTTCCGGCGTGTTCGTGTTTCTGCTGCTGGGCATTTTCGCCGTGTTTTCCACCATTATGGTGCTGCTGGGGGCCAAGGCCTACCGGAACACCGCCGAACGGGCCGACGCGCATAACGCTGCCCGGCTTTCCACGGCCTATGTGCGCAGCATGATCCGATCCGACGATGAGGAAAACGCCATTTCCGCCGAGGACGCCAACGGGATCCATACCATTGCCATGCGGAATACGTATGACGATGAAGCATACATCACCCGGATCTACGTTTACGACGGCATGCTTCGGGAATGGTTCGCTTCCACCGATCTGGATTTTGTGCCCGAAAACGGCGAGGCCGTTTGCGCCGCCGATGAAATGACGGCGGAGTTGAACGGCCCCCTTCTTACGGTGCGGGTGCGCAGCGGAGAAGAATGGTCGGAAGTGAACATCGCGCTGAGAGCTGCCGGCGCTGAAAACTGAGGTGATAGAATGAAATCAGGCAATCGAAGCAACGCGCTGCTGGTGGAGCTGCTGATCGTGGTCATGTTTTTCATGCTCTCCGCCACAGTGCTTTTGCAGGTGTTTTCCACCGCCCGCAGCCAAAGCGCCCGGGCAGGCATGCTGATTGAAGCGCTGAACGAAACCCAGAACGTGGCGGATCGGCTGTACGGCGCTCAGGACGCGGAGGCGGCATTGGCTGAAATGGGCTTTTCCCGGCAGAACAACGGATGGAGCCTGGATAAAAACGGCTATACCATCACAGTGACCGCCAGCGAAACATCGGCCCCCAACGGCGTGATGAACCACTTCGAGGTACGGGCCGTTCAAAATGACGAAGCGCTTCTTACCCTGCCCGTCGCCCGGTACTGGGAGGTGCAGCTATGAGCAATAAAAAAAGCAGCATCAGCTTCGGCCCCGGCGCGGCGTCCCTGATTTTGATTTTTGTGGTGCTGGCTATGAGCGTGCTGGGCATGCTGTCGCTGATGAACAGCCGCAACGACGTGCGGCTCAGCGAACGCAGCGTGCAGGTTACGGAAGCGGTCTACGCCCTAAACGTGGAAGCAGAGGAAAAATTCGTTCATATACAGGGAATGCTGCTGGATCTGACCTCTGCCGCGGAAAATGAGGAAGCCTATCAGGCGGCCATTGAAGAAAACCTGCCGGATGGTATGGAATGGGAGGACGGCATTTTATCCTTCACCGTATCCGACGGCTTCCGCACTCTGGACTGCGCGGTGCAGATCAATCCTTTGGACGCGGAAACCCGCTGCCGGTGGGTTCGGCACAATCTCACTGCTGAAACGGAAGAAGAGTGGTAAGCGATGCTTGAATTGCTGCAAAAAGCCGTCGCCATGGGCGGATCGGATATATTTATCGTTCCCGGCGCCAGCGTGACCGTAAAGGTAAACAACGTACTGAAAAACCTGACGGACAACAAGCTCCTCCCCGCCGATACGGAGGCTTTCATCAAACAAATGTACGATCTGGCCCATCGGGACATTCATCTGCTGGATGAAGAAGGGGACGACGATTTCTCCTTCGCTATCCTGAATGTGAGCCGCTTCCGCTGCAACGCGTACCGTCAGCGCGGCACGATGGCCGCCATCTGCCGCATCGTAAATTTCGAGCTGCCGGATGTGAACAAGCTGGGCATTCCCGAAATCGTAATGGATCTGTATTCTCAGCGCAGCGGCATGGTCCTGGTCACCGGCCCCGCTGGCAGCGGTAAAAGCACCACGCTGGCCTGCCTGGTGGATAAGATCAACGAAAACAGAGCCGCCCATATCATCACCATCGAGGACCCCATCGAATATCTGCACCGGCATAAAAAATCCCTGGTGAGCCAGCGCGAAGTGCCCAACGACGCCGCCACCTTCTCCCGCGCTCTGCGCGCCGCCCTGCGCCAGGCACCGGACGTGGTCATGCTGGGCGAAATGCGCGATCTGGACACCGTGCGCACCGCCATCACCGCGGCGGAAACGGGCCATCTGCTTCTTTCCTCGCTGCACACCATCGGCGCGGCCAAAACGGTGGACCGCATCATCGATACCTTCCCGCCGGAGCAGCAGGCCCAGATCCGTATTCAATTGTCCATGGTGCTCAAGGCCGTGGTTTCCCAGCGCCTGGTGCCCACCGTGGACGGGGGCCGGGTGGCCGTGTTTGAGGTCATGACCGTGAACCCCGCCATCCAAAACATGATCCGCGATGGCCGCACCCACCAGATCGACAACGTGATCTACGGCGGCAGCGACCGCACCATGATGTCCATGGACGCGGAGCTGCAGCGCCTGGTGCGCGTCGGCAAAATCACCCGGGACGCGGCGCTGCTTTACGCGGCGAACCCCGAAACTTTGGCAAAGAGAATCTGATTTATTTCAAATGGATGAAAAACAGAGACGGCCCGATCAGAAAGCCGTCTCTGTTTTCGTTATCCTGGCAGAATAAGGCGGCCTGCCGTCTCCTGTCGGCAGGTAGATTTTTGATGAAAGATGTAGTATAATGAATTCAAAATCAGTGAAAGGGGGGATCGGCGGCATGAAAACAAAGCTTTGGGCCCTGTTTCTTCTGTTCCTGCTCGTTTTTCAGACGCCGCTTTCTTCCCTTTCCGCGGAAGAACTCCCTTCCGGTTCCATTCCATCATCCGCGCGTCTTCGGGCGCTGCTCATCGGCTGCGATCATTTCCTGACCCAACAGGATACCTGGCCAGCGGCGGAAAGCAATCTGCATTTGCTTTCGGACGCGCTTTCCGCGGACAGTCGCCGGTACGATCTGATTCGTTCCTATTCCGGCAGTCTGGCAACGGTGGAAGCCTTTGAGGATGCCGTATTAAACGCCTTTCAAAGCGCTGGACGGCAGGATATTTCCCTGCTGTATATCAGCACCCACGGCGTTTTTGAACAAAACGATGAACAATCCCGCGCCGGGCTGCTGCTCAGCGACGGGGAGCAGGAAACGCTTTTGGACGCTCCTTCCCTGCAGCGCATTCTGGATCAGGTGCCAGGCATCAAAATCGTGATCTTGGACGCCTGCAACGCTGGCGCCGTGATTGGAAAAGGCGTATCCGTTCAGGACAGGCAGCCTTTTCTGACCGGCCCTGATTACAAGGTGCTGTGCAGCGCCGGCGGCAGCGAAGCCAGCTGGTATTTTCAGGGAGGAACGGAGCCCACCGTAACGGGGGCCAGCTATTTTGCCACCGTACTTGCCAACGGTCTGGGCGGCCAGGGCGACTTCGCCGCCGATCAGAACGCCGACGGCCAGATCACCTTTGCCGAAGCTTATTCGTTTCTGCGGGATAATTACGCCGCCTCCGCGCCCCAGGTTTACCCCCAGAACGCCGACGATTTTGTTTTCTTCGCCTATGACCCCGAACTGCCCCGGCCCATTCAAAAGGCGGTCACGGACATTACCTTTGAGGATACGCTTTTGACCGCCGGACAAAGCGAGGTTTCCTTTTCCTTTACCGTGCAGCGCCAGGCGGAATTGTACTACCAAATCATCTATCATCAGGACGGTGCCTGGCAGTTTGACCAGGCCCAGCATTTCCTGGACGGGGAGCAAGCGGATGGTTCCGTGCTTCCGGGCCGGAAAATGCGCACCCTGTCCCTGAACACCGGCGCGGATGCTTTCGGCTATGCCATGATCCAATTGATCACGCTGGAGGAGGATCGGCCCGTTTTCCAGGGAGCCCGGCTGCTGTGCGTGCAGCCCGCATCCGGCAGCGTGACGCTGAATGTGCTTACCGATCCTTCCTTTGATCCTTCCGCCGGGTGCGAGCTTCCCATCCTGGTGCAGCATGACGTGCCCTGCGGCCTGACCGTAAACGTTCAAAACGCGGACGCCGTCACTGTGCGCAGGCTCGCCTATGAGGCCCCCACCCGGCCCCAGCAGCTTTCCCCTGCCGCCAGCGATTTTTATTGGGATGGACGGACCAACCGCGGGGAACCTGCCCCGGGGGGAGAATACACCGTTCAGATCAAGGTTCGGCTGGGAACGGAAACCTTTACATGCCGCAGCGAACCGTTTCAATTGATCAGTCCGGAGGAATCCGGCAGCGAAGAATAAAAGCCATTTTCCGGAAGAAAGCACGCCTCCCGGAAAACGGCTTTTTCATGCCCCAGCCTGATCACAGATACTTTTTCAGCCGCTCAAATACCGTGCGGTAGGCCGCGGAATCAAAATGGATGCCGTCGGCCGTGTGTTCGATTTTCAGCTTGCCCTCTGCATCCTTCAATCCGTCGTTTACGTCGATATAATGGAAGCCGAATTCCCGTGCCAGCGCTTCCACCATCCGGTTGGCCTTGTTTATGTTTTCATTGGTGCGCACCCGCATGCCGGAATTGTTTTTCGCGCCGGGGGCATCGGCGTTCACCGGATAATACGCCATCATGTACACCGTGGTTTCCGGCAGCTTCTCTTTGATGATCCCGCAGATTTTCCGGTAGTTCCTTTCCAGATGATCAAACCAGTCTTCCCCGTCCTGCCGGGCATGGATATCGTTGGTACCGATATTGATAAACAGCTTTTGGGGGGCCGGGTCCAGCAGCACCGCATCCGCCGCCGCCAGAAAATCATCGGTGGTATAGCCGCCGATGCCCCGGTTGTAGGCAATGGGAAATCCTTCGTTTAAGCAAAATTCGGTAATGGGAAACATTTCCATCAGCGAGGACCCGGTAAACAGCGTTTTTCCCTTCTGGATATACAGGTTTTGGGCCCGGAAATTGTTCAGCTTTCTGTCCTGCTCCTGCTTCATGCGCCTGATCATTTCCTGAATCATTTTTTCCTGTTCGGTCATCGTTTTTCCTTCCATCCAGCCCATCGGCGGCATATGGCAAAACGCGCAAACGCGCCTGTTTTCATTATTGTACATGCTTGCGTGGATGAATTCAATAGCATCATCCTTATTTCTTCCTGAAAAAGCCAAAACCGCCGCACCCGCACCGTGAAGCGGTCAAAGCCTCAGGCTCCTGTATCTTTCGGCCTGAATTTTGCTGAAAAAATGCCGTTCGTGCTTCCAAATCGACAGTTTATGCAATTGTTCCCGCAAAAAAGGGTTTTTATGTTATCCTATCATCACAAGATTCATTCTCTTTTTCGGAGGGGATGCAGCCATGCTGAAGGTAACTCGATTTTCCGTTGAAAACCTGACCGCGGGATGTGTGACCGACGTTTCCCGGCCCCGGTTTTCCTTCTCTCTTGAATCCGACCAGAAAAACGGCCAACTGAAAAATGCCCGGCTTTCATTGAACGGCTGGCAGACGGATACCGCCGAGCAAACCGGCGTCGTATACGGGGGCCCCGCGCTCAAGCCGTTCACCGCTTACACGGCAGAATTGGCTGTTCAAAGCATGAGCGGTGAAACGGCCTCCGCTGAGGTTCTCTTTGAAACCGGCAGGCTGGATACGCCCTGGACCGGCCGATGGATCAGCGATCCCGCGTACTGCTTCACAGAAAAGGGCGTGTCCCCCGCGCCTATGGTGTTCAGAAAAGAAATCCGGATCAGCAAGCCCGTGAAGCGGGCCCTGATCTGCGCTACCGCCATGGGGATCTATGATCTGGCCCTCAATGGAAAACGGGTGAGCGAACGGTATTTCGCCCCCGGCTTCACCAGCTACAAAAACAGCCTGATGTACCAGACCTATGACGTGACGAACTTTCTTACCGGCAGCGACGTGCTGGAAGCCACGGTGTGCGGCGGCTGGGCCGTGGGCAGCTTCGTATTCACCCGGGCCAACCGACTGATCCACGATCGGCAGGCTCTGCTGCTGGAGCTGCGCCTTGTCTACCAGGACGGCGCCGAAGAAATCATCGGCACCGACGAAACCTGGGAAGTCACTGAGGACGGCCCCGTGCGCATGGCGGATCTGTACGACGGCGAAACCTTCGATGCCACGAAAGAACTGTCCGCCGCCTCTTTCCGCAAGGCCGCTCCGGAAACGCTGAAAATTTCCCCCCGCATTTTGGCGGATTACGGCGCGCCGGTGACGGCGCATGAGGTGTTCAGGCCCCAAAGCGTAAAAAAAGTTCAAAATCAGCTGATTTACGATTTCGGCCAGAATTTCGCCGGCGTGGTGCGCTTGACCGTCAACGGCAAAAAAGGCCAAACGCTCATCGTTAAGCACGCGGAAATTCTCAATGAGGACGGCTCGCTGAACCTGAGCTTCCTGCGCAGCGCCAAGGCCACCGCCACCTACATTTGCAAAGACGGCCGGCAGGTATACAGCCCCCGGTTCACCTACATGGGCTTCCGGTATATCAGCATCGAAGGAATTGAAGAAGAAAACATCCAGGCGGAAGCCTTGGCCCTGTACTCCGATCTGGAGCCCATCGGCAGCTTTGAATGCTCCGATCCCCTGCTGAATCAGCTGCAATCCAACATCGTGTGGGGGGCCAAGAGCAATCTGATGGATATTCCCACCGACTGCCCCCAGCGGGACGAGCGCATGGGCTGGACCGGCGATATCGCCGTATTCGGGCCCACCGCCTGCTTCAATTTTGATATGTCCCGGTTCCTGGACAAATGGCTTCGGGATATGCGCGCCGAGCAGTTTCCCGGCGGCGGCATTCCCAACACCGTGCCCCGGCAGGGCTACGGCTTCCCCACCACCATGCCGGATATGGCCGTGGACTGGTGGGACGATGCCTGCGTGCTGGTGCCCTGGGCGGAATACCGGGCCCGGGGCGACGCAAGTGTGCTGAAAGAAAACTACCCCATGATGAAAAAGTATGTGAAAGCCCAGTTCTTCTGGGCGGGGCTGTTTTCCTTCGGCAAGAACCGCTATATTTGGAATACCCCCGGCGTGTTCCACTTTGGCGACTGGGTGGCCCCGGACGTACCCAAGATGGGTCAATGGCAGGCCCGCGCCAAATGGACTGCCACCGCGTCCATGAAAAACATGTGCTCCCTGGTATCCCAAATTGCTGAAATCTTAGGTGAAAAGCAGGATGCGGAAAAATACGCGAGGCTGGCCGAAAAGGTTTCCGATGCTTACTGCTCCGTGCTGACGGACGGAAACGGCAAACTGCTTCAGGAATTCCAGACTGCTTATGTGCTGCCCTTGTATCTGAATATGTTTCCCAACGCGGAAATCCGGAAAAAAGCGGCGGACAATTTGGCGGCGCTGGTGGAAAAGAACGATTACTGCATCGGCACCGGTTTCCCCGGCACGCCCTACATCCTGTTCGCGCTGGCGGACAACGGCCATGCGGACGCCGCCTTCCAAATGCTCATGAACACCAAGTGCCCCAGCTGGCTGTATGAAGTGAAGGTAGGCGGCACTACTATTTGGGAGCGGTGGGACGGTCTGGACGAACGGGGGCTCTGCCCCATCGGGGACGACGGCACCGGCGGCATGATCAGCTACAATCATTACGCCTCCGGCGCGGTGGGCGCGTTCCTGTATCAGCGGGTAGCGGGCCTGGAGGCCCAGGAGGCGGGCTACAAGCGCTTCCAGGTAAAGCCCCTCCTTGGCGGCGGCCTCACCTCCGCCAAAGCTTCCGTAAAAACGCCCTACGGTCTGGCGGAAAGCGCCTGGAAAATCACCGGAAACATCTTTGAACTCACGGTCACGGTACCCTTCGGCACGGAATGCGCCGTTATTCTGCCCGACGGAAAGAGCGAAACCGTGGGCAGCGGAATCTATCACTTTACTGCAAATATTTAAAAGGGGGATGCAATATGGCGGAAAAGAAAAGCCTTTTTGATCGGCTGCCGGCGAGCCTGATCAAAAAGAACAATGTAACGCTGATTCCGGAGGGGGCCTTGGGCTACCTGATCGGCCCCACGCTGGCGCTGGTAGCCAACTCGGTATTGGCGAACTACTTCAACAAGTACATGACCGACGTGCTGAACATCAACTCCTGGGCCAGTGAATTTTTCAAGTGGCTCCCCGTTGTGTCGGTCATCTTCGTGGTGCTGGGCAACATCATCGTTGGCCGACTGATGGACAAAAGCGCCTCCCGCGCCGGGAAGGCTCGCCCGCTGCTGCTGCTTTCCGTGCCCATTTCCTTTATCGCCCTGCTGATCCTGTTCGTTATTTCCCCGCTGGCGACGGACACCATCAATCCCCAGGGCCAGGGGCTGGCGCTGGTTTGCATCGCCATCGGCTATAACCTGTGGTTCGCCATCGCCTATCCCATGTACTACACGCCCCACGCGGCGCTGGTGAACCTGTCCACCCGCAACAGCAAGGACCGGACCCTGCTGGCCACCCTGTCCAACGCCACGGCGCTGGCTTCCATGGGGCTTTCCACCATGATCCTGCCCTTCTTCCTGAGCCTGCTTTTCGTGCCTCAGACCACCAATCTGCCGGAGGGCGCGGTGCTGCTGGAAAGCGGCGAATACGCGCTGAACGGCGTGGTGCTCTACGACGCGGCGGCGTCCTATCATCATTGGAAAGTTTTCGTCATCGCCCTCACCGCCATTACGGTGATTGGCGCGCTAATCGAATTCCTGTTCACCCGGGAGCGGGTAACGGAAGAATCCATGAGCCAGAATGAAAGCGCCGCCCCCGCCAAAGCGCTTCCCATCGGCCAGCAGGCCAAAATCTGCTTCTCCGATAAATTCTGGGTCATCATGATGGTTTTCTTCTTCTGCTACCAGTTGGGCGGCATGGCGAAGAACGTAAGCCAGCTTTACTTCTGCCAGGCCATGTTCCCCAACGCCGACGGCGTGTACACCATCGCCAACGGCGGCAACATTTCCGGCTTCCTGGCCATCATCGGCGCTGTCCCCACGGCCATCGGCATGGTGGCGGCTCCCATCCTGGCCAATAAAATCGGCAAGGGCAAGGCCATTTTCTGCGGCGCTGTCCTGGCGGCGGCAGGCGGCCTGCTGGGCCTGATCGCTCCGGCGAACCTGATCCTGGTTTATGTTTCCTTCATCCTCAAGGCCCTGGGCTCCACCCCCGCCATGTACCTGAGCATGGCGCTTCTGGCGGACGTGCTGGACCACCAGGAAGCCATTCACGGCCAGCGTACCGACGGCCTGACCATGACCATCTACGGCGCCATCATGGCGGGCATGACGGGCGTTGCCACCGGCATTTTGAACATCGTGCTCTCCAATGTGGGTTACGCGGCGGATAACATTTCCTCCGAAGCGATCCGCGCTTCCATGCCCTGGGTGTTCATCGGCGTGGAAACCTTCTGCTACGTGATCATCTTCCTGCTCTTTATCTTCATGGGCGTGGAAAAGTTCGGCAGGTTCGATCATGAAGCCATCGTGGCCGATCAGAAGGCCGCCGCTGAGAATGAAGGCCGGGCCTACCTGTCCGCTGAGGAAAAAATCCGCCTGGAGGAAGGCGAGGAAGCCTATCAGGCTGAGCTGAAAAAGCAGCAGGACGCCGCCAAGAAGGAAGCGGAGCGCGTTGCCCGCCTGACCCCCGAGCAAAAGAAGGCGGAAGAAGAAGCCGCGCAAAAGCTGCTGGCTGAATTCAACGCCCTGCGGAAGCAGAACGGAAAAGCGCCTCTCTGATTCCTCATCGATGTTCACGCCTACACAGGCGATGATACATACAGTTTTTTCAATAACATGATTCAAAAAGTTCTTGGTGAAAGGGAGTGAGCGCTGCCACCCACATTGAACCTTCGCCGCAAAGGCGGCGGGCTTCATTCCGCGGTGCGCGGGATGAACAAATTCTCTCAATCGTATGCGCAAAAGCGCAGCAGAAAGGAAGATGCAAAAAATGAAAGCGAAAAAGCTCGCACCCGTCATGAGAGGTCTCGCGGCGCTCATGGCTTGCCTCCTGGTTCTGAGCACCATCGGCACCGGTCTGTCCGATACCTACCGCACGGCCCTGGACGACGTTCTGGGAACCCAGAGCTTCGTGGTGAACACCGATCCCGACGCCATCCGTTTTAAGTCCGATTATGCCACCGTGGAAGAAATGATGGCCGCGGCCCGGGATATCTCCGTTCGTGAAGGCGAAGAAGGCACCGTCATCATGAAGAATGATAACGGCGCGCTGCCCATCGCCGGCAATGAAGTGGCCCTGTTCGGCCTGGCCGCTTACGTGCCTTACTCCAACGCCGGCGGCAACGCCGACAAGGTGGACCTGGTGGCCGCTTTTGAAACTGCCGGCCTCACCGTGAACCAGACCCTCAAGGACCTCTACATCAACAACATCCTGAACAAGCACACCGAAATGGTGCCCAATCGGTGGTCCGGCGAACTGCAGGAGCAGACCACCTACGACAACATTTACGTCTCCTCCCCCGGCGACATGACCCAGTACCGCATCGTGGAAATCGACCCCGCCCGGTTTGAGGGCATGGGCGCTCCCGCCGATTGGAAGGCTTCCATCAACAAGGAAACCACCACCGGTATCGTGGTGCTGGCCCGCGGCGCTGGCGAAGGCAACACCTATATGCCCGGCTCCGCCCTGGACTATGACGGCAACCCCACCGGCAAGGACCCCCTGGCCATCTCCGAAGATGAACTGGCTGTCATCGACGCGGCCAAGGAAACCTGCTCCAAGGTCATCCTGCTCATCAACTCCGGCAACACCATGCTGCTGGGCGACGTAGCCAAGGGCGGCGCTCACGAAGTGGACGGCATCGCCTACATCGGCGTGGTGAACGATTATCACTGCACCGGTATCGTGAACGTATTGCTGGGCAAGGTGAACGCCACCGGCGCTCTGCCCGACACCTACGTGGCTGACAACAATTCCAACCCCGCCGTGATCAACTTCGGCGGCGCGCAGTATGAAAACGGCGGCTACTATGCCGACTATGAAATCGTGGCCCAGAGCGGCGCCGATCCCCGTTACCCCGGCGTGGAAATCGCCAACACCAAGGCGGGCTCCTTCGGCGGCAGCTCCACCTACAACGGCGGCCATTATATGGTGGAAGCCGAAGGCATCTACGTGGGCTACAAGTATTATGAAACCCGTTACTTCGACTCCGTGATCAACCCCGACTTCAAGGCTGCTTCCGCCAACGGCGCCACTCAGGGCGAAGCTTGGGATTATAACAAGGAAGTGCTCTATTCCTTCGGTCACGGCCTGTCCTATCTGGATTACACCCAGACGCTCAAGAGCGTGAATGTGGACAAGTCCGAAAACGGCAATATCACCGCTGTGGTGGAAATCAAGAACAACAGCGACAAGGCCGGCAAGTTCCTGGCCCAGCTGTATGTGCAGCAGCCCTACACCGATTACGACAAGGCCAACCTGGTTGAAAAATCCGCCGTTACCTTCCTGAATTCCGGCAAGGTGGATGTGCCCGCGGGCGGCACCGCCAACGTGACCATCACCGTGCCCACCAAGTATCTGGCCTCCTACGATTACAAGGAAGCCAAGACCTACATTCTGGATGACGGCGATTATCTGTTCACCGCGGCTGCCGGCGCTCATGCCGCCGCCAACAACTTCATCGCCGCCAAGGGCGGCCAGGGTGACGGCGCCACCGAAATCGGCGAAGTAGTCACCTGGAAACTGAACGCCTTTGACAAAACCACCTTCGCCACCGAAAACGGCGTGCAGGTGACCAACGTGGCCGACGACGCCGACCTGAACTACTGGACCGGCACCGACACCGTCACCTACCTGTCCCGTCAGGATTGGGAAGGCACCTTCCCCATCAACTACAACGCCGTGGAAATCAAGATCGCCGACAGCCCCCGGAAGGATGAATGGATTCGCGAGCTGCGCGGCCAGACCTACCAGATCTCCGATACCGGCGCTGCCGCCGAGGGCGTGGATCAGGGCTTGCGCTTCAACGCCACCGACGTGGGGCCGGAACAGTACGGCAACATCAAAGACGCTTTCTGGGACAAGCTGGTTTCCCAGATCACCATCGACGAAGCGGTGGGCGCTGTGATCCATGGCGGCAGCCGTTCCGATGTGCTCACCAACGTGGATAACCCCGTGGTGATCCAGAATGAAGGCGTGTGGGGCTTCTCCTCCGGCTACAACGACGAAGCCTCCGGCAATACTTACAAGTTCAACACCCATTCCCAGACTGCTATCGCTTCCTCCTTTAACCCCGAACTGGCCTATGAATGGGGCCTGATCGAAGGCAACTCCGGCCTGTGGCTGGGCCGCTATCACCTGTGGGGCACCGGCCTGACCCAGCGCCGCACCCCCTACAACGGCCGCAACTACGAATACATTTCCGAAGACCCCATGCTCACCAACCGGATGGGCCAGGCGATCCTGCAGGGCTGCGCCGATAAGGGCATCCTGAACGGACCCAAGCACATGGGCTTCAACGATCAGGAACACAACCGTGGCGGCGTATCCGCCTACATGACGGAACAGAAATTCCGTGAAACCGATCTGCGCGGCTTCCAGGGCGCTTTGGAAGATGTGACCGGCTGCCGTGCCGTCATGATCGCCTTCAACCGCATCGGCGCCACCAACGCCGCCCATCACATCGGCATGCTGCAGAAGGTTCTGCGCGGCGAATGGGGCTACACCGATCTGGTGTCCACCGACATGATGAACAACAACTACTACTTCAACGCGGAATCCATGGTCATGGCGGGCATCACCCAGGTGGCCGACTTCGCCGGGGACGACAACCACATCAACCAGGGTGAAGGCGGCGTGGACAAGACCTGGGCCTACATTTCCGTAGACACCGTGAAGAACGATAAGAACCTGGTGGAGCAGGCCCGTCAGGACCTGAAATATCAGCTGTTCAGCTATGCCAACAGCGCCATCCTGAACGTGACCACCATGAAGGTGAACACCTGGTGGGACAACGCCCTGAGCCTGGTAAAGACCCTGAGCCTGTACCTGACCATCGCGTGCGCCGCCTGCTGGATCGTCCTGACCGTCTTGCCTGACAAGAAGAAAGGAGCGAAGTAAATGAACTTTCTGAAAAAGATGTCCGTCGGCGCTTGGATCGCCTGCTGTGCCGCCGTGCTTACCATCGTTTCCCTCATCGTGTACGCCGTGAATATCGGCAGCGAGGGCTATTTCCAGAACGTTACCGTTAAGAATCTGGTGCTGTGGCTGGTCGCCGCCGCCGTGCTGCTGCTGGCTGCCATCGCCTTGGGTCAGGTAAACGCCAAGGGCGCCGGAAAAACCGGCCTGGACCTGATCACCGGCTGCTGCCAGATCGGCGCGCCCGTGCTGCTGGCCCTGTCCCTGATCAACCTGATCGGCTCCCGCATCGCGGGCCTGGGCTTCATTTACTTCTCCAACGCGGACGTGATCCTGGAAGTGCAGACCCCCGCCAACCTGGCCAGCGCTTCCTGCACCATCGCCAACATGATCATCCTGGGCGTGGCGCTGGTGGTGGCCCTGGTAGCCGCCTTCTGCACCATCCGCAAGAAGGTCAAGGAAAACTAAGAAACCATATCTGTTTCGCGGCGGTCGGGAGGATTTTTCTTCCCGGCCGCCGTATTTTACCCAAAGAATGATTGGATGGGAAGATGTGTTTATGAGCCTGTTTATTCCGGCGGCGCTTTACGCTTTGGCGCTGGTACTGACGATCACAGGACCGGCGATCGTCAGGCATCGCGGCCTGCTCCAGCTTCTGGGCGGGTTTTGCTGGGCTGCCGGAACCCTGACCGCGCTGCTTGCCGGAGCGGAGGGACGCTGGATTCTGCTTCCCACCCTGTTGCTTTTGCTGATGGCCGGTTTCTGGGGAAGGAGGGAACGTAAATGAGCTTTGATTCCCTGGATTATCTGCTCTTTCTTCCCCTCGTAACCCTGCTGCACTGGCTGTGCCCCCATCGCGCCCGCTGGGCTGTCCTTTTGGGGGCCAGCCTGGTTTTCTATGCCAGCTGGAACCCCTCCATGACCCTGCTGCTCCTATCCGTGATCGCCGTTTCTTACACAGCGGGACTGATGCTGAATAAAAGCCGGAATCCTCGCGCGCGAAAAGGTATTCTGGTTCTTTCCCTGCTGCTCTGCGCAGGCTTTCTTTTGTATTTCAAATACTTTCATTTCCTGGCCGGAACGGCTGAAAGCGTCGTTCGCATGCTGGGTTCAGACGTTCATTTTTCATTCCGGGAAATCATTTTGCCCGTCGGCCTTTCCTTTTACACGTTCCAGGCCATGAGCTATGTGATCGATGTTTATCGCGGTACGCTGCCCGCTGAAACCCATCCCGGCTATTATGCTTTATATATTTCTTTTTTCCCGCAGCTGGTGGCGGGCCCCATCGAGCGGGCCGGGGGTATTTTGAAGCAATTGAAGCAAAGGCGCGTTCTCTCAAAGGAGGACGCGCGCATGGGGCTTCGGCTGCTCCTGTCCGGCTTCTTCCGCAAAATCGTCATTGCGGATTGCTGCGCCCGGTTCGTGGACGCGGCGTACTCGCTGGACCTTCCGGATGGCAGCGCCGTATTTCTGGCAACCATCCTGTTTTCTTTCCAGATTTACTGTGATTTTTCCGGCTACTCCGAAATTGCTGCAGGCAGCGCCCGGCTGCTGGGCATCCGATTGAGCAAAAACTTTGATCAGCCTTACCTGGCCCCCGGCATCCGGGAATTCTGGCGCAGGTGGCATATCACTTTAAGCCGCTGGTTTCAGGATTATGTATATATTCCTCTGGGCGGTAACAGAAAGGGAATTGCCCGCCAGACGCTGGCCTTATGGACCGTGTTTCTGCTCAGCGGATTATGGCACGGGGCGGATTGGTCCTTCGTGCTGTGGGGAGCCTTGCACGGCGTTTTCATGACGGCGGAGTTATGGCTTTCCCGCCATTCAAAACGAAAAATTCCTGATGCAGTATCCATCGGCCTTACCTATCTTCTGGTCACCTTTTCCTGGGTCTTCTTCCGGGCCGCCTCCGTCAGCCATGCTTTTGCGCTGATTCAACGCCTGTTTTCTCCCTGGAGCATTGCCGCCGGTTGGGCAGTTTTAGGCATGAATGGATTGGATGCGCTTTGGATCCTATTGGCACTATCCTGCCTGCCGTTATTGCGTCAATTGGCTAATGATCGGATAAAAAGCCTCCCCGCCGCCGTATACGCTTATTGCTTCCTTGCCATCGCGCTTGCGTTCTGGATGCGGCTGGACGCGAACATGGCCAACGCCTTCATTTATTTCCAATTCTGATTTTGAAAGGAGGGAACCGCTGTGCGTCGCAAAACGCTGCACGCCTTGGGCTGGGTCCTCATCGCGCTGGCGGTTCCCGCCGCGCTGCTCATTTTTGCCTTTTTCCTGCCCCCGCAGTATGGGGAAACCTATTTGGGCGGATTGTCCCTGAAATATGACAGGCTGCGTAATACGCCCGGAAAACGCATGATCCTGATTGGCGGCAGCGGCACGGCCTTTGATTACCGCTGCGATCTATTGGAGCAGGAATTTCCGGAATATACCGCCGTCAATTTTGGGCTTTACGCCGGATTGGGAACCACGGTCATGCTGGACCTGGCGGAAAACCAGCTGCATCCCGGCGATATCGTGGTCTTTTCCCCGGAGCAGAGCGAACAAACCTTATCCGCCTACTTTGGCGCCGAAGCCATGTGGCAGGCCGCCGACGGCCATCCCGAATTGGTTTTCGCGCTGAACCGGGAATATCTGGAGCCCATGATAGGCAAATTTCCCTCTTTCGCCGCAGCGAAAGCAAAACTATGGTACGAACATGCCGCTCCCGAGGGCGACGGTATTTATGCCCGCGCTTCCTTTAACGCATATGGGGATATCGTTTCCGCAAACCGGGAAGAAAACATCATGCCCGGCGGCTATGACGCCAACATGCCCATTTCCTTCGATATCGCTTTGCTGAATCAAGCTTTGATAGAAAAAATCAATGCGTTTCATGAAAAATGCCAAAAAATCGGCGTTTCTTTCTATTATCGCTTCTGCCCCATGAACGAAGCGGCATTGCCGCCCGAAGCCCGGAAAGCTCTGCCCGCTTTCGCAGCGGCGCTGAACGGGCAATTCAACGGCGAAATCCTGGGATCACCGGAGGAAGCGATCCTGGACCCCGGCTGGTTTTACGATACCAATTTTCATTTGAACGCTTCCGGCGCCATACTGAATACCATTTTCCTGATCCGCGATTTGAAGGCGCTGCGGGGCGATGAATCCCCCGTTCGTATTCCGCTCCCGGTCATGCCCGGCGTTTCCGAAGCCGCGCTGACGGACGGGGATAACAGCGACGCAAGCTATTTCCTTTACCGAAGGGAAGAAAACGTTCTGCAAATCATCGGGCTCACGGACGCGGGCCGCCTCCGGGAAAAGCTGACCGTACCCGTCAGCCGGGACGGGCTGCCCGTTGCAGGGTTTACCGCGGAAACCTTTCAGCATGACGCGGCCATCCGGGAAATCATCCTGCAAGGCAATATCCGCCGCATTGACGATCATTCCTTCCGGGGCTGTGCCGGACTGAAGCGGCTGGTTCTGCGTCATGAATCGCCTCAAAGCTGCACGGTAGGAAGCAATCTGCTCAGCGGAACGGACGCCGGGATCATTGTGCCCGCAAAGCTTGTGAGCGCCTATGCCACCAATTATTTTTGGAGCGTTTATGCTTCCCGTATCCGCCCGGATGATGAAGTGCCCGTTCCCACCCCTTCTTCCGTCCCTTCTCCTTCTCCCGCAGGCAGCCGCACGATCACCTATTTTGCCAACGGCGGCAGATTGAAGCTGGGCGGCGGCGACAGCTTCACCCAATCCATGGAAAGCCCGCATCTGCGCGTCAACACCGCCTTGGGGTCCCGGTACCTGGAACGGGACGGGTTTGTGCTGATCGGCTGGAACACACAGCCGGACGGCAGCGGGCGGCACGCGGGCCTGGGCAGCCGCATCGAACGGGAAAACAGCCTGACGCTTTACGCCGAATGGGCTCCGGCCTCCCCCGATTCAGATTTCATTTATGAAAGCGCAAGCAACGGGATCGTCATCACCGGTTACGATGGAAACGCTTCTTCCTGCGTGGTTCCCGAAGCCATTGGCGGCCTGCCAGTGCGCCGCATAGCCTCCGGGGTTTTCCGGGATCGATCCTTCCAAACGCTGGTGCTCCCTTCCGCTCTGCGCATGATAGATGACGGCGCTTTTGAACGCTGCATGATTCAGCATCTGTACTGCTTTGATTCCCTGCGGGAGGTCCAGGACGGCAGCTTCAGACAATGCCCGCTTACCTTCCTGCACGTCAACGCGGCCACCAGCCCCAAGTACAGCGGCAGCTATTTCGATATGTTTTCCGATAAATACGATGCGCTGCTCAGCATCCGCGATCAGAAAAAAATCGTGCTGTTTTCTGGCTCCTCCGGGCGCTACGGTTATGATACCCCTGAAATCATCCGCGCTTTCCCGGATTACTCCGCGGTCAATATGGGGGTGTACGCTTTTACCAACGCCCTGCCCCAATACGAGCTGATCCGGCCCCTGATGCAAAAGGGAGATATCCTGCTTTCCGCCCCGGAATTTGACGCGGTGCCGGAACAGTTCTGCGTTTCCTCCGCGCTGGATACCGGTTTTTGGGCCATGATGGAATCCAACTACGACGCGGCCGCCCAACTGGACATGAACCGCTTTTCCTGCGTTTTTACCAGTCTGGGGGATTACCTGTCAGCCCGCAGCCGGATGGAGGATCGGGATTATTCCGTATCCCCCGCCAGCTTTGATGACGACGGCAATTATTATCCCTTCAGCACCTATAACGCATACGGCGATTTCATCCTGCCCCGGCCCAACAGCGAACGGGATGAACGGCTGCGGCACAACATTGCGGATTATACGGCAAACAGCTTTTCCGAAGCCAGCGTAAACAGCCTGAACGAAGTATACCGGCGCTTTCAGCGGGACGACGTAACCGTTTATTTCAGCTACACCCCCAGAAACCGCCAATCGCTGACGGAAGAAAGCACCCCTGAAGCCCGGGCAGCCCTGCATGAATACTTGAAGGCCAGGCTTTGTGTGCCCGTGATCACCGAATTGGAGGATTCCCTTTATTCCGGCGTATATTTCTGGCTGATCGACAGCCATTTGAGCACGGAAGGCGCGAAGTTGAGAACGGCGCAGATCATAACCGATCTGCAAAATGCCCTCCAAACTGACCGCGAGCGCTGATTCTGTCGTCAAATGATGCAACAAAACATGAAAAACCTTTCCAGTTTTATATTTTTGCTTGTGATTCGACGGTATTTCTGGTATACTGTATTCGGATAATTTTACTTTTTAGCGCCAATCGCAGGAGGTTACCACCTTTGAGTAATTATGATGATCCTTCTTTGAATCCGCAGCCCGCTGCGCGGCACCGCCGCAGCGACAGGCACCGGGAAACCGGCGATCATGAAAAGAAAATCCCGCAGCAATCCGCCGCTTATTCCCAGCCCGATATTCCCGCGGAGCAGGAGCCCGTGCCGGAAATTCAATGGCAGCGCCGGCAGCCCGCCATGTATCAGGAGGACGGCGGCGCCAACGCCCGCGGCGCATATACCGCCCGGCGGCAGCCCGCGGCCCGGCAGGATGGCCGACAGGATAATCTGTATATGCGCCGTCCCGCTTTGAACGATGATTTCGATGTGTAAGAAGAGGATAAACGCCGGGTGCCCTGGCTGAAAATCCTGATCGGCGTGATCGTCGCCGCGCTTCTGCTGGCGGTGGCCCTGCATTTCATTTCGGATGCCGGACCCCTGAACCCGGTAAAAAACGCCATTGACAGCCTGGTGAACGTGCAGAAGAAGGCCCCGGGCGAGGCTCTTTCCTTCCAGGCGGCCTCCAATACCGCCGCCACCAATTCCCGTCTTTTGTTTAACCTGACCACCAACCAATCCGTGGACGGCGTGCGGCTGGAGGATGCCGAGGGCAACGAAATCGCCTGCACTGCCACGCTGGTGAACGGCGCCAACGAAACCAACAAAATCTGGAACATCAACGCGATTTTTGACGTTCCCTATTCCGGCGACGTTTTCGCCGTCATTCGGGAGGGCGAAACCTGGACCCGCACAGACAAGAGCGTTCCGCTGGTGATCGTGAATCCCACTCCCGTGCCCACCGAAACGCCGCTGCCCACTCAGGTGCCCTTGGTATCCCAGCCCACGGTGGCCCCCATCGTGGAAAGCATCACCGCGGCGCCGCAGCCCACGGTAGAAACCGCTTCCCAGGAAGGTCTGGTACCTGCGATCACCTGGGCCCCCACCAACGCGCCCCTGCCCACGGAGGCCCCCACCGGCGAACCCACTCAAGCGCCTACGCTTCCGCCCACAGAGGCCCCGACAGCCGCGCCGACCGCAGCGCCGACGCCCACGGCTGTTCCCGCGCCGACCACCGCTCCCACCGCCACGCCCCTGCCCCGGCTGGATGCCAGCGCGGGCTCCGGCAGCTTGAAAACCACGGATACCGTGTATCAGGTGGGCAGCAAGAGCGCCAAATCCATCACCTTCTCCCGGGACGTAAGCTATGTGGCCCCGCACCCGGACAACTATTCCTTCTATCCCGCCGGCGTGCTCACCTTCCGGGGCGATAATTTCCGCCGGAACGCCGCCTACGGCACTGCCAACGTGACCAAGCAGCAGCTTTCCATCCTGTGGCAGACCCCCATTGGATACCTGAGAACCGAGGATAATGGCACGCTGTACGGCGTGGGCTGGACGGGCCAGCCCGCCATCGTGAAATGGACCACGCAGGTTCGCGAGGGCATGAACCTGTACGATGATAAGAAGGCTACCCCGCGCCTGCGGGAGGTCATCTTCGGGGCTCAGGACGGCAAAATTTACTTCCTGGACCTCACCGACGGCTCCGCCACCCGGGACCCCATCACCGTGGGCTATCCCCTGAAGGGCAGCGTGTCCGTGGACAGCATGGACCGGCCCCTGCTGGCCGTGGGCCAGGGCATTTCCAAGCTGCCCAACAAAACCGGCAGCATCGGATTGCATTTGTATAACCTGATCGACGGCAAGGAAGCCTTCTTCCTCAATGGCCGCAAATCCGATACCCAGATCCAGTACAACACCAACGGCGCATTCGACGGCACCGCCCTGTTCCTGAACAACAACTGGGATACCGATGCCATGGTGGTGGCCGGTGAAAACGGACTGCTCTACACCGTGGATCTGAACGCCGAATTCATTTATCCCAAGGCGAACGATCAGGACGTGAAGCTGTCCATGAGCATCAAGCCCTCCGTGGTTTATCTGCGCACCAAGGCCGGGGCCGAAAAGGAAGCGGGCGTGGGCGTGGAAAGCAGCGTGGCCATGTACGATAAGTACATTTATATGGCCGACACCTACGGCGTCATCCGCTGCGTGAACTCCGATACCATGAAAACCGTATGGGCCATGGACGGCGGCGACAACATTGACGCATCCATCGCGCTGGATATGGACGGCGATTCGGGCGTGAGCCTGTATACCGGCAATACCGCCTACAGCCGTCTGGGCAGCAAGAACGATGTGACCATCCGCCGTATGAACGCCCTGACCGGGGAAACTATCTGGACCTACGGCATCAAGTGCGATTACGATAAAGGTCAGCTGTCCGGCTGCAAGGCCAGCCCCGTTATCGGCCAGCACAGCATCAGCGATCTGGTGATTTTCACTGTGAACAAGGTGAAGGACGGCGGCAGCAAGGTGATCGCCCTCAGCAAGCAAACAGGTTCCCTCGTTTGGGAACGGGCCCTCACCAGCGAAGCCGTATCCTCCCCCGTGGCCGTGTACAATGATAATGGCGACGCCTGGATCATCCAGGGGGATCAGGGCGGCAACCTGACCATGATGGACGGCCGCACCGGCGCGGTGCGCAATACCCTGAACCTGGGCGGCGCCATCGAAGGCAGCCCCGCCGTATACAAGAATTATTTGGTGGTGGGCACGTGCAGCAAGGATAACGCCTACATGTACGGCATTCGCATCGAATGATCCCGCCAAAACGCCATCGGCCCCGCATTCTGAAAAGATGCGGGGCCTTTTGCAAGCCAAGGCATTAGAGAACAGAGTGCAGAGTACAGATTAGATAGTCCTTTTTTGTCAACTTTGTTGTTTGATATTTGAAGACTATAGTCATCTGAACTCTGTTCTCTGCACTATGTACTCTTTTAGAAAGCCTACTTTTTCCCTTTAGTCTTCTTCCAAATCCCCTGGTTCCAGCTCCACCAGGATCACGTTTTCTCCGATTTTGCATATGCGCTGCCAGGGGATCACGATGCCGCATCTTTCGCCGCGCAGCACGCTGCCCACCTTGAATTCGCCCGGCACCACGAGCGCCTCCACCTGGCCCATATGCGCGTCAAATTCAATATCCATCACCTTCCCCAGGCGCTTGCCGTCCAGCGTGTTCACCACATCCTTGGTGCGCAATTCAGAAAGGCTCACGCACATCACCCCCTATAAGGGCATTGTATGCGTGAGCCTTTCTACAGTTTCATCTTCCAATTTTCTAATCGACTTTATCTTCCGATCGCCTCAATCCCGCGCAGGATCTCCGGTTCCCGAACATCCCGTACGGTGGTGAATACTTTCCGGGTCAGCAGCGCGCCGCAGCGGTACCACATGCAGATGAACGGACAGTCCTCCGCAAACTGGTCCTGGATATCCCACAGAAACTGGCGGTAGGAAGCAAAGTCCCGCTGTTCCCGGAATTTTTTGAACAGATTATCCATCGTGGTGGATTTATAGCCGCAGTAGTTGCCGGTATTGCCGCTCATGAGCATGAAGCCAGGGTCCGGCACCACGTCCATTTGGAAAGCGGCGATAGCCATATCAAAATTCCTGGCCTTCAATCGTTCGGCCACGGTGGCGAAGCTGTAGGTTTCAATGCCCACCTCAATGCCCACGGCGGCCAGATAATCCTTGATCATGCCCGCCACCTGCACGCGAACGGAATTATCCTGTTCTTCATACACATACAGGCGCAGACGCAGGCGCTTCATTTTGTCGCCTACCACCTGGTTCAGCACGCCATCGCCGTCGATATCCCGTTCCCATCCGGCTTGGGCCAGCAGCTCTTTAGCCTTCTGCGGGTTATACTGGAAAGCGCTTTCATTGTCCTTGTACATCCAGGTACCAGCGGGCAGCGGGGTGTCCGTGCGGCTGGCCATGCCCATATAAACCGAATTGGCGATGGCATCAAAATCAATGGCATAGCGAATGGCTTTCCGCACCAGTTCGTTGTCCAGGGGGTACGCGTTGGCGCTGTGGCTCAGAAGCAATGTTTCCAATTGACGGGTCCGATAAGTAATGTTCAGGTTGGTCAGGCCCGTCTGGTACTGTCCGGCGGAGGCGGATCGGGTAATGGCCGCGTCGATGCGGTTGTATTCGTAGTCCGAAATCAACTCCCGGTTGGTCGCGCGGAAGGATACGTTTACATCTTTCACCATTGGCGCGCCGTTCCACCAGTTTTCATTGGCGGAAAGATACAGATAATTGGCGGGGAGGAATTCATCCACCTTGAAAGGGCCCGTACCCGCGGGCTCAGCAGCCTGCACCTGATCCCGGGGCAGGATCGGAAAAGTGAGCGCAAAATACACGCCGTAATAGGGCCGCTTGACGGTAATCGTCAAAGAATCGGCGCTGTTGACCGATACGCTGCTGATGATGTACTGCAATTGGTTGTACTGCCCTTTGCCCTCCGCGGCCAAACGCAGGATCTCATTGATGGTGGCTTCCACGTCATAAGCGGTGCAGGGAGTTCCGTCATGAAACAGAACGTCTTTGCGCAGGCGCACGGTCCATCGCTTGCCGTCGGTGGTGGAATCGCAGGACAGGGCCAGGCAAAGCTGAGGCATGCCGTCGTCGTCCAGGGAATACAAGCCCTCGTAGATCAGCGCCGTCAGGGACTGAAACTCCCGCTCCACCGAAGTAAGCGGGTTCAGGCTGTTGGTTTTGACGGAAATCATGCCCAGGGACAGGCTCTGATCCATGGTGGTGGCCAGGGCCGCGGGGCATAAAAAGGACAGCGCCAGCAAAACAGCCAACGCTTTAATAATAATGCTGCAAATAGATCGCATAGGAATTCAACACCCTTCCCGCGTAGGTTCGCGTATCGGATTTGGGAATCTGGGAAACGGCCAGGGTTTTCCCGTCTGTGGAATAGTTTTCGATCCAGGCGGGCACGTTGCCCCAGCCCGCGTGATACGCGCAGGCCACCAGCACCGGATCGTCGCTGCTTAACTGCTTGGTGATGTAATTCAGCAGATAGCAGCCCATTTTGATGGCCGCCTCCGGCTGGTACAGAACATCCACGTCGGCGCTGCGGTAGCCGCAGTTCTTTTTCACCCAGTCAAAAGTGTTGGGCATGAACTGCATCAGCCCCATGGCCCCCTTGCTGCTCACCGCCCGGGGATCATAGCCGCTCTCCTGCATGATGATGGCGGACACGAAGGCAGGGTTCAGGTTATATTCCGCGCTGTACTTTTCGATCAGGTCCCGATATTTCACCTGATGATTCCGCACGGTCTGCTCATATTTTTCCTGGGCCAACTGCCTTTCTTGATACAATTGGGAAAGGCTGGCATTGGCCTGGCCCAGCCGCAAAACGGCGTAAATGAGCCCTATCAGCAGCAGGGCCAGCACCGCCCATTGCCACAGGGAAAAGCCGGACCCGCTTTTGCGTTTTTTCCTGTTGGCGGGCGTTCTGCCGGATCGCCTGTTCCGCGCAGCGGCGGGAGCGGGCGACGTGGGAGGTGGATAATTCATGGATGAGCGTCTCCTTTGGCTTCATTGATTCTTTTTACCGCGTCCTGCCATAAAGCGAGCGCCCGTCGGCCGCTTTCCTCTTTGGTGCCCGTGGTGCGGATCACATGATCCGCCCGCTTCCGTTTTTCCATCACCGGCATTTGGGAATGGATGCGGCGCAGGGCCTCCGCATAGGTGATTTTCCCGCGTTTGCGCACCCGGCGCACCTGCTCCTTCTGCGGCACGTAGGCGCACCAGATTTCCTGGCACCAGGAATCCATGCCCACCTCGAAAAGCAGCGGCACGTCCATCACCACAGGGCCGTCCGTTTCGTCCATCTGCCGATGGATTTCGGATAGCACCATGGGATGAATGATGGCGTTCAGCGCTTCCCGGGCCTGGGGATCGGCAAACACGATGTCCGACAGGGCACGGCGGTTCAATTCGTCCCCATCAAACACCTGATCCCCCCATTTTTCCCGGATGGCGGGCAGAGCGGGGCCTCCCATGGCCGTTACATTCCGGGAGATTTCATCCGCGTCGATCACGGGCACGCCCGCTTCCTTCAGCGCCCTGGAAATGTTGCTTTTCCCGCAGGCGATCCCGCCAGTTAAACCGATGACATACTTACTCATTGCGATTTTTCCTTCATAAGATCGAAAAGAGAACAGAGTTCAGAGTACAAAGTTCAGATAAAGTTTGATGTTCTCATTCATCGTCCAGCAGACTCATTCCCTATATTATCTGTACTCTGCACTCTGAACTCTGTACTCTCATCACTTGGTTTCGTACCAGCTTGCGCCAGTTTTCACTTCCGCCACCAGCGGAACAGCCAGCTTATAAACCTGCTCCATGCAGTCCCGCAGGATGCGGGACACCGTTTCTTCTTCTTCCTTGGGGGCCTCGATGAGCAATTCGTCGTGCACCTGCAGAATCAGCCGGGCCTGCAGACCTTCCTTTTTCAGCGCGTCGTGCACCCGTACCATGGCCAGCTTGATAATATCCGCCGCGGTGCCCTGCACCGGGGTATTCATAGCGGCGCGTTCGCCGAAATTGCGCACGTTGCCGTTGCTGGATTTCAGCTCCGGCAATTGCCGCCGCCTGCCCATCATGGTCACGGCGTAGCCCTGATCGTAGCCCTTTTTCACCGCTTCATCCATGAATTTCTTCACGCCGGGATAGCGGTCAAAGTAACGGGCGATAAAGTCTGCCGCCTCCCAGCGGGAAACGCCGATGTTCCGGGCCAGGCCGAATTCGCTGATGCCGTACACCAGGCCGAAATTCACCGCCTTGGCGCTGGAGCGCATTTCCCTGGTCACATCCTCCATGGGAACCCCGTACACCTCCGCCGCCGTGCGGGTGTGGATATCCTGGCCCTTCTGGAACGCGTCCACCATGGCATGGTCCCCGGAAAAATGAGCCAGCACACGCAGCTCGATCTGGCTGTAGTCCGCGTCAGCCAGGATGCAGCCCGGTTTTACAATGAACGCTTTGCGGATCTCCCGGCCCATTTCCGTGCGAACGGGGATATTCTGCAAATTGGGTTCGCTGGAGGAAATGCGGCCCGTGGCGGTGCCGGTCTGATCAAAATAACTGTGCACCCGGCCCGTGGCGTCCATCTTGCGAATCAGCGCGTCGATATAGGTGCTGTTCAGCTTCACCACCTGACGGTATTTCAAAATCGGCGCGATGCAGGGGTGCTGATCAATGAGCTTTTCCAGCGTGTCCGCGTCGGTGGAATAGCCTTTCTGGGTCTTTTTTCCGTGAGGCAGGTTCAAATCCTCAAACAGCACCTTGCCCAATTGCTGGGTACTGTTCAAATTGAAGCCGCGTACCCCCGTCAGGCGGTACACTTCTTCCTTTAATTCTTCCGCTTCCTTGGTAAACTCCGCGCCTAGGGCGGAAAGCACGTTTCCATCCACCTGGAACCCGGCCTGCTCCATATCGAACAGCACGTACAGCAGAGGCATTTCCACTTCCCGCATGAGGGAAAGCATGCCTTCCTCTGTCAATTGCTTTTCCTGCTGCATGGCCAGCGTCAGCACGCCCGCCGCGTCCTCCCGGGCAAAGCCGGACAGGGCGTAGGATTTTTCCTGGGGATTGTGCAGATAGGCCCCCAGCATGGTATCCCAGGCAAATTCCGGCAGGGGCAAATTCAAATCCGCCAATTGGCGCAGCAGGGCCTTGCCGTCGTGCACATAGATTTTCCGGGATAAAAGCGGCGTTAACGCCTGCCAGGCTTCCTCCGGCAGCAAACCGGGGGACAGCATATCCTGCTGCAATTGAATATCCGCCAGCCTGCCGGGGAACGCAACCGTCATACGAATCGGCGTCACGTGCAGGGCGGTGGGCTGATCCTGGGCCGCTTCCAAAAACGCGGCGATTTCTTCCGCGGTTGCCAGTGTTTCCTGGGTAAATTCCATGTCCGGCGCTTCCGCTTCCTGGGCCGCCGCTGCCTCGGGGCTCAGTTTTTCGATTCTTCCCGCGATGCCGTTCAATTGATATTTCCGCAAAGTGGGCAAGCCATCCGCCATATGGGAAGCGTCAAATGCATTCAAATTAAAATCAATGGGGGCCGTGGGCCGGATGGTAGCCAAATCCTTGGAAAACTGGGCCAGTTCCGCGTTGTCCCGCACCTTTTCGCCCAGCTTGCCCTTGATGTCCGACCCATGAGCCAGCACGTTTTCCAGCGTGCCGTACTCGTTCAGCAGCTTTACCGCCGTTTTTTCGCCCACGCCGGGAATGCCGGGAATATTGTCGCTGGTATCCCCCATCAGGCCTTTCCAGTCCGTCACCTGCTCCGGGGTCACGCCGAAATACTCCTTCACGCCCGCCGCGTCAAACAGGGTGCTTTCCGTGATACCCTTGCGGGTAAACAGCACCTTGGTGCCATCCCCCACCAATTGCAGGGCATCCTTATCGCCGGTGAGCAGCACGCAGTCCAGATTGTTTTCCCGGCACAAGCGGGACAGGGTGCCCAAAATATCGTCCGCCTCGTAGCCTTCCGCCGTCAGCACACCCAGCTTCATATCCCCCAAAATCTCCTTGATCAGAGGGAATTGGGGGCGCATTTCCTCCGGCATAGCCCGGCGGCCCGCCTTGTAATCGGCATAGGCCGTGTGCCGGAATGTGGGAACCGGCAAATCAAACGCCACCGCAATATACCGGGGCGACAGATCCTGGGCGGCCTTTAACAGCATGGATAAAAAGCCGTGCACGGCGTTGGTGTAAATCCCGTTGGTATCCATCAGCGGCAGCGCATGGAACGCCCGATGCATCAGGCTGTTTCCGTCCACGGCCAATAGCGTTTCCCGCATGCGATCACCTCATCAGCCGGGCTTTTCTCCCGGCACACATATTCAATTGCAGTATACCACAGGTTTGGACAAATGAAAAGAAATTGCTTCAAAATTGTTTCAGATTATTTACATTTTACAATCTCTTGCGATGGAAATAGAAATGAGCTATAATGAAAACAGCAAGCAACAGGCAGGAGGAACCCATACATGTTTGATTTTCAATCCTATTTATCTTCCATGCTGGCGGAAGGGCAGAAAACGGGCTGTTTTCCCGCCGCGGCTGCCGCGATCGGGGTAAAAGAAGCTGTGCTGGCCCAGACGTTCATTGGGGAAGCTCCCCTGCCGGGGGATCGGCCTGTGAACGCTCACACCAAATGGGACATGGCGTCCCTGTCCAAAGTGCTGGGCACCACCATGGTGGCGCTGAAGGCGATGGAGGACGGAACGCTGTCCTCGAATGAAGCGGTGAAGGACTTTTTTCCCGACGCGCCGGAGGACAAGCGGGATATTACCGTGTTCATGCTCATGACCCACACCGGCGGCTTCAATCCCTCCTTCCGGCTGGACAAAATGCTGAAAACTCCCGAGGAAGCGGTGGATTGCATCCTCCATTATCCCTTGGATGAAAAGCCCGGCGTGCGGCCCATTTATTCCTGCATGGGCTTTATCCTGCTGGCAAAAATGCTGGAAAAGCGGTTCGGGAAGCCCTTGAACGAACTGGCAAAGGAACGGGTATTCCTTCCCCTGGGCATGACGGAAACGGGCTACTGTCCTTCTCCCGATTCCCAGTGCGCCGCCACGGAAATCAACCCTGAGACCGGAAAGCCCATCATCGGCGTGGTGCACGATGAAAACGCCCGGTTCCTGCGGGGCATTTCCGGCAACGCGGGGGTGTTCATGCCCCTGTGCGACGGCATCCGCTTCGCGGGGATGCTGAGTCAAATGGGCAAAGGCTTTTTGAAGGAAGAAACCATGAAAAAAGCCATTCAGAATTATACCCTCGGCCAGGAGGAACACCGGGGCCTGGGCTTCCAGATCGCCGGCAGCGAAGGCTGTTTCTTCTCTCCCTTCGTGCCGGACCGGTGCTTTGGCCATACGGGCTTTACCGGCACCAGCCTGCTTGTGGAGCCGGAATCCGGCTTCTGGGTGCTGCTGCTCACCAATCGGGTGTACCCCACCCGGAACACCACCGCCCTGTTCCCCTTCCGCCGCAGGCTGCACGCGGAAGCATGGCAGGCATGGAAGGAACAATAAGCCGTCAAAGGGCGGCTGCATGTATCGGGACAAAAACAGTACATTGCGGGAGGAAGCTATGCGGATCATTTTTGTGCGGCATGGGGAACCCAATTACGAATTGGACTGCCTGACGGAAACCGGAAAGAAGCAGGCGGAGGCCGCAGCCCGCCGCCTGGAACGAGAGGGAATCGAAGAAATCTATTCTTCGCCCCAAGGCCGGGCCCGGGAAACGGCGTCCTTTACCGCGGATCGCCTGGGGCTGCCCATTACAACGCTGGATTTTATGCATGAAATATCCTGGGGCGGACCGGATGTGCCCGAAAACGGCCACCCCTGGACCCTGAGCGATTGGATGATCGCCAAAGAAGATTTCGATTTCTATTCCCAGGATTGGCGGAAGCATCCTTACTTTGAGAAAAATGCCGCCCTGCAGTATTTGGATGCAATCGGTCCCCAATTCGACGAGCTGCTGCTTTCTCAGGGGTATCGGCACGAAGGAAACCGATTCTTCTGCGATACGGATCAAGCCAAAACCATCGCCGTGTTCAGCCACGGGGGCTCGGGAGCCTGCGTGCTGTCCCATTTGCTGGCGCTCCCCTTCCCCTATGTATGCACGGTGCTGCCCTATGAATTCACCTCTATTATCATTTTGGAATTCCCCGTGCGGAAAGGCGAATACGTGCATCCCCGCATCGAGCTTTTCAACGACGCCGCCCATATCCTGAATATCGACAGCGGATTGGTATTTCAGCAGAATCCAGATCAAAAATAAAGCTTATCCTCCAATGGATTCTATCATCCATCGTGCTCTGATTGATTTCAGGGCATTTTTCTTTTTCCCGCCGCATTTTCGCTCCCGCGCTGGCAGAACCATTTTTGCTCCTGTACGACCAAAAATCGCCATTGACAACGGCGCGATCTATGGGTATAATGACAATTAGAAAGAGAACTTTTGTTCTCATTTAGAAGGTGAACGGAGTGAAACGGGTCATTCTGCATGTGGACGCCAATTGCTTCTATGCCTCGGTGGAATGTCTGTATCATCCGTCCATCCGCTCCAAGCCCGTAGCGGTTTGCGGGGACCCGGAGGCCCGGCACGGGATCGTGCTCACGGCCAATTACCCCGCCAAGCGGATGGGCGTGAAGGTAGGGCAAGCGATATGGCAGGCCCGGCAGGCCTGCGCAGGGCTGATCACGGTGCCGCCCCATTACGATCTGTACGTCCATTTTTCAGAAATGATGCGCGCCATCTGGGAGGAATACTCGGATCGGGTGGAAGCGTTCGGCTTGGATGAAAACTGGGTGGATGTGTCCGGCGAAGCAAGGGATATCCGGCAGGGACGGCTGCTGGCGGACACCCTGCGGGAGCGAACGAAAAAGGAGCTGGGCATTTCCGTATCCATCGGCGTGGCGGACAACAAAATTTTTGCCAAGCTGGGAAGCGATTTCAAAAAACCGGACGGCACCACAGCCATCTATCCGGAAAGCTTCAAAGAAAAAATATGGCCGCTGCCCGCGAGGGACCTGCTGTATGTAGGACCCGCCACCACGAAGAAGCTGGCCCGGGTAAATATCTTTACCATCGGCGATCTGGCCCGGGCGGACAGCGGGCTGCTGAAAATGCTCCTTGGCAAAAACGGATTGCTTTTGCAGGCCTTCGCCCTGGGGCTGGATTCCTCTCCCGTGATGCCCGTCACCGCCGCGGCGGCCATCAAATCCATCGGAAACAGCACCACCACGCCCCACGATATCCAAACGGCGGAGGAGGCCAAATGCGTTTATTATCTGCTGGCGGAAAGCGTGGCGGCCCGGCTTCGGCAGCACGGTTTCCGCGCACGCTGCGTCAGCATTTCGGCCCGTACCACGGAGCTGTCCACCGGCAGCTGCCAGACCATGCTGAACGAACCCACGGATATCACTTCTCAGATCGCCGAAGGGGCATACGCTCTGTTTGCGCGGCAATTTACCCATCGCCTGCCCCTGCGCAGCGTGGGCCTTTCCTGTTCTCATCTGAGTCCTGTTACCGCGCCCATGCAATTATCCTTTGCGGAGGACCCCCGGGAGCGAATGAAAAAGGAACGGCTGGATCAAACCATTGATGATCTTCGGCGCCGATACGGGCATAATATCCTGCAGCGGGGCATCGTGCTGACGGATTCCGCCTTTGCCGCGCTGAAACCCAAGGAAGACAACACCATTCATCCCGTTCCCTTTTGGGCGGGATAAGGGAGGCGATAAGCTATGGTATTCCCCGGGGAGCACAAGGAATATGTGAAGGTGCGGGCGGATTTTATGCCGGATGGCAGGATCCTGCCCCTGATGTTCAAAACGGAAGACGGGCAGAAAACCATCATTGACCGCATCCTGGACGTGCGCCAGGCCCCCGCCCTCAAGGCGGGCGGACAGGGCGTGCGCTATACCTGCCGGATCGGGGATCAGGTGATTTACCTTTTCCACGACCGGGACTATTGGTTTCTGGAAGAAACATGATATAATAGAATACGGGAGAGGTGAAGCTTATGTGCGGACGTTTTTTTATCGCGGAAGAGAATGAAGATGAACTGCTGAACATGATGATCGAGGAAGCGTCCCGGCGTCAGCAGGCCATTGTGGGAGAGCAAACCGTTGCCCGGGGAGAAATCTTTCCTTCGGCCACCGTGGCCGCGCTGGCCATGAGCAAAACGGGCAATATCAGCGCGTATCCCATGCAGTGGGGCTTTCACCGTCCCGACAGCAAGGGGCTGATCATCAATACCCGCAGCGAAACGGCGCTGGAAAAGCCCATGTTTCGCGCCTCCATGCAGTCGCGGCGCTGCCTGATCCCCGCCTCCTGGTATTTTGAATGGGAATTGCGCGACGGGCAGCAAAGCTTACTGGACGGTATGGCCTCTTTTCAAATCGAAAGGGATTCCCTCCCTAAACGGAAAACCAAAAACGCGCAGAAACTCAAGTACGCCATTCGGCCCAAAACCACCGGGCCGATCTATCTGGCCGCCATCTATCGCTACGAAGAATCCCAGCGGCTGCCCGTGTTTTCCATTTTGACCCGGGAACCCGCCCCGGAAATCGCTTTTATTCATGACCGGATGCCCGTCATTTTTTCAGATGCTTCCCGCAATTTCTGGCTTGACCGCTCCGCCGACCCTGTGGAAGCGCTGAAGCTGCATGAAAAGGAAATGGTGTTCCGGGCCGCCTGAGCCGGCGAAAAAAGACGAATGATCAGGCGGTATTTTCTCATTTTTCAATCAATGCATGGCGCAAACCCGCAGGCGCTTGTGCGTTTGCCGCGAAATAATCAATATCCCCTTTTTTTCATCTATTTTTATCGACAAATTCTTTCCGATCGTTTATAATCATCATATCCTATTCCTGTTCGTCATGATCCATCATCGCTCCAACGACCCATAAAGGAGGAAACGACCATGAAAAAGATCATGCTCCTGTTTGCTGCCGTATTGGCGATCATGCTTTCTTCCGCGATGGCCGAAGCCGCCGCGCCGAAGGATACCCGGCAGCCGGTCACGCTCCGCAATCGAATCCTTGGCGCGGATTTTACCTTCTATCTGCCGGAAGGGGAATGGACCGTCAGCAATCTGACCCTTTCCGCAAATACGAGCTGCTATTTCAACACGGACGGTGCCAGCGTCGGCGTCCATTTCCTGGCTGTTTCCAAAGATAAAAGGAAGGCCGGAGATAGATTGACCGAGCAGGAGTTTACCACCGAGGAAGAAGGACGGACGCTGCTGAAAGCAGGCGATCATCCTGCGTATCTGACGGAGGACAATATCATCGTCATTCATCTGGGAGATCTCCCCATGGACCCGGATACGTATTTCCTTCAGGCCGTAATAGACCCGGATGATACTGGAAAAGGAGACGCTTATCTGAACGAAATAAGGGAAGCCGTTCTGGCCCTGCCGTCCGTCGCCCTGTTCGATTCGGGCTTCCCGGCGGATAAGCTGATCAACGACGGCGGAACCATGTACTATCCTCAGGAGATCGATTTTCAGGGAACGGCCATCCCGCTGACGCAAACGATCATGCGGGATTCGTGCCTCCACGTCAACGGCGCGTATGAAGATGAAAACGGCACGCAGTTTTCCTTCTATACCACCTCCGCCATCAGCAGTCAAAAATCCTTCGAGCGTACCCTGGCAAAGGATGAATATGCCGAAAAAGCCTACGGTTCATTCCAGGCAGCGGAAAAAAGAAGCTATCGAACGCTGTATGTGGAAGTGTGGATGGGGGATTACGGATACAAGTATTGCTGCAGCTACACCAACGCGGATGAATCGGACGCGAATTATGAGCTTGCCTCTGCCCTGGTGCAGGCCCTGGCCCAAAGCGGCGAATACCACGCGCTGCCCGAGGAATAATTTTGCGGGAACGGAATAACGGTCATTTTTTCAAGCAGACGGGGTTCGTCTGCTTTTTTAACCTGCTACGGGAAACAGGGATATAATGGAAGTGCGGAAAGGGGCGATACACCTCCGCAGGGCCGTTTCGCTTTTTTCGTTCAAAAAGCCGTGGACGGTGTCGAAATCATGAAAGTCGCCGCAGGTATTCATCCGCCATGGCGCTGAGCGGCTCCAAATCCACGCTTTTTCCTGTCATGGGAAGCCGCATGCGGCCAAAACCGAAATTGCCGTGTATTTCAGGAAAGAGAGGGTTGTCTTTGTCAGGATGCATTTTCTCTTTTCTCGTCTTGTTCCATTCTACCGGATGCTGATCGGCTGCGCAAATGTTTTTTCTTTTCCCTGTTGTCACGTCTCGATTCATTCGATACAATAAAAGCAAAAAATATTCTTGAAAACCGACATTTATTCTTTTTGTCTCGTCAAAATAAGTGAAAGGAGGGAGAGCGGTATGGAGTTTGTCCAGGGCCCGGACAGGCTTTCAGAAAAAAACGAGCTGTTTGAGCAGTTGGTTTTCCAATACCAAACGGCGCTGCTGCGGTTTTGCTATCTGTATCTGCGCGATCAGGAGCAGGCCCGGGACGCGGTGCAGGAAACATTTTTCAAGGCGTACCGGAATTGGCAAAGCTTCCGGGGCGACAGCGGCGAAAAAACCTGGCTGATGTCCATTGCGCTGAACACCTGCCATGACATGCGAAAAAGCGCCTGGTTTCGGCATGTGGACAGGCGGGTGACGCCGGACGATCTGCCGCCCGCCTCCGTTCCTTTTACAGCGAAAGAGGAAGAACTGATCACCCAGGTGATGGAGCTTCCGCCGAAGCTGAGGGAAGTGATTCTGTTGTATTATTATCAAGCCATGAATGTAAATGAAATTGCGGAAACGCTGGGCATATCCCATTCCTCGGTGTCCGAAAGGCTAAACAGGGCGCGAGGGAAGCTAAGGGACGCCCTGACGCTGGAAAGGAGGGACGATCTGTGAAAAAAGAAGCGCAGGAACCCATGACCCGGCAGCAATTCCGGGACGCGGTGGACCATCGCCTGTCCGGGCTCACAGAGGACCCCTGGCTGGCGCAGAGGATCATAAACAATGAAACGGAGGAACCAAAAGTGAAAAAAAGGTTTTCTTTGGGCCTGGTCGCGGCCTTGATCATGATATTCGCCCTGACGGTTGGGTTGGCCGAAAACTGGGATACGGTGTCGGAGGCGCTGTCCAACGGCATCGGCACCCACCCGGACCTGGTGACCAACCAGCCGGAACGCAAAGAATTGGAGGCCCTGGAAGAAATCGTCGTTGACCGGTATGTGATCGAGCAGGTTTACGCCCCGGTAAAAGTGACGGTGCTGAATGACGCGGGGGAAGCGGTATCCTCCCTTTCACTGAACGCCGTTGTAGCTCAGGTGAAATACATGTATAAGCTGATAGGCAGCCAGTCACCGCAGGACGAAGACGCTCAGGGCGATTATTTCTACTCCTTGTATCCAGATCATTGGATTGAAGCGCCGGAAGCCGCCTCCGGCCTGCCGTTTGCGCCGTATCTGTTTAACAGCTTCGACGTCGTGGAGGGATCCGGTTACAAGTTCTCGGCAGATATATATTCCAAATCTTATAAGATCGATTTTTCATCCTACCAGTATTCCCTGAGCTACAACTCGGAAATATTCCTGAACGAGGAAGGACAAATCATCAAATGCACGGAAACCACGATACCGCGCAGCTTGGGGCTGGTGGATGAAAGCGGCGCGATCCCGGATGAGCCCCGGTTTATCAATCTTTCGGACAAAGTCACGCTTACCCTGAACGAGGATGGCGAATTATCCATTCAATACATAGACATGCCCCAGCCCACGCGCATGCCCCTGGTCTCGGCACCCCCTACGCCCATTTCTGGGAACGATTCCACGACGCCAAACGATGACAAATAAATATCGGCAAAGGCAGCCTTCCAAGCCAAGCGGCGCGGGAGGCTGCCTTTTTCATATCTGGGATATGCGTTTTTCCCGCTTCCGGCCCTTGACCTGCCGAGGGAAACAGGGGTATAATGGAAGGGCGGAAGGGCGATACACCTTCCGAAAACAAAAATTGAGAAAAATTTACTTACCTTGCAAGAAACAGGAAGGATCAATCGTTGTATGAGTGAGCGGACGAGCGCCCGTATGGACGACGCACGGTTTGAGGCGATTTATGAAAAATACGCCAACGACGTGCTGCGGGTCAGTTATTTTTATCTGGGCGATCGGCACCAGGCGGAGGACGTGACCCAGGACGTGTTCGTGCGGCTGCTGACCAACGCCCCGGACCTGGAAGAAGGCAAAGAAAAGCCCTGGCTGCTGAAGGTGGCCCTGAACCGGTGCCGGGATATTTGGCGCGCGGCGTGGGTCAAGCGGGTGGTGCTGGGAAGCCCCGCCATGGAATTGACCCCCGCCCCGGACCGGATGGACGAAAACCTGGAAAAGCAGGAGCTATTAGCTTCCATCCGCCGATTGCCCGCCGATTTTCGGGATGTGATCCTGCTGCATTATTATCAGGGCTACGGCATCGCCGAAATCGCGGAAATGCTCAAGGTGCCGGAGGGCACCATCTCCAGCCGCCTGAGCCGCGGCAGGAAAAAATTAGAGGAAATTTTGAAGGAGAGTGGCGCGCAATGAAGAACCTGGAGGAAAGGCTGCGGACCTTGCCTGAAATAGCAGAATCCACCGGGCTTCAGGCGGATGAACAATTGAAAAGAAAAATTTTGCGGGCTGCGGAGGAAAAGCGGCGGCCCCGGACATCCGTTTTTGTGGTTCGGCGTCTGGCGCCCGCCCTGTGCGCGCTGGTTGTATTGATCGGCGTGGGGGCCTTTACCCTGCCCAATCTGCGTAAAAGCGGACCCACCCCCAGCAATACGCCGCTGCTGGAATCCTTCCCCTCCGGCAATGTGACGGTGGGTGAAAAGCTGGCGCTGGACGTGCCTGCGGGCAGTCTTTCCATCGGCGCCTCCCGCAATCCTTCCTACCGCAGCATCTGGGCCCCCATGAGCGGCGGCAATTTCCCGATGATCGGGGTCAATGGCCGTTACTATCGGATGCTCACCAACCCCACCTCCGTGTCCGGCTCCCTGCTGGGTTCATCCCTGGGCGCGGTGGACACCTTCACCAGTGAGCCCGCTCTGGCCGGTAAAAACGGCATTTGCTCCAACACCGTGGCGGCGGGCGAAACTGTGTATGCCGTCAGCGGCATGAACGGGGCCATGGTGGCCGCCAACGTGAACGGCCAGACCCGGGTGTTCCAGCGGGTATCCTTCGGCGATAACGCCCTGGTGGGCGGCGAAAGCCTGGCCGACACCCTAAAGGCCAACAACCCCGTAGCCCTGGAATTGTCCGGCGTGGGCGCTATCAACGACGCGGCCACCGCTCAGCGGCTGGTGAAAATCCTCACCGGCAGCGCTTCCTTCCTGCGGGCAGGGGGCAGCGAAACCAACCAGTCTCTTTTGATTCAGCTCAGTAGCGGCATCGTGCTGCAAATGGCCGTCAACGGCGAGCGGGTGATTGCCTGCGGCACCTGGGCCTGCCCCGAATTTTTTGAAGCGTTCCAGGAAGCCATGCAGTAAATCAGCTTGAAGCGCGGAGAGTGGAGCGCGGAGTTTATGCTCTGCGCTCCGCTTTTTTGCTTTGATTTCAGAAAAATTCTTCTTCTGAAAGCAACAGCAAAGAGCCATCCCGCCCGCTTTGGGTGATATACCAGCATTGATCCTTTCCATCCGCATCCGTGTAACGGATGCGCAGCGTGGGCAGCACATCGGCAAAATAGCAATAGATGTTCAGGTTGTTCCCGGGAGACAGCGGATCGGCGGTGTAGAGCGGAAAAACACTGAGCCCATCGGACACGATGCCCGGATCAGCGTCAAACTCCCAGGCGACCGCTTCCAGCATGAAATCCTTCATATCCCGATATGGAACCAAGGTAATGGGCTCCGCGTCCTCATACACCACATCAATGAATTGCATGCCCGCAGCCCCGCCCTGGAAATAATCCAGCAGGAAATCATCGGTAATGACCGGCTGGGGCGGGAACTCCAGGGTAGAAAGCACATCCCACAGCTTTTCGCTCCAGCCGTCCGGGTCTCCCTGGGGATAGGCAATGCCGGCGGTGAAAAAGCAGGACGGGAGAAGAACGAACAAATCATCCTCCGTATAGGGGCCGGGAACCCCTTTTTCCAGGTTCATGGTCGTGCAAAAATACGGCCAGGCGACGTCCAGCTCCTTGTCCGTGGGAATATGATCCGAAGGCGGAGTCCAATCCGCTTCCACGGGCTGGAAAGACATCTTGATACGGATGCCCGCCTGCGCCGTTTCATCCTTTGGCACGGCTATCCACCCGGCTTCATTCAGAGTTTCCAACGGGGTATACAGCGCCAGGGGATAGATGATCACCGCGCCGTCCTCCCGCTCATCTTCAATCAGGTACGCGCCTGCGTCATACCACAGGCTGAACCCATAGGGGCTTTCATAATACGTCCATTCCCTTTCCTCCGCCCAGGCAGAAACGCCAGAAAGCAGACAGAAAGCGATCAGGAGACAAAAGATTCGCTTCAAACCGATTCCTCCTTTTGGAATCATCCATGCAATCATGTACCGCAAAGGATGAAGCACGGAGAACGAAGCGTTTTGCCCCGTTCTCTGCGCGTCTGACGGCTTTATCCATTCCCCGTATACACATCCACCAGCCTGATTTCCGGAGCAACCTGCACATTATACGTTTTGCCGGAATCCTGGTTGTAGGTTGCCTCCATCTGAACGTAAATCACATCGTCCACCACGATGAACTCATGGAAATAAATATCCTTTAAATAACAGGTTTCGCCGGGCTCCGCCATTTCCGTAAAATCCAGGCAGAACTGCTTCACCTTTTCCAGCGTTTCTTCCGTTACGGGCGCTTTGTCCACAAAGCCGGGATCCATCATATAATCCTTGGTAAACAAGGGATCAGTCCCGTTGCTGACGGTCCAGGCTCCGCTGCCGTCCACCGCCATGAAAACCAGCACCGTTCCCTCCTGACCGGCTTTTTTCCCGGTCACATAGTAATTCCGCCGGTTCATGGGGCCATACTGGCTGTCGTCCACGGTCCATTTCCAGCCGTTGCCCGATACGTCCATTTGGAAGTATTCGCTGCTCAGCAATTCCTTGGCTTTTTCAATGGCCGCTTCCTTGGTGGGAATGGCGTTTTCAGCCGCCAGCGCTTCTTCCAGGCTTTGGCCTCCCTCCGCGTTCCAAAAATAAGATCGTCTGTCCTCTTCTTCGTCCCAGGGGTTGGGCGCTTCCCCATAAGCAGCAGTTCCGAAGGCGCATACCAGCAGCAGGCTGGCAGCGATCACAAACGCCATGGCCAGCGCTTTGATCCGCTTGCCGCCCCACAGGATGCCGCCCACCCGGGCCTTCATTTTCCGGCCCGTCATGCTCATGCCGGTAACCAGCATGGGCACGCCGGGGAATGAACGGCGGGTGACGGACTGGATCAGCGTGCCCGCGTACAGCCGTCGGGCTTCCTCGTCCATGTCCCGGGTCACGTTGTCGTCGCATTTCAGTTCCCGATCCATGCGGCTCATAGCCGCTGCGGCCCACACCAGGGGATTGAACCAATGGATCACGCAGCAGAACAGGGTCACAAGCGTCCAAAGGTTGTCCCCCGCCTTGTAGTGGTACAGCTCATGGGCCAGCATTTGCCGGGCCTGGTTTTCCGTGGCCGCCAGGGGCAGAGCGATATAGGGCTTCACCCCACCCACCAGGCAGGCGCTGGACAGGGGGTCCACGAAGTATACCGGAAGGGGCTTGACCCCGTATTTTTCGCAGAGCTGTTCATAGTATGCTTTCAATTCGCCGTCCAAAGGCTCGATGCGGTTCTTCCGCAACGCGCGCTGATAGCGGACATTGACAACGACGAACCAGGCCGCCACGCCCAGCATGCCCACGGCGTAGATCGTCATGCCTGCCCTGGCCGTTCTCCCGTTGCTGAAGCCGTTTGCTATATCCACCAGCTTGCGATAGGCAGGATTCTGTATGGCTTCATTGAAGGACAGGCCGTCCCGGTCCATGATCGTACTGAGCATTTCATAAGAAGCGTCTCCCAGCGCGTCGCCCAGCCGCACCCGTACCTGCCCCGCGATGGGACGCACGGCCTCCGGCTGGTCGTTGTAGGGGGTCACGATTTCATTGATCAGGGGATTGGGCAGCGCCAAGGGGCACAAAAGCCTGACGGCCACCAGCAGCCAGGCAAAGCAGATAGCACGGTTTCCCAGGAATTTTCGTAAGTATTTCCGCACCGGGATCATCAGCAGAATGGCGATCCCGGCGATGATGTTCGCTTCGATCAGAAAATTGTA
>JAUNMW010000090.1 GCA_030537395.1 Clostridia bacterium | reverse complement strand
CCCTGGCGCAGAGTTTGAGGCCGCGCAGGCCTCAACGTTCCCTTTTGCTGGATTTCTGCTTGTGTATTATCCTTGTGAACAAGCCTGTTAAGAATTTAGAATAGGAAAGTGCAAACCTTTTTCGGCAATGATGGATCGCATGGCGTCCCATTTGTTCTCCATATCCCGCACCAGCTTCATCTGGGTGCGGGCCCGGTCCAGGTTATGTTCCGGGCGGGCTGTGTGGAAATACACGTCGCCGTTGAGATAATCCGCTAAAAAGCGGCTGCCGCATTCCAGGGTCATCAACTTGGCCCCCATGGGCAGGGTTTCCTTTTCCAGGGCGGTCAGGCGGCTGCCGCAGGCGGAAAGGAAGCCCTCGGCATACGCTTCAAACAGCGAAAGGGACATTTCCACCTTGTCCAAATCTTTCTCGTCCTCCGCGGCGGTGGACGCGCCGAAACGGATAGAGTCCCCAAAATCATGGGCCGCCAGGCCCGGCATGATGGTGTCCAGATCGATCACGCACAGGGGCGTGCGGGTGAATTGATCCAGCATCACGTTATTCAGCTTGGTATCGTTATGGGTCACCCGCAGGGGCAGCTTTCCTGTTTTCAGCAGATCGATCAGACAGCCCGCTTCGCTTTCGTGAGCCAGGTAAAAATCGATCTCCGGCTGACAGGAGGAAAGCCGCCCTGCCGGATCCCGAGCGATGGCCTCCTTCAGTTGGCGGAAGCGATCCGGGGTATCGTGAAAGCGGGGGATCACCTCGATCAGCGTATCGGCGGGATAGTCCGCCAATTGGTTCTGGAATTCCCCAAAGGCCACGCCGCTTTGCTTCAAATCCTCCCAGCTTTCCGGCTGATCCAGGCACAGGCTGTCGGTGATAAATTCATACATCCGCCAGCAGTCCTGATCCGGGGAAACGTAATAGCTTTCTCCGTCAACGGTGGGGATCAGGGTCAGCACCCGGCGGGGATCGTCCGCCTGGCGGCGCAGATAGGCCGTTACGGCGGCAATATTCCGCATCAGCCCCGGCACGTTGGAAAATACCCGGCGGTTGATTTTTTGCAGGATATAAGCGTGCGGCGCGTCGGTTTCCACCTTATAGGTTTCGTTGATGTGGCCGTTGCCGTACCGCGCGCAGGAAACGGGGGCCCCTTCCAACCGGAACTGAGAAAGAATATTCCGCATAACTGCCTCCTGTGGGACAGAATCAATTCGGCTCTATTTTACAATGCTTTTTCCGGCTCGTCAACGGCGCGAAGGAAGAAGAAATACGGAGAAACCGCGATAAACCGCCGCCGGGCTCTTGCAGATTTGGGAAAAAACAGGTATAATGAACTTAACCAAGCTGACAGCGAATGAAAGGGGCAGATCACCATGGGCTACAAAGAAGAATACCAGCGCTGGCTGGAGATGTTCGCCAAGGACGAGGAAACCGTGAAGGAACTCCAGGGCATCGCTGGCGATGAAAAAGAAATTGAAGACCGCTTTTACACCGAACTTGCTTTCGGCACCGCGGGCCTGCGCGGTGTGCTGGGCATGGGCACCAACCGGATGAACGTGTACAACATCCGCCGGGCCACCATGGGCGTAGCCAAGTATCTGATCGCCCAGGGCGTGCAGGATCAGGGCGTGGTGATCGCCTACGACAGCCGCATGATGAGCGACGTGTTCGCCAAGGAAACGGCGCTGACCCTGGCCGCCGCCGGCGTGAAGGCCTATCTGTTTGACGCGCTGCGTCCCGTTCCCGTGCTTTCCTATGCCGTGCGCCATCTGGGCACCGCGGCCGGCGTAGTGGTAACCGCCAGCCACAACCCGCCCCAGTACAACGGTTACAAGGTGTACGCCGCTGACGGCGCTCAGCTGGGCCCCGAAGCCGCTGACGCCGTGACCGGCTATATCCGTTCCCTCAATTACACCGACTGCGTGCCCATGGACGAAAAGGAAGCCCTCGATAAGGGCCTGCTCAAGATCGTGGGCAACAAGGAAGTGGACGACGATTACATCGCCATGATCAAGACCCTGGCCCAGCGGCCCGAAATGCTGGCCCAGCGCGGCAAGGATCTGAAAATCGTATACACCCCGCTGCATGGCTCCGGCAATGTGCCCGTACAGCGCCTGCTCAAGGAACTGGGCGTCAACTACACCGTGGTGCCCGAGCAGGAAAAGCCCGACGGCCATTTCCCCACCGTGAAGGCCCCCAATCCCGAGGATCCCAACGCCTTCACCCTGGCGATCCCCCTGGCCCAGAAGGTGGGCGCTACCGTGGTGTTCGGCACCGACCCGGACTGCGACCGTCTGGGCGCAGCCGTGCAGGATGGCAGCGGCGTGTTCCATACCCTCACCGGCAACCAGATCGCCTGCCTGATGCTGAGCCATATCCTGAGCAGCAAGAAAGCAAACGGCACCCTGCCCAAGAACGGCGCGGCCGTCAAGTCCGTGGTGTCCACCGAACTGGCCCGGGCCATCTGCGAAGATTACGGCGTGGACATGATCGAAGTGCTCACCGGCTTCAAATTCATCGGCGAACAGATTCAGCACTTTGAGGAAACCGGCGAGCATACCTTCCTCTTCGGCTTTGAAGAATCCTTCGGGTATCTCTCCGGCACCCAGGTGCGCGACAAGGACGGCGTGAACGCCTCCCTGCTGCTGGTGGAAGCCGTGTGCGCCGCCGCCGAACGGGGCGAAACCCTGTACGATACCCTGCAGAAGCTGTACCAGAAGTACGGCTACTTCAAGGAAAAGGGCGTATCCGTCACCCTGCCCGGCAAGGACGGCGTGGCCAAGATCGCCGGCATCATGAACAATCTGCGGGAAAACCCCCCCACCGAAGTGGCGGGCCTGAAGATTACCGGCATCCGGGATTTCAGCAAGGGCGTGCGCACCGCAAACGGCAAAGAAGAAAAGCTGGATTATCCCAAATCCAACGTGCTGTACTACGAAATCGAAAACGGCAACTGGATCTGCGTCCGTCCCAGCGGCACGGAGCCCAAGATCAAGCTGTACGTGGCTGCCCGCGCCGATTCCCAGGCCGCCGTGGACGCCCTCAACGACAAGATGGCCGCCGACGCCCAGGAATGGATGAAGTAATTTCCTTTGTGCATCAGGAAACATAAAAACTGCAAGCCGCCGGAAACGGATCAACACCGCTTCCGGCGGCCTTTTTTGCTCCTTACCGGGATAGTTGTTTAGGGAGTACAGAGTGCAGAGATCAGCGTGCAGAGTACAGATTATATGGTCAAGCAATACGAATACCCTGCTGCAAATCTTTTGCGCATATTTTCGGCTATTCAATCTGAACTCTGTACTCTGCGTGCCGAACTCCTTTCCATCCGCCGAAGGGCGTTCAGCGCATGGAAAAAGCCGGAGGAAAAATCCTCCGGCCTTAAAAAGCTTTTATAACCGATTAGCGGTTCATGATGGTTTCTTCGGTGTCCTTGTCGAAGAAGTGCAGGCGGCTGGTGTCCAGAGCAACCTTCACATCGTCGCCAGCGCGGGTCTTGGTGCGGGGGTCAACGCGGGCGATGACGTTTTCTTCCTTGCCGGAGGTGGAGAAGTACAGATAGGTTTCAGAGCCCATCAATTCGGTTACTTCTACGTGCACCTTCATCACGGCGTCAGCATGTTCGGCCACGAATTCGGGATCGTCGTCGATGTTTTCGGGACGGATGCCCATGGTGACTTCCTTGCCGATGTAGGATTCATCCTTGAACTTCGCGATCTTTTCCTGGGGAACAACGATCTTGTTGTCGCCGAATACGGCCACAACCTTGCCGTCTTCCTTCTGCAGGCGGACGTCGAAGAAGTTCATCTGGGGAGATCCGATGAAGCCGGCCACGAACTTGTTGGCGGGATAGTCGTAGTTGTTCTGGGGGGTATCGACCTGCTGGATGAAACCATCCTTCATGATCACGATACGGGAGCCCATGGTCATGGCCTCGGTCTGGTCGTGGGTAACGTAGATGAAGGTGGTCTGCAAGCGCTGATGCAGCTTGGTGATTTCAGTACGCATCTGCACGCGCAGCTTGGCGTCCAAGTTGGACAGAGGTTCGTCCATCAGGAAGACCTTGGGTTCACGCACGATGGCGCGGCCCAGAGCAACACGCTGGCGCTGGCCGCCGGACAAAGCCTTCGGCTTACGGTTGAGCAGGTGGGCGATGTCCAGAACGCGGGCAGCTTCTTCCACGCGGCGCTTGATTTCATCCTTGGGGGTCTTGCGCAGCTTCAGGCCGAAAGCCATGTTATCATAAACCGTCATATGAGGATACAGAGCGTAGTTCTGGAACACCATGGCGATGTCGCGGTCCTTGGGAGCGACGTCGTTTACCAGCTTGTCGCCGATGTACAGTTCGCCGTCGGAGATTTCTTCCAGACCGGCAACCATGCGCAGGGTGGTGGACTTACCGCAGCCAGAGGGGCCGACCAGAACGATAAATTCCTTATCTTCAATTTCCAGGTTGAAATCGCTTACAGCGGTAACGCCGCCGGCATAGACCTTGTAGATGTGTTGCAGAGATACGCTGCTCATGAATGAATCCTCCTTCAAATTTCAATAGAATATGGACCGAGGGACGGCATTCGCCTTCCCTACCAGGTGCCTCTATTATACATGCTTTTCCAAATTTTGAACAGACTGAAAAACTAACAAATATTTGCGTTTTTCTTCGTGCAACAATTGTACTCGTTGGGACGAATTGAACCAAATGATTTCATTATCTATTGACTTTTCAAAACACCCGCGTCATAATATGCACAAAAAGGAGGCGGGAGCATGGATTCCTCAAATGTGCAAAAATTGGCCCAAATGCTGCATGGCGCCAGGCGCGCCGTATTCTTCGGCGGGGCCGGCGTATCCACCGAAAGCGGCATCCCGGATTTCCGCAGCACAGACGGCCTGTACCACCAGCAGTGGAAATATCCCCCGGAAACCATTCTGAGCCATGATTTTTTCCGGCTGAAAACCGCTGAATTCTATGATTTTTACCGTCAGAAGATGCTGTGCCCCCAGGCCCGTCCCAATCCCGCCCATGAAGCGCTGGCTGAGCTGGAAAAGATGGGCATCCTTGCCGCCGTGATCACCCAGAACATTGACGGATTGCATCAGGCGGCGGGCAGCAAAAACGTGATCGAGCTGCACGGCTCCGTTCTGCGGAATCATTGCACCCGCTGCGGGAAAGCCTTTGGCATGGAAGATATCCTGCGCAGCGAAGGGGTTCCCCGCTGCGGCTGCGGCGGCGTGATCAAGCCGGACGTGGTGCTCTATGGGGAACAGCTGCCGGTGGACGCCATCGAAGGCGCCATCGACGCCATTGCCCGGGCCGATCTGCTCATCATCGGCGGCACGTCCCTGGCCGTTTATCCCGCGGCAGGCTTTGTGGAGGATTATTCCGGGCCCCTGGTGATCATCAATAAATCGCCTACCTCCATGGACCGGCGGGCCGATCTGCTCATTGACGCGCCGATCGGAAAAACCCTGGCCGCCGTGATGGAGTCGCTTCAGCAGGCGTAAACGAACCGCAGAGCGCTTATGTTTGCGTCCTATAGAGAAAGATAAAATGAAGCAAAAAGAGGCCGCTATGAAAAACAGAATACTTTGCGTTCTGGCGCTGACGCTGCTGTGCGGCGCGCTGCTGACGACGCCGGTTTACGCCGAGGTAACGCAGATGACCATTGATGAAAATATCACCTATCAAACCATGGAATCCTTCGGCACCAGCGGCTGCTGGTGGAGCCAGTATATGGGATTGTGGGACGCGCCCTATAACAATACGGGCCGCACGGTACGGGATCAGATCGCCACGCTGCTGTACGACCGGAATTTCGGCATCGGGCTTACCAATTACCGCTACAATTTGGGCGCTGGCAGCGCCGGCAGCGGAAACGGCAGCTATGCTGACATTCACCGCCGGGCCCAAAGCTTTGAAACCGCTCCCGGGGAATACGATTGGAGCAAGGATGAGGGCGCGGTCTGGTTCCTGCAAAAGGTGACCGATCTGGGCGCGAAGGAAGTGGTGCTGTTCTGCAACAGCCCCCTGGAGCGGCTGACGAAAAACGGCACCGCCCAAATGATCCAGGGCCAGGGCAAAAGCAACATCGACCCGGAGAATTACGCTGCCTGGGCCGCCTATTGCTGCGATGTGGCGGAGCATTTTATCGAAATGGGCATTCCCGTGAAATTCATCTCTCCCATCAACGAGCCCCAGTGGGATTGGTACGCCGGAAATCAGGAGGGCTGCCATTACGAGCCCACCCAGATCGCCGGAGTGTATCTTGCGTTCCTGGACGAGCTGGAAGCGCGGCCCAAGCTGGCGGGCGTGGAGCTGTCCGGCCCGGAAAGCGGCGAATGGGGCGGGCAGACCACCAGGTACGTCAGCGCCCTTTTGAACAATCAGCGCCTGAACGCGCATTTTTCCGCCGTGGACTGCCATTCCTACTGGAGCGATACCCAAAGCAAAATTTCCTTCATGAATTGGATGAAGGTGCAGGGGCACACGCAGAAAATCCGCATGAGCGAATGGTGCGAAATGGTGAACGGGTCCGATTTCGGCATGGATTCCGCCATCGTGCTGGCCAAAACCTTAGCGGAGGATTTGCGCGTCCTGAACGCCGTATCCTGGTGCAACTGGGTGGGCGTTGCCCCCGGTGGGTACCATGACGGGCTCATGTACGCCGCGGAAAACGGCGCGGGGAACATTTCTTTGGTGCCTCTCAAGCGCCTGTGGTCCTACGGCAATTACAGCCGCTATATCCGTCCCGGCTTTACCCGCGTAAGCGTGGAGGGCGGCGATGATTTGAGCGCCGTAGCCTTCAAGGGCCAGGAATACGGGAAAAACAAACTGGCTGTTGTGCTGATCAATGATTCCATCGCCGAAAAGCCCGTGAAGCTGAACGGCTCCTTCTCCGCCTATGATTCCATCGTGGCCTACGAAACCTCCGCTTCCCGGGATCTGGTGAAAATCACCGAGCGGGTGAGCAACACCGCGTTTACCCTGGCCCCGCGGTCGGTGACCACCATCGTGTTCTCGGACTAAACAAACTTGGTGCTGTATAAAGAGTACAGAGTTCAGAGTACAGATTGAATAGTCGATGATATCAGCGAAATGACAGCAAGCTTGCGTTTTGCACTATTCGCATGAAAGACTATCTAATCTGTACTCTGTACTCTTTTTTCTATTTCTATGCTCTGAACTCTGTTCTCTTTTCTGCGCCTCCTGTTTGTAGTTCTGCCCCCCCGCAAATATTTTTTCATAACCCGCTCGAACGGCCTTGACAAAATGGGCGGGAAGCGGCTATAATATACATATAGTTTAGCGTTAAACTAACAAATTGACACAATGCAAGGTCTTGCGAAGGAGGATTGGAAAATGAACAAGCGCTGTCAATGGATTTCGCTGCTGCTGGTTCTTTGCTTCCTGATTTCCGCCGTGCCCTGCGGCTATGCGGAAGCCGACGGTGTGATCGATGCGGATTTGAGCTGCACCATCACCCTGGGCAACTGGCCGCCGGACACCGCCGCGGAGGCGGAAAAGGCGCTGTTTGAGGGCTACAAGGCCACCATGGCCGTGCAGTACCCCAAGGTGACGCTGGTGCCGGATTACTATTCCTACACCCTGAGCAACTATGTGGCCATGGCCAAGGGCGGCACCGCGCCCAGCATCTTCCAGCCCCCCTTTACCGATCCCCAGCTGCTGATCAGCCAGCACCTGGTGGGCGACGTAACGGACGCGCTGGAGCAGTTCGGCGTACTGGATAAGTTCAGCCCCGCCTATGTGGAAATGCTGGCGGATGAAAACGGCCGCATTTACGGCCTTCCCCGGGACGGCTACGTGCTGGGCATGCACATCAACATCGATTTGTTCCGGGAAGCGGGCCTGATCGATGAAGAAGGGCTTCCCGTCTATCCCAAAACGCTGCAGGAGCTGGCGGAATACGGAAAGCTCATCAAAGAAAAAACCGGCAAAGCCGGCCTGGTGTTCCCGGCCAGCGAAACCTACGGCGGCTGGCTGTTCACCAATATCGCCTGGAACTTCGGCTGCGTTGGCGACAGCGCCCTGGAATATCAGGATGAGGACGGCCGCTGGGTGTGCAATTTCACATCGCCGGAGTGCATCGCCGCCATGGAATACATGCGGGATCTGCGCTGGAAGTATGATATCCTCAACGCCGACGCCACCACCACCGACTGGGCAGGCGCCCATACCCTGCTTGGCACCGGCGAAGCGGCCATGAACTTTGCCGCGGACGATTCCGTGGATCAGCCTACCGCCAACAAGGGCCTGCCCGTGGAGGATTTCGCGCTGATTCCCTTCCCCGCCGGGGATGCGGGCCGCTATGCCCTGGCCGGCGGCACTTGCTACATGTTCGCGCCGGATATTACCAAGGATCAGGGCGTGGCTCTGATGGCTTATTTGAAGATCCTGGGCAAGCTGCCCTTCCTGGACGACCAGATCGTGGCGGGCATGCGGGCCGACTACGCCGCCAAGCGGGACCGGGGGGCCCCCGTGATCCCCGCCATCAGCGCTTGGAACGATGATGCGTACAACGCCGCCAAGCAGGCCATCGTGGATGAATACTGCAATGTGGATATGCGCCTGTACAGCGATTTCTTCGATTCCCTGTCCGAAGGCACCATCACCTTGAAGTCCGAAGAGCCCGTGTTCGCCCAGCAGCTGTACCGGGAACTCACCGCCGTGATCCAGCGCATGATCACCCGGGAGGGGGCCGACGTGGTGAAGGCCCTGCGGCAGGCTGAAGAATCCTTCCAGGAATATCTAGACGACGAAATCAACGATTATTGATCCATGATCTGAAGAAACATGCCGGTTGCGCTCAGTCCTGACCGGCATGTTTCTTCAAAATACCCTTTTCCCGGGGAGGAAGACCTATGAGCATTCCGAAAAAGCGCATCCGGTCCCACGCCAAAGCGGGGGAAAACTTCAAGGCCTGGCTGATCATGCTGCCCGGCCTGATCCTGATGACCTTCTTCGTGTGGGAGCCCCTGTTTGAAAGCATCCGCATGAGCCTGTACAAAACCCGAAATGTGGAACTGGTGCGGTTCATCGGCCTGGACAACTTTATCAGTGTAACGGGCAAGGATGATTTCATGCAGGCCCTGATGAACACCTTTTCCTACACCTTCTGGTCCCTGCTGATCGGCTTTGTGCTGCCGATCATCCTAGCCATGCTGATCGGCGAAACCCGGCGGGGAAAAGGCTTTTTCAGAACGGCGGCTTATCTGCCCAACATGCTGCCGGGCCTGGCCGTGATCATCTTGTGGTCGGCCTTCTTTTCCGGGGAAAAATCCGGCGTGCTGAATATCCTGCTGGGCAAGCTGGGGGTACCGAACCAATCCTACCTGACGAAGGCGGAATGGGTGATCCCCATCATCATTGTGATCGCCACCTGGAAGGGCTGTGGGGCCACGGCGCTGATTTACATGGCGGGCATGGCCAGCGTGAGCCCCGAATTGTACGAAGCCGCGGCCATCGACGGGGCCACGGTTTGGAACCGGATCGTGCATATCCTGCTGCCCTCCATCCGGAAACTGGCGGGCACGCTGCTGATTCTGCAGATCATTTCCGTGTTCCAGATCATGTACGAGCCCATGGTGCTCACCAAGGGAGGCCCGGACAACGCCTCCCTGTCCCTGATGCAGCTCATGTGGCAGTATGCCTTCGGCGGCTCCATGAATTACGGCAAGGCCTCCGCCGTGGCGGTGATCGTCACCCTGATCCTGTTGGTGATGACGGCCATTTATTCCTACTTCAACCGCAAAGAATCCGATTGGGACTGAGGGGAGGGAGAACGCCATGAAGAAAGTGCCTTTTACCGGCGTGATCCGGGAATACGATCTGCATTCCCCTTCCGTCAAAATCGGTTACGCCGTGATCATCCTTTTGTGCCTGCTGATGGTGGTGCTGGCGGTGTTCCCGCTGGTATGGGTGGTGCTGGCGGGCTTTAAAACCCTGAAAGAATTCGTGTCCAGCACGTCCATCCGGCCGGAATCCTTCAGTCTGGAGCCCTTCGCGCTCACCTGGTCCCAGCTGGGCATTGCGAAAAACTATTTGAATTCGCTTATTTCCGTAGTGGGCAGCGTGGTCTGCGCCCTGATTTTCAATGGTCTGCTGGGCTATGGCATCGGCATTCTAAAGCCCAAGGGCCATGGCGTGGTGAAAAAGCTGGTGATGCTGTCGCTGCTCATGCCGGCCACCATCAGCATCGTGCCGCTGTTCATGAACATTCAGAAGCTGCGCCTGGGCAATTCCTTCGTACCCCTTTGGCTGTCCTACGGGGCCAACGCCATGTATGTGATCCTGTTCGTGCAGTTTTTTGAATCGCTGCCCCTTTCCATCATCGAGGCCAGCCGCATCGACGGGGCCAGCCAGCTGCAAACCTTTTTCCGCATCGTGCTGCCCCTGTCCAAGCCCATCTGCGCGGTGATCGCCATTTTCGCCGTCAACGCCGCCTGGTCGGACTTTTTGCTGCCCTATCTGGTGCTCCGGGGCGGGGACAAGCAAACGGTGATGGTGCGCCTATTCGTATTCAGCACGGAACAGACCGTGAACGCCGATACCATGATGCGCTCCGTGGTGTTTTCCATGATCCCGCCCATCATCCTGTTCTTCATCTTCCAAAAGCAACTAACGGAGAACGCGGTTTCCGTGGGCATTAAGGGATAAGGGCTAAAAGCGAGTACAGAGTTCAGAGAACAGAGTGCAGATTAATTTCGTCAATCATTCGCTGCATGAAAAGCATCTACATTCATCTGAACTCTGTGATCTTCAACGGGTTGTTTCCATCCTGTCTGATTCTGGATCAGACTGTAAAAAGAGGGAGTTTGCTATGGCAAAGGCTGCGGATGTATATTTCAAAATCGATCCCTGGAAGGTGATCGAGGAGGGCTTCGATCCCGCTTATTCGCGGGTAAGCGAATCGGTGTTTTCCCTGGCCAATGAAAATATGGGGGTCCGGGGGTGCTTTGATGAGGGCGGCAGCGTTGACAGTCTGCGGGGAGCCTACACCAACGGCGTTTACGATAAGGAGCCCATCGGGCGCTCCTATCGGGGCATCATCGATGAAACCCATTTCATGATCCCCTCCGCTGAATGGCTGAAAACGGACATCGTGCTGGACGGGGAGGCCTTGGATCTGGGCCATGTCCGGTTCCGGGATTTCCGGCGGGAGCTGAACATGCGGGAAGGAACGCTGACCCGCAGCTTCGTTTGGCAAACGGCCTCGGGCAAAGAACTGCGCCTCACCTTCCTTCGCTTCCTGGATATGGTGCACCGGGAACGGGCCTATCAGCGAATCACTTTGGAAGCGCTGAATTTTTCCGGCGCTGCGGAGTTTACCTCATCCCTTTCTTTTGATGTGATCCATGAAGGCTACGGCAAATGCTACTGGCAGGATACCCGCGCAGAGGCGGAAGCGGGAAAAATGCTGCTGCAATCCCGCACCACCCGGTCCGGGCAGGAGTTGTTCGCGGGCGCGCTGGTGTCGCTGCCAGACGGAGCGAAGGCCAGCGCGGAAGGAAAAACCGCTTCCCTCAGCGCTTCCCTGACTCTGGAGCAGGGCCGTCCCGCCCATGTGGATAAGCGGACGGTGATCCTGTTTGACGGCAGTCAGGGAGATTCCTTGTGGGCCAATGGCCTTGCCGCTTTGACAGACAGTGAGCGGGTGTCTCTGGATGAAGCGCTGCAGGCGCAAAAAGCCTATTGGGAAGCCTACTGGCGCACATCGGATATTCAAATCGAGCCCTCCGGGAAAGATACGGCGGAGGCCGTGGCCGCGGAGCAGCAGGGCATCCGCTTCTGCAGCTTCCAATTGGCACAGACCTACAACGGCGGCAGCATGCGCCACAACATCGGGGCCAAGGGCCTGACGGGCGAAGCCTATAACGGCCACGCTTTCTGGGACACGGAATCCTGCTGCCTGCCCTTCTATCTGTTTACCAACCCCGCCGCGGCAAAGGATCTGCTTTTGTTCCGCTACAACACCCTGCCCCAGGCCCTGGAGCGGGCTCAGATGCTGGACTGCAAGGGGGCCTGCTATCCCATCGCCACCCAGAGCGGCAAGGAGGCCTGCGCCCTTTGGCAGCATGCCAGCCTGCAATTGCAGCCCAGCACGGCGGTGGCCTACGGCATCTGGCACTATGTGCGCGTGACCGGAGATGAGGAATTTCTTTGGCATTACGGCGTGGAAATGCTGCTGCAGATCGCCCGGTTCCTGGCCAGCCGGGCCGCGAAAGGGAACCGCACAGGGAAGTACGGCTTTTTCGGCGTCATGGGCCCCGATGAATTCCATATGATGGTGAACAACAACGCCTATACCAATTATATGGGCATGCGCACCCTGCGCTTCGCCGCGGAAACGCTGAATCGCATGCGGCAGGAGCGGCCTCAGGCGTATGCCGATTTGATCCAAAAAACGGCGCTGGATGATCGGGAAATCCTTCTTTGGAAAACCATCGCCGATGATATGCTCATCCTCCAGGATGAAAGCGGGCTGATCGAGCAGCACGACGATTATTTCAACCTGCCCCATACCGACATCGATGCCATTCCCGTGACGGAATTCCCGCTGTACGAACATTGGTCCTACGATCGGATTTACCGCACCGATATGATCAAGCAGCCGGACGTGCTGATGATGCTGTATCTGTACAATTCTTCCTTCACCGAAGCGGAAAAGCGGGTGAATTATGAATTCTACGAGCCCCGTACCATCCACGAATCCTCCCTGTCCCCCGCCATTCATTCCATCCTGGCGGCGGAATTGGACAAGATGGCGGAGGCCGTGCGCTTCTTCGGCTACGCCACCCGCCTGGACCTGGACAACTACAACCGCAACACCCGGGAAGGCCTGCACATCACCAGCATCGCCCTGGCCTGGGACAACATCGTGTACGGCTTCGCCGGCCTGCGCAGCGACGGGGACCGGCTCCGCTTCGCCCCCCGGCTTCCGGATCGCTGGAAGCGGCTTTGCTTCTCCGTGCTCTACCGGGGCCGGGTGATCCGCATCCGTATGGAACGCGATCAAACTTCCTTCCAGATCATAGAGGGTGATTCTCTCCCCTTGCAGATTTATAATCAAACATACGCGCTGGGCAGTGAAGAATTATTGGTTTCAAGCGCCCTTTAAGTTACTCAGTCAGTTTAGACTAAAGGGGTTACGCTGGGGGCTGCGCGCCCCCAGACCTGCGCCAGGGGACTT
>JAUNMW010000368.1 GCA_030537395.1 Clostridia bacterium | reverse complement strand
AGTGGAAAAGGCCATGGACCGGCGCACCTCCATGGGCGTGGTGGGCGATCTGAACCAGTACACCCAGTTCCAGGCCGCGGAGGCCATGCGCGAAGCCGCCAACAATCCGGGCGGCATGGCGGGCCTGGGCGCTACCATGGGCGTTGGCGCCATGATGGCCCAGACCATGCAGGGCGCGTTCAATCCCGCCCAGCAGGCCGCCCCTGCCCAGCAGCAGGCCGTGCCCGCCGGCGAAACCAAGTTCTGCGCCGAATGCGGCAGCAAGATCCCCCGCACCGCCAAGTTCTGCCCCGAATGCGGCGCGAAGCAGGAAGTATAATGAATCTTTGATTCAGTCATACCATACAGGAAAAGCGTCGGAAACAGATTTCGGCGCTTTTCCTATAAGGAGAGTCAAGGCTGCTGCGGCTATATAATGGAATGCGGTCGCCGGGTGAAGCGATAGAAGAACTTGAATACAATGCAAAAGAAAGGTTGAAATTGCGAGGGGAATAGCAGATGAAAAAATGCCTGATGTTTCTGATCCTGCTGACGCTGCTGCCGGTTCCATCCCTGGCAGAGGCTGGCGCTCATAGGATTGAACAAAGAAGCGTTCCGGTTTACTGCACCGATCTCCAGGATTGGCGATCCGCGGAGGAAATGGTGCTGATTCCCGATTATCCGCTGTATTATGTGGACGGGGTGAAGGATCTTCCTTATGTGGAGCTTTCGGATTTTGTGGACTTGGTGAACAAAGTGGATACATTCGACTCCCGGGACCCCTTCGGGGCGGAGCCGGAGGTCAAGGAAGACTATGCCTGCAGTGCTGACGAAGACGGCGTTTTTGTCTGCGCATATCAACCCCAACAATCCCAGGTGATCATCGATTTTAACTTTGGGACGCTGACTTATACCTGCATGGACACCTTTGGGAAGGATCCGGCTTATTCCCCCTTTGAGATTCAAACGAACGAGCTGGATTTTTTGCAGCGGGTCTATAATCCCAAGGTCAGCCGGTTGGGAGGCCCTAAGACCCTGCCGCTTTTGGATTATGGTATTCCGATGATCCATCAGGATGGAAAATACCTGCTTCCCTTGCATACCGCCTTTGATTTCCTGATGTGGGTGCCCAAGGCCCCCGCGAAAATTCTTTGCTGCAACGGCGCGGCGGTGTTTATCGGCGCAAGAGATACGATGTTCGGATATTCCGACGCGCCCTCTGAGCTGGGCGAAATCTATTTTGCCCAGCAGCCTGCGAAGCGTTCGCCCGAGCTGGCGGAATACGGCTACAATGAGTTATGCCTGATGCTGGATTTCTTCTACGGCTTGAAAAGCAGCCATCACATCGACAGCTTCCGGGGCTTTTTCCGGAACAACGGCTATGAAGAAATGCTGCTCAGCGCCGACCCAGCGGAAGCGGATCAGGCCCTGGTGGACGTGATCCGGTTTACACTGGACGATTTTCACAGCAACTTCAATTTTTCTTCTTGGATGACCGGCTTTGAGGCGGAACAAAGCTTTGAGGGCCAGAGCTTATCAAGCGCCATTTATTACAAAAATGCCGCGGCCTTTGAGCAGGCGTTTTCGGAAAGCGGCTCAGACGGTCTGGAATTTTATGCAGAATCCGGCAATACTGCCTATCTGACGCTGTATGCGATGAATACGGCCGTGGATTCGGATCGTTTCTATTCCATGAGCCTGGAGGATCCAAACAATATTGGGTACAGGGACGCCGTGGAGCAGATCCTGTACGCCCACGCACAGATCAACCGGGAAAACAGCCCCATCGAAAATGTGGTGCTGGATCTGAGCCTGAACCCCGGCGGGGACGTGAATTCCGCGGCCTGCGTGCTCAGCTGGTTCCTGGGAGAAGGATATGTGACCATTGCCAATTCCTTCACCGGGGCCTTGGGCGTGGGACAGTACAAGGCGGATATCAACCGGGATCATCAATTTACGGAGGAGGATTCCCTGCGGGGACGGAAAAAGCTGTTCTGCCTTATTTCTCCCTTGACGTTCTCCAGCGCGAACATGACCGCCGCTATGATGAAAATGAGCGGCGCGGTAACCATGATCGGCCAAACTACCAAGGGCGGAAGCGGGATCGTGACTCCTTCCGTTACCGGCTGGGACACCATTTTCACGCTTTCCGGTTTCAGAACCGTGGTGACGTTGAAAAATGGCTCCTGGTACGATGCGGATGTCGGCGTAGTCCCGGACGTGTATCTGTCCGATCCGGATGTATTTTATAACAGAGATAAACTGACGGAGATCGTAAACGCCATCCATTAACGCCAAGCCTCGGGTCCGGGAAGGGCTAGAGGCGCAATTCTATTACTTCGTTCAAGAGTACAGAAAACAGCGCACAAGGTGCGGATTATTTATACTGAAATCTTCTTAAGATGCGTGCTCTAAAGAGTGAAACAAGACAAAAAAGAGGATACGCCGGGGTTTCACCCCGGACC
>JAUNMW010000367.1 GCA_030537395.1 Clostridia bacterium | reverse complement strand
TAAGAAATCACACTTTTACGCAAAAACTTTTGGAAGTTTGCGGAATTGAGGGTAACATTATAGCAAGGTCCAGAAATCGAGTAGGAGGAAAACGAAAGTTTTCTTCCTACTTTCGTTTTCCGACCTCTCACACCACCGTACGTGCCGTTCGGCATACGGCGGTTCCTTACACTCGGCAATGGCCACTGTCTTTCCGGGCGTTTAATCGGAGCGCAGACAAAAGTCTCCGCGACTTCCTGAAAGGAAGGCACGGAGTCTTTCTGCGCGGAGTCTATAGAGTGGAAGTCCCGTAGCCGCGATAGTGGCGTAGGGGCTGGAGCCAAGCTGGTCTTACGGAGCGAAGCGGAGGAAGACGAGCTTGACCGCTTTCTATGGGGCGTCAGCTGAACTGTGTCAAGGTTGTTGATAAATCCGAATTTGTCAGATAAAGAATCTGCAGATGTGAGAATAGAGAAGTCCGATGGCAACCAGCATAGCAAAAATGAAATGGCTTTTCCTCAGATGCTTTAAGTTTTCTGCTGAAATAGACTCATCATCCTTATGTTTGATATAATCAACTATAACTACAACAGTAAGGGCAAGGATGATGACTGTAATAACTACATTAGTGATAATTTTCCAGGTTTCCATAATACAATTTGTTAAATTGGAATTTATTTATCAACTTTCTTGCGTCCATTATGGTAATAAAAAATCACACAGACTACAATAAAAAAGATTACAGTCTGTATTGCATACGACCAAAAAGAATGCATATCTCCGAGAATAAAATCAATTAACAAGTAGGCGATTATGTAAGCCACAGTTGTAATAATTGCCCTGATAAAGTAGTTCTTCATAAATAAATTGCGATTTATCGGTGTAAATATAACAAATCTACAGCAACTTGTATCTGTCTTCGAACTTTATCGCAAGCTGTTGGGAGATAATGCCCCAGTTCGGGACAGGCATTGCCCATTCTCCTTTCTATCTGTAATCCGGTACACCTTTGAGTGCTTCCCCGATTGCGATATCAGGGACTTCTTGCGATTGGTCGCTTTTCTGAACATCCTTGATGGTGTAGAAACGGTCCTCCTGAACATATCGGAATCTTGCAAGCAGGACTGCACTGCGGTATACATATACCCAACCATCGTTAAGATAGATTCCATAGCGGTATTCCCAACCTGTATGGGATGAACGAATATGTCTGCGATAGTCTTCCGGGCTGAATTGTCTGTTTTCAAAGCTGCTATCGTAGTGTGTCCAGATATGCCTTTCGACATTTGTCAGAGCACTGTTTTTCGGGAAGAAATTGCGGTTTTCATATTGGTAGTCCTTTATTCTGAGCACACCTTCGTTTATCGCATCCGGATATTCTATGAAATTGTACCAGTTGCTTCCGTATTTCTCTTTCAGAAGCCTGTATTCACATCCATACATAGCTTCAGCCAATGCCCCTGTCAGACTGCATAGAAGGTGCCTGTCAACATCTGGCCATCGTGCCGCGTTGTGTATCGCTGATGTGAAATCCCAAGCCGTTTCAAAACAATACCAGGCTCTCATCAGATATGTCAACAATCCGTCTGTCGGCTTTGAATCCTTCCATTGCCAGCCAGATTTCATTTGGGCGAATATCTTTCCGAAATATCCTGACAATGCCTCTTTCTTGGAATTTCCTATATGTAGGCTCCGAATGAGTTCAACAATGATGTTTCCTGCATACATTCCTTCTTTGTCATCGTAGAAAATCTCCTTTGCCGATTTTATCAATGCCTGCGGATTCTCATTGTACCATGCAAGGTTTGCCAACATTATCAGCCTGTCAGCATAACCGGTAGGATTGAGAGGAGCTTGTATCTCCAGCTCGATGCAGCCGTTTTGTCTTCTGTCCAGACTCCACAATGCGGTGTCCAATGCCGTCTTTCCCAAATTGGAAAGTACGGCATCTTTGGATGTCAGAGATGCATAGAAACACTCTCTGTCATTCTCGTAAGTCCAAGCAGCCAAGTCTCCGGCAATCGCTCCCAACATAGCGGTTCTGCTTTGACTGTTGATTTATTCCTTGATAAAGGCTTGCTCACATTCAACGCAGGCCCACTGAGGGTCTCCATCTTCGTGAATACAGCAGCCTCCGAGAACAATTTCCTTACGCTCAGCCTGTTCATATAGCTCTGGAGTCGGCATTCCATAGACTATTTTGACAACCTTGCCGCCACATTTCTGGCATTTGCAAGGTTTTCTACTTACAACTATTGGTTCCATAATGCTTGAATATAGCAAATAATAGCATCTGTATAGCGACAACTGCTGAATAATTACTCACTTATAACATCCGCATCCCCATACAATCCCGCAGACTGAATATTCTGTTCGATGCCAGACTGGCAAACATCAGATTTTCATCGTTATAGTAGAGCGTTTCCGTTTATTTCGTAGATTTGCGAACAAAACTGCATAAAAAACGCAAACAACA
>JAUNMW010000089.1 GCA_030537395.1 Clostridia bacterium | reverse complement strand
GGCAGCCGCTTTGCGGATACCGTGGAGAAGATTCAACAGTTGCAGCCGAACGCCACCGTGGTTCGAGGCGTGGCGGTTTCCGGATTTGACCCCGGCAGCTCTGAAACTGAAGTGAGAGAATATGTGCGAAGCACGATAAAATGAGGAGGATACAAAAATGAAACGCACTATGATGATGATTCTGGTGATCCTGATGATGCTGTCTGTGTGCCTGACCGCTTCTGCCGAAAGCGGAAAGCGTGTGGCAAAGGACGGCGCGCAGATGCAGACCGATGATCCCACCATGCCGACCCGCCTGCCGCTGGAGAACGGCACGAAAATCCTGCTGCACTTTGGCGACACCGTGATCCCCGGTGTCCTGAATGACAGCGAAACCGCCCAGGCGCTGATTGCCAAGCTGCCCTATACCCAGCACATGAGCCGCTATTCCCATGACTTCTGCGGCGTGACCGAGGATCTGCCCTACAATGAAGAAGAAGAGCATTACGGCTGGCTGAACGGCGATATCGACTACGCCACCGACGCGCCTTACTTTACGATCCTGTTTGAGGATCAGGACGAATCCGAGATCTACGGCAGTCAGGTGAACATCGGCGTGATCACCTGCCCGCTGGCGGACATCGCGGCGCTGAACGGCAGCTATGACGTTCTGATCGAACTTGGCGAAAGCGAAGAGGAGGAAGAAACCATGATGCAGATGAAGATCAACAATACCCCGGTCACCGTAGCCTGGGAAAACAATGAATCCGTCGCCGCCTTGAAGGAATTGGCAGCAAATGGCCTGACCATTCAAATGTCCATGTACGGCGGCTTTGAACAGGTAGGCTCCATCGGCCAGCGCCTGCCCAGCAGTGATGTGCAGACCAGCACTTCTTCCGGAGACATCGTGCTGTATTCCAGCAATCAGCTGGTGGTGTTCTACGGCAGCAACTCCTGGGCCTATACCCGGCTGGGACACATCACTGACAAGACCCCCGAGGAAATGCGGACGCTCCTGAGCAACGGCGATGTGACCATCACCCTCTCGGTGCAATAACATGAAAAACAGAATCATCGTTTTGCTGACCGCATGGCTGATTTGCTGTGCGGTACAGCCATTTAGCGCAGCAATAGCGGAAGAAACAAGAATGGATACTTATGTTTTGGATCAGCATGGGACGGTTTACGCATATCTTCCCCAAATACTGAAGGATGGAGAGTCTTATCCGCTGGTGATCGCCCTGAATTGTACTACCGGTGATCCTCAGGGAGAGGTTACAGGCAACGGATGGGACACCATCGCAGCGGAGGAAAACATCATTGTAGTTGCTCCCACCTACAATGATTATGCAACTTGGTCAGAAGACTGTCATCCTTGGTGGTTAGGATAATTGCACTGTCCCACCAGTCTTTACCCGCTATGTGCTGGGAGAGACGCTTTGCAAGATCTGAGGACTGTCCAACATATACCATCCACATCCAGTACCTCCAGGGCAGCTATGGCAGCGTCGATCTTGGCGCAACCATGGCCCTCATTGTCCTCAGCCTGATCCCAATCGTCATCTTCTACCTCTCCTGCCAGAAGCACATCATCAAAAGGGTGGCCGCGGGGGCGGTGAAGGGCTGACCTTGCAGGTCAGATCGCAGGGTGTGCACATCTCCTCCATTCCTTGCGAAATGGGACGGCCGTTCCGCTGCGTTCAGTGCCTCCTTGTTGAGGCCGCTTTTCCTATTCGGACTTACGACTCCCGTCGCCGCTTTCTATTTGCCGTTCTGACCGTTTCAGGAGAGAACTCCTGATCGCCGGAAACCGTTGTCCCGCCTGGGTTTTCGGACCCTGTCCATTTTCGTTTTCTGCACAAAAATATGGTTCTTCACGGAAAGTCCGGGTATGCGTTCCAACAATCCACCTCATCACCGGATGAGGGAACTGTTATGCGGAATACCCTAAGAAAACGTGAAGAACCATAATTATTTTAAACAGCCGTTTTTTTTGCATTTTTGGATGCTCTCGCTTCCGGCTGCATTTTTAGCCCGGTCAGGGTCGCCTCTGCCGACGTGATCTTGGAATGATCATCCGGATGCGCATACGGTCACCTGTCGAAGGTGCGCACACCCATGGACGCACCGCAGCTTTCCCGCACAATCAGGCTGCTTTCAAAGGACTGATTGAAAGAAATGGGATGGCCCGCGTTGATGGACATGATCAATTCCGCCACGGCGGCCCGGCCATGCTCGGAGGGGTGCAGATCCACGGTGGTGAGGGCCGGCGTCAGGTAGGGGGCGAAAAAGGCGTTATCACAGCCCACCAGCGCAATATCCCGGGGCACGTTCAGGCCGCTGCGCTGCAATTCCCGCATCGCCCCCAGGGCCACCAGATCGTTGATGGCGAAAATGGCGGTGGGATAATCCTGCGGCCGATGGTTGCCCAGCAGGATGCTGACGCCCAATTCTCCCGCCTGGGCGTTGCACCCGGTGAGCATCACGTAGGTGGAGTCGCGGACGCAGCCCAGGCGTTCCCCCTCCTCATAATAGGCGTTTTCACGGATCACGCTGAAACGGGCGCTGCGGTCGCCGCCCACGAAAGCGATCTTTCTGTGGCCCATCATGGACAGGTGGGCCATGGCTTTGCGCACGCATTGGGAAGGATCGGAGGTGAGCCGGGCGCACTCGATGCCCTCGATGGGCGGGCCGATGGCCACCAGCGGCATGGCCTGCTGTATGCGCTGCAAACAGGAACGGGTCACATCCTGAGATACGCTGCTTTCCACCGCGAAGCCGGCCAGCAGCGCGCCCTCCGGCTGCAAATCCATCAGATCCTCCGTCACCGTTTCGCAGCTCGTACCCTCCGGATAGGAAAGCACCAGCAGCCGATATCCGCTGCGCGCGGCTTCCGCCGTGATGCCTTCGCACATGGCGGCGTAATACGGGCTGGTCTGCGAAGAAAGCACCGCGGCAATGCACCGGTCCCCGCCCTTTTTCTGGCCGGAGCGGACTGCGCCGGGGCGATACCGCAGGCACTTCATCGCGGCCTCCACTTTTTCCCGGGTCGCGGCGGATATGCTGCCGCCGGTCATCGCGCGGCTGACTGTGGCGATGGATACGCCCGCCTCTCTGGCCACGTCCACAATGGTGGGCTGTTTTTCGCTCATTGCTTTTCCTCCCGATTGCCCGGACGGGTGCGCCGCATTCCCGGGTTTCTTCGTTTCTTCCTGTATATTATAGCACGCCTGTCTGTCGATTTCAATAAAAAAATGAAAACGATTTCAATTATTTACACTTATTTTCAATAATTTATTTGATAAATTTACATTTCAGGGCTTGACACATGGGAAAGTTGGTATATAATTGATCGTGAAAGACAATTTCCGTATTTGATTGCTGCGGCAGCTTGTAAATGTTTTCAACCTACCCGAGAATCAAAACGGCGCGTCCGTTTCGATAACAAAAAAAGGAGGATCCCATCATGAAAAAGACATTGGCTCTTGTGCTTGCGGCGATGATGATGCTTTCGCTGCTGGCCGTTCCCGCCCTGGCGGAAGATCAGGTGCTCAAGATCGTCACCTGGGACGCCACCACCACCCCGTACCTCGACGCTCAGAAAGCCGCGTTCGAGGCGTCCCACCCCGGCGTCACCATCGAGTATATCGACGTTGCCTCCCAGGACTTCTTTGTGAAGACCACCACCATGCTGGAAGGCGGAGACAAGAGCGACATCTTCATGGTCAAGGAAGTTCCGGACCTGATCAACTGGGTTGCCCAGGGTTTCGCCGCTCCCCTGAACGAATGTGTTGCGGCCAGCAATTATGACCTGGCCGGTTTCGCCGGCACCGAGCAGAACTACGCCGTGGACGGCGAGCTCTACGCCATCCCCTTCCGCAGCGACTTCTGGGTCCTGTTCTACAACAAGGATCTGTTCGACGCCGCGCAGGTGGAATACCCCACCAACGACATCACCTGGGACGCCTACGCCGAACTGGCGAAGAAGCTGGCCGATCCCGAAAAGGATATCTACGGCACCTACTATCACACCTGGCTGTCCGCGGTCGCCAACTGGACCGTAGCCGACGCCAAGAACACCCTGGCTGACGGCGAGTACAGCGACCTGCTCTACTTCTACAAACTCTACCAGGATCTGGAAGACGCCGGCGCCTGCCCCGCTTTCGCTGAGCAGAAAGCCGCCAACCTCCACTACAAGAGCTCCTTCTATAAGGGGAATATCGCCATGCTGCCCATGGGCTACTGGTTCGTATCCTCCTTGATCAACGATATGGCTACCGGCGAATGCACCCCCTTCAACTGGGGCATCGTATCCGTCCCGCACCTGGAAGGCGTGCCTGCCGGTTCTTCCTTCGGCAACCTGACCGGCGCCATGATCAACGCCAAGTCCGAGAACAAGGATCTGGCCTGGGAATACATTTCCTGGCTGGGCGGTGAGGAAGGCTCCGCCGCCACCGCTTCCACCGGCACCCGTCCCGCCCTGGCGACCGACAGCGTCGTTTCCGTGCTCGCCTCCGTGGAAGGCTTCCCGGCTGACGACAACAGCAAGGCTGCCCTGAAGCCCGTCTTCGTCGGCATGGAATGGCCGGTCGTGGAAAAGGTCAACGACATCAAGACCATCGTGAATGAAGTGCACACCCAGATCATGACCCGTGAACTGACGCCCGAAGAAGGCGTGGAAGAAATGAACGAACGTGTGGGAGACCTCTTCAAGTAAGAAGCGGCAATCTCTTCCGCGGGCAGGAAAGGCTCTGCCGTTTCTGCCCGCTTTGTCTTTTTTCAGATCCGCGCCGACGGCGCGGACCTGAAAAGGGACAGAGCGCGTCCCCTCTTTAAGCAACGCAGAGAAAGGGCTGAACCAAACCATGACCACCGCAGTACGGACAAGGGAGCGTCCCGCCGCGCGCAGGAGCCGGCGCAAAAGGACGCTGGTCGCCTATTCCTTCCTGGCGCCCAACTTCCTGGGTTTCGCCATCTTTACCCTGGTGCCCGTCCTTCTTGCCGTCGCCCTCTCCTTCTTTGAATGGAACGGCGGGGATATCTCCCGGATCCGGTTCGTCGGATTCGATAACTACGCTAATATTTTCAACGCCTCCAAGGTGTCGGAAAAGGGCATCGAATATTTCTTCAACCGGGTGGACCTGGGAATCGCCCTGAAGAACACGGTGTTTTACACCGTGGTAACCGTTCCGCTGACCATCGTCTGCGCCCTGGCCCTGGCGATCCTGCTGAACAAAGTTCGCGGCGCCGTGGTTCTCCGGGCCGTCTTTTTCTTCCCTTACGTCGCCTCCATGGTCGCCATATGCGTCTGCTGGTCCTTCATGCTGATGAAGAACGGCCCGATCAACCAGATGCTCATGGCCCTGGGCGTCAATTACAACAAATCCTGGACCGCTGACAGCACCATGGCGATCTGGTCCATCATCCTCGTCAGCGTCTGGCGGAACATGGGCTACTACATGGTCATCTACCTGGCGGCCCTCCAGGGCGTGCCGCGTGAGCTGCTGGAGGCTGCCACGGTGGACGGCGCCGGAAGGTGGAAGCAGTTCATCCACGTGATCCTTCCCCAGCTGCGCCCCACCACCTTCTTCGTTTCCGTTATGATGGTCATCTCCTGCTTCAAGATTTACGACGTGGTGGCCATTATGACCGACGGCGGCCCAGGCCGCGCCACCAAGATGCTGGTTACGTATATCTATGACGAAGCCTTCGCGAAGATCCGTTACGGGCAGGCAAGCGCCATCGCCATGATCCTGCTGATCATCGTGCTTGCCGTCACTGTTATCCAGTTCCGGTCCGAGAAGAAATTCTCTGCCGACTGAGAAAGGAGGAAAGCGTTATGGAACAGGCTCTCCGCTCAAAAGCGATCCGCCGGGACAACCCGGTGGTCCACCGGATCCTGAAGGCCGTTGTCTATATCCTGATGCTGGCCATGGCGTTCTTCACGCTGATTCCCTTTGCCTGGATGCTCTTCTCCTCCTTCAAGCTGGAACGGGAGGTCTTCTCCTATCCGATGACCTGGCTGCCGGAAACCTGGCACTGGGAAAACTATTCCCTGATCTGGCAGAAGGTTTCCCTGCTGACGTATTTCAAAAACACCGCTTTCATCGCCGTCGTTGTCACCTTCCTGCAGACCCTGACCTCCTCCTTTGCCGCCTACGCCTTCGCGAAGCTGGAGTTCCGCGGGCGGGACGCCCTTTTCCTGGCCTATATCGGCACCATCGCGATCCCTTGGCAGGCCTACATGCTGCCCCAGTTCATCATGATGCGTTCCGTCGGGCTGTACGACACCCTGTGGGCTATGGTGGTCCTGCAGGCCTTCTCCGCCTTCGGCGTCTTCCTGATGCGGCAGTTCTACCGCGGAATCCCCACCGACCTGTGCGAAGCCGCCCGGCTGGACGGGCTGAGCGAGTACGGCATCTGGGCGCGCATCATGCTGCCCCTGTCCAAGGCCGCCATCGCCACCCTGGTCATCTTCACCTTCGTCAATACCTGGAACGACTTCATGGGACCCATGATCTACCTGACCCGGGACGAAAACAAGACCATCCAGGTCGGCCTGCGCCGCTTCATCCAGCAGTATTCCGCCGATTACCACCTGATCATGGCCGCCTCCCTCTGCTCCCTGGTTCCGGTTTCCATCGTATTCTTCTGCCTGCAGCGGTACTTCATCGAAGGCATCGCCACCAGCGGCTTGAAGGGCTGATTTTTTCCGCCGCGTCACCATTCCCGTCAAAAGCCTTTCTTTTCCGGAAAGGCTTTTGATCGGCACGGGAGGATTTATGTTTTCCGAATATCTGGATCGGCGCCCCCTCCGGGAGCTGCTGGTTTTCGGCGGGATCATCCCGTTTCCGCCGGCGGACCAGCGGACGGCATGGGAACGCCTTCCGGCGGGTTATGCCCGCGAAATCGAGGATATGGCGAAAGCCTTCGCAAACCAGCCCTATCCCATGCGAAAGGCCACGGATTTCCTGGCCTTCGTGCGAAGCGGCAGCCGAAGGGCGGATGAAGATCCCTATTTCTTCAGGAGGCGAAAGCTGTGCGCCGCGGCGCTGCACTGCTGCGCAGATGAAAACGCCCCGCTGGACGACGTGATCGACGGCGTCTGGTGCATCTGCGAGGAAAGCAGCTGGGTGATTTCCGCCCATAACGTGAATCCCGTTCCCGGCGCTCCCGCGGCCCGGGATTATCCCCTGCCGGACACCGAAAAGCCCTACATCGACTTGTTTTCCGCGCAGACGGGCATGATCCTCTCCCTGGTGCGGCATTTGCTGAAAACCCGGCTGGACGCGGAAACGCCCGAAATCTGCCGCCGGATAAAGCGGGAAATCTCCCGCCGGATTCTCAGGCCCTTCATGGAAACGGACGATTTCTGGTGGATGGGCGTCCGCCGGAAGGATCTGTGCAACTGGACGCCGTGGATACTATCCAACGTGATGCTGTGCGCCTGCGCGTGGCTTGACGATCGGAACGCCCTGGCGGCGCTGCTGGACCGGGCCTGCCGGATGCTGGATCGCTGGCTAGACACAGTGCCTCCGGACGGCGGGTGCGACGAGGGCGCGGGTTATTGGAACATGGCGGGCGGCGCGCTGCTGGACTGTCTGGAGCTTCTGGAGTGGGCGACAAGCGGAGAAATGACCTTCTGGCAGGAGGAAAAGATCCGCAATATCCTGTCGTTTCCTCTGAAGGCGGAAATCGGCGGCGGGTGGTTCGCCAACTTTGCCGACTGTGACGCCCGGCCTTTCCTTTCCGGCGAACGGCTGCAATACGCCGGCGAGCGACTGGGCGACGCGGCGCTGGCGGCTATGGGCAATTGCATGCGGGGATCGCTCTGCGATCAGCTGAACGACGTGCCCCATTTCAGCAGGCTGCTGCAGCTTCTGTTCCATCCCGCCGGTGAAGCGGCGGCGCGGGAAGCGCCGCGGGATGTGTGGCTGCCCGATCTTCAATTGCGCCTGGTGCGCAGGGGCGACATGACGCTGTGCTGCAAAGGCGGCCACAACGGCGAAAGCCACAATCACAACGACGTGGGCTCCTTTATGCTCTATGTTGGGGAGCAGCCCCAAATCGTGGACGCGGGCAACATGACCTATACGGCCAAAACCTTTTCCGACCAGCGATATACCCTTTGGAACGTGCGGAGCGCTTATCATAATCTGCCCCTTATCAGCGGCCTGGAACAGCAGCCGGGAAAGGAACACACGGCAAAGAACGTGGAATACCTTCCGGACGGGCTTGCCCTGGATATGGCGGACGCCTACGGAAAAGACGCCGGAGTGAAAACGCTGCACCGGGAAATGGCGATGAATCAGGCCTGTTTTTCCCTCCGGGATCGGATCGTCCTGGAAAAGCCGGCCAAGGTTTCCTGGGTCTTTATGCTGAGGCAGAAGCCGGATCTCTCGGCGGATGGATTCACGGCAGGCGGCATTCGGGTGCAATGCCCGCCGGGGCTTGCGTTTTCCGTGGAGGAAATCCCGGTGGAGGACGCCCGTATGGCCCGGAATTTTCCCGGCAGCCTGTGGCGGCTGATTTGCGAGGCCCCCGCGGACAGCGCCTTTGACGCGGCGTTTGCCGTGATCGGATTGAATGGATAAAGGAGCGATTGGCATGAACGAGGCGTGGAATAACCCGCTGCGTACCCGTCGGGATATGGCCCGGGCGGCGGCGCAGATGATCCGGCCCCTGGCTGGTTGCCTGACGCCGGGCAAGGCCCGTTTGATCGTGGGGGAGGGCTCCGCCCACTATCCCGAGGACGTGGCGGGCATGGAGGGCTTTTCCCGGGTGCTGTGGGCGCTGGTGCCCATGCTGGCGGGCCGGTGCGAAGAGGCGGAGGAATTCTGGCCCCTGTGGCGGGAAGGCATCATCCACGGCACCGATCCCGATCATCCGGAATATTGGGGAACCATCGGGGATTATGACCAGCGGATGGTGGAAATGGCGGTCATCGGCACGGGCCTGTGCTTTGTGCCGGATCGGTTTTATGCGGAATTGACGCCGGTGCAGCAGGATAACCTGTGCCGCTGGCTCAACCAGATCAACCAATTCGACATGCCGAAAAACAACTGGCGCTTTTTCCGCATCCTGGTAAACATTGGCTTTCTCAAGGTGGGGCGCCCGGTGGATGAAGACAGGCTCCGGGAAGACCTGGATATGATGGAGAGCCACTATGTGGGCGACGGCTGGTATTTCGATTATCCCACCAAGCGGGATTATTACACGCTTTGGGGCTTTCATTATTACAGCCTGATCTACGCCGCCGCTATGCGGGACGCCGATCCCCAGCGCTGCCATCGCTTTATCGAGCGGGCGCAGACCATCGCGCCGCGCTTTGCCTGCTGGTTTGACCGGGAGGGCCGGGGCCTGCCCTACGGCCGCAGCCTTACCTATCGCTTTGCCCAGGGCGCGTTCTTCTCCGCCATGGCCTTTGCCGGCGTCACCGGCCAGGGCATGGATTGGGGCGAAACGAAGGGCCTTTTGCTTCGCAATCTGCGCTGGTGGCTGGGCATGCCCATCTTTGACCGGGGTGGGGCCCTGACGGTGGGCTACGGATATCCCAATCTTTGCGTGGCGGAGGGATATAACGCTCCCGGCTCGCCCTACTGGGGCATGAAGATTTTTCTCGCCCTTGCCCTGCCGGAAAGCCATCCCTTTTGGCAGGCGGAGGAAAAGCCCTATACGCCGCCTGAAATATTCCTGGATCAGCAGGTGCGCCTGCTTTTGACAAGGGACAGGGAAAACCGTCAGGTCGTGGCCTATACCGCCGGGAACCACGCCTGGGAGCATACCCACGAAGACGAAAAATACGAAAAATTCGCCTATTCCACCCAATTCGCTTTTTCCACGGTCAAGGAAGCCACCACGCTGCAAAAAGGCGCTTACGATTCCATGCTGGCGGTGAAGCAGGCGGGCAAATGCCTGTGGCATGAAAGAAGCGGCTGCGACGAATTCCATTTGACCGATCAGCGGGTCTCCTTCACCTGGCGGCCCCTGGAGGGCGTGCGGATCGAAACGGTGATCGCGCCCGTTGGCATGTGGCACGTGCGCAGACATACGATCCGGGCGGATTTTGACCTGGAAATCGCCGAGGGCGCTTTCGCCGTGAAAAAGGATTGGGCGGGTGCGCGGCCCTGCGACCGGATCGCTTCCGCCCTGACCCAGGAGGCGGATCGCGCCATGGCCAATGGAGCATACGGCACCAGCGCCATTTTCGCCCTGAAGGGATATGAAGCGGGCGAGGTGATCCACGCCGAGCCCAACACCAATCTGATGCATCCCCGCACGGTGATCCCCATGCTGCGCTCTCATCTCCCGGCGGGAGAAAGCGTGCTGATCTGCGCCGTTTTTGCCGACGCAGGGGATTGCCCCGTTCAATCTGTGCCACAGGAGGTATTGCGCATTGCGGAATCGTTATGAGGAGGCTTTTCAAAAAGCTGCGGACAAATACTGCCGGGGCGCCCGGATCGCGGCGCGGGAAGGCATCATCCCCTATAAGAGCGAGAAAGGGGCCTGGATCCCCTCTCCCTTCGATGGCAACGGCTGGTGGACGGGGGGCTTTTATCCCGCCATCCTGTGGCAAATCTACGCCGCAGACAAACCGGAATGGTGTCTTATCGAGGCGCGGCGGGCGGAAAGTCTGCTGACGGAGGAATTCCGGATCTTTTCCCATCTGAACCACGACGTGGGCTTTATGTACCTGCTCTCCTGCGGGGCGGATCACAAGCTGACCGGAGATAAGCAGGCCGCCCTGGACACCCTGCACGCAGCCAGCCTGCTGATGGGCAGGTTCAATCCCGCGGGCTATATCCGGGCGTGGAACCAGCCTGCCCAGGCGGGATTTGCCATCATCGACTGCATGATGAACCTGTCGCTGCTCTATTGGGCCTCCCGGAAAACGGGCGATCCCCGCTTCGCGCACGCGGCCGACGTGCACGCCCACACCGCGCTCAGGGAATTCCTGCGGCCGGACGGCTCGGTGAGCCACATCATCGAATTCGACCCCGAAACCGGGGCGCGGGTCAGGGAGCATCCGGGCCAGGGCTACGCCCTGGGCTCCCAGTGGAGCCGGGGCCAGGCCTGGGGCCTGTATGGGTTCACGCTGGCGTATCTGAATACGGAAAAGCCGGAATATCTGGACGCCGCCAAGCGGATCGCCGCCAATTTCATGGCCCATATCCGGCCCGATGGGCTGACGGACTGCGATTTTTGCCAGCCGGACACGGAGGAACGCATCGACAATATCGCCGGCGCCATCGCCGCATGCGGCCTGATGGAGTTGGAAAAGGCGACGGGAGATGAAGCGTACCGCAATGCCGCGCTGCGGCTGGTAGACGGCTTGCTGGAGCATTGCTGCGATTGGACGGACCAGCGTTTGGGCGTGCTGACCCACTGCACCGCCAGCTACCATGACGACGGCGCGGGACGGCATACCAATATCGTGTACGGCGATTATTTCCTGATGGAGGCCCTGGCGAAACTGAACGGCACGGACCTCATGCCGTGGCTGTGAGGCAGATATGATCGAAATTCAAGTGATAACCAACGACGGGCGGATCATCACCCGCGCGTCCCACGAAACGGAAGCCATGCTGTGTGTGGATCGGGCGTATCAGCCGGGGGACCGGATCGTCATTTCCGGCGGGGAGCACCTGCTGGCGCAGATGGATCAGGCGCTGACCCCGGGCGAAGCGTTTCTGCCGCAAAAAACAATGACCTGGATCGTTCCCATCGGGGAGCACAGGCTGGCTTACGCGCCCGGAACGTTTGAGGCCGGGCGGCATGTGATCCGTGCGCGGGCGATGGAGGAAAAGGAGATTTTTGCGCGCCGGAATGTGGCGCTGAATCCCGCCGATCTGCGGGGAGATACTGATTTTTATCCCCACTGCACCGCCAACGTGGAAACGCGGAACGAGGCGTGCTTTTGCGCCCGGAACGTGATCGATGGCATGCGGCTGAACACATTTCACGGCGAATGGCCTTTCCAAAGCTGGGGCATCGGCGCCAGGGAGGACGCCTGGTGCCGCCTGGATTTTGGCCGGGACGTTGAGGTGGATGAAATGGCTTTGACCCTGCGGGCGGATTTCCCCCATGACGCCTATTGGGTGGCTGGCCACGCGGTGCTGTCCGACGGCGCTGATATTTCTTTTTCCCTAAGCAAAACCGGCGATCGGCAGCGCATTCCCTTGGGCCGCCATATCGTGCGCTGGATGCGCCTGGAAAGAATGCAAAAAAGCGACGACCCCTCCGCTTTCCCCGCCCTGACGGAATGGGAAGTATTCGGAAAAGACTGCCGCTGAAGGAATTTTCGCGCGCCTTTTCAGGAAACAATTCTCATACACAGCGCAAAAGGAGAAAGCACCATGCTGTTGAAGCCTGCAATTGAACAAAGTGGAACCTCTATAGAAGGTGTATTATACACTCCGAATGGTGAAGGCCCGTTTCCGACCGTCATCCTGACACACGGGTTCACAGGCAACTATACGTATATAACCGGGAATATCGCCAAAGAACTGGCGAAGGCAGGCTTTGCCGCCTATGCGTTCAATCTCCGCAATCCGGATACAAGGAGCATGCTGAACACATCCGTATTGACAGAGGCGGCCACCCTGGACACGGTCATCGACCAGATCAAAGCGCTTGATTGCGTTGATCCGAAACAGGTATTTCTTCTGGGCGAGAGCCAGGGCGGATTTGTATCCGCTTATGTCGCCGCCCGGCGCGAGGATATTCAGGCGCTGGTTCTGTACTACCCGGCGTTCGTGCTGCAGGATGATGCGAAGGAGAGAAATCCCGGCTGGGATGAACCGGGGCACGTTTTTCAGGATGATCCTTCCTTTGGCGTGAGCGCCATCTATGCCCGGGACGCCTTGTCTTTCGATATCTATGAGGTCATTGCAAACTATCACCGGGATGTGCTGATCGTCCACGGGGACAGGGATACCGTTGTTCCGCTCATCTATTCTGAACGCGCCGTTTCAGTGTACGATCATGCGGAACTGAAAGTCGTCGAAGGAGCAGGCCATGGGTTTTATTCCGGCGAACCATTCCGGATTTCCACTCAGTTTGCGAAAGATTTCTTAACCATGCACATCAAATGATTGCATCTCAACAATACGTGAAGAGGAAGGAAAAAGCTACGATCCTGCAGTGCTCTTATTCATTCTTCTTTTTTTCCTGTTCATGTTTCCTCTTCCCTTTTGGTTTTTGCATCTTTTTTCCCTTTTGTTAAGCCATTATGAGTTTAGAAACACACTCTAGATTGCGATGACTTCTTCACTTTTTCATCGGATTGACGTAAACAAGAGATAACCCTGCTGACGATAAAGAAAGCAAGCAGACGAAATCTACATTGTATCAGCACAATGTCAGAGATCGTCTGCATATTTGTTTTGGGGACGGACAGAAACCGTCTCAGGCTCAAAAAAGCCCGCCGGATCGCTCCGGCGGGCAGGAAAGCTGTATTTTATCCTTCGATCAGGATGGTTTTCTTTTCCGGTTCTTTCTTCGCTTCCTTCTTGGGGATCAGCAGGCTCAGCACACCGTTTTCATACTTGGCCTTGAT
>JAUNMW010000088.1 GCA_030537395.1 Clostridia bacterium | reverse complement strand
CAGCGGACTGGTAGGCGTGCTGTACATTCTGGACGAACCCTCCATCGGCCTTCACCAGCGGGATAACGCACGCTTGCTCAAAACCCTGCGCCATTTGCAGGAGCTTGGCAACACCCTGATCGTGGTGGAGCACGACGAAGAAACGCTGCGTTCCGCCGACTACCTGGTAGACATTGGCCCCGGCGCTGGCGAGCATGGGGGCTGGGTGGTGGCCCAGGGCACGGTAGAGGACGTGATGAAGGAACCCCGCTCTATCACCGGCCAGTATCTGAGCGGGAAAAAGAAAATTGCCGTGCCGAAAACCCGCCGGGTCCCTCAAGGATGGCTCACCGTTCGCGGCGCGAAGGAGCACAACCTGAAAAATATCGACGTGAACTTTCCCCTGGGTGTGTTCTGCTGCGTCACCGGCGTGTCCGGCAGCGGCAAAAGCAGCCTGGTCAATGCCATCCTCTACGGCGCGCTGGCCCATCTGCTGAACCGGGCCCGGCCCCGGAAAGCGGCCTATGACGGCATCGACGGCGTGAACCAGCTGGATAAGATCATCAATATCGATCAGTCCCCCATCGGACGCAGCCCCCGGTCCAACCCCGCCACCTATACCGGCTTGTTCGATCTGATCCGCAAGGTATTCGCCCAATTGCCGGAGGCCAAGATTCGGGGCTACAAGGAAAACCGCTTCTCCTTCAATGTGAAGGGCGGCCGGTGCGAAGCCTGCTCCGGCGACGGCCTTTTGAAAATCGAAATGCACTTCATGGCGGATATTTATGTGCCCTGCGAGGTGTGCCATGGCAAGCGCTACAACCGGGAAACGCTGGAAGTCAAGTATAAGGGCCTTTCCATCGCCGATGTGCTGGATCTGACCGTGGAAGAAGCCATGGGCATATTTGAGGCCCATCAGCCCATCATGCAGAAGCTGCGCACCCTGTACGACGTGGGCTTGGGCTACATGAAGCTGGGCCAGCCCAGCACCACCCTGTCCGGCGGCGAGGCCCAGCGGGTGAAGCTGGCCACGGAGCTCAGCCGCAGAGCCACCGGGAAAACCCTGGTGCTGCTGGACGAGCCCACCACGGGCTTGCACATGGACGACGTGAGCCGTCTGGTGCAGGTGCTCCAGCGCTTAACCGACGCGGGCAATACCGTGCTGGTGATCGAGCACAATTTAGACATCATCAAAACCGCCGATTACATCATCGACCTGGGGCCCGAGGGCGGCGACGGCGGCGGAAGCATTGTGGCCGAAGGGACCCCGGAACAAGTGGCCAAAGTGAAAAAGAGCTATACCGGACAGTTTTTAAAAGGGATTTTGTGAAACAGCATAAAACAGCAGAGCCGCTTCCGCAAACACGGAAACGGCTCTGTTTGTTTATTTGCTTTTTTACTGCCTGCGCAGGTTGATCCACCGCATCAGCCGCCGATAATCCATTTTCGCCTGCAGCCAGGCATCCTTTCCGAAATACAGCACGAAGGGAAGCATGGACAGCGCCAGGGATACTTTGTAAATCCAGGGCACCGTAACCAGCTGATAAAGCAGATACAGCCCCCAGGCCCAGCCGATCCACCGCACCTTGACCGGCAGGAAGAAAAACAGCGTGAATTCCATATCCGGGTACAGCACGGCAAAGGCCAGCAGCAAGGAAATATTCAAATAGCTGTTGGTGGTAAAGCCCGTCAGGAAGCCAGCCACGATGTTGCCCAGAATGCCGATGGCATAGTAGATGTTGAACCGGGCGCTTCCCCAATGGTTTTCCAGGCTGGTACCCAGGAAAAAGTAAAAGTACAGATTCAGCAGGATAAAGAGAATGCTTCCTGTCGGCGGAAGGAAAATCCAGGTGATAAGCCGCCAAATTTCGCCCCGCAGGATCAGCGTTTTATTAAAATACAAAAGCTCCCATGCGCTTCTTGGCAGCGGGAGATGTTCCAGGATGAACACGCCCAGCATGCCGAACACGATATAGCGCATCAGGTTGGGAATATAGTGCCGCCCCATCTTCCTTTCGATCCAATTCAGCCACTTCATGGCGTCACACCCCCTTTTGGTTTATTATAAAGACTTTTCACAGAGCCGTCAAGCAGCGATAGAGTACAGAATTCAGAATACAGAGTGCAGATTTATATAGTTTTTCATCATGCTTTCTTCATGCAGGAAGGCCCTGTTTCAGCATGAAAGACAAACCAATCTGTGCTCTGAGCTCTGCTCTCTGCTTTCTGCACTCTTTCCCTTTATGCTGCTCCCATCCGAATGAACACGTACAGAATCGCCGCAACGATGCCCGCCGCGCCCAGCAGCAGGCCGAAGGAAATGGCGTTGGTGATGTAGGTACCGTAGCGCAGATCATCCGGGGACCGGTGATGAATATAGCGTTTGGGGATCAGGCCGATTTTATGCAGGCCCTCCGCGATGGCCCAGGCCATACGGGAAAAGATATTATGGGTTCTGGCCTGTGCCAGGTCTTCCCGATTGGTCAAAAATAGTTCCTTAATCAAAAGCATCACATGATCTATCAGTTCATCCATGATCCTGCCCAAGGCCACAAAGATGCCGGGAAGCACCTTGGTAAACAGCCTGGATTCCGGCAGCCGATCCAGGAAAGAAAACACGGCGGATACCCCTTTGGGGATCCAGGACAGCACCAGCTTGCTGTCCGGCAGTCGATCCAGGAAGGAAAACACGCCGGACACGCCCTTGGGGATCCATTCCGTGATCAGTTTGCTGCTGGGGATGCTGTCCAGGAACGAGGCGATGGTGGTTCCCAGCCAGGGCAGGAATCGGGTGAATACCGGGCGATAAAACAATTCCTCCAAATCCAGCCAGGCAGGCCATTTGTTCAAATAGCCTTCTTCCTTCTTGTATAGGCAGGTTCTCACGAACAGCACATACACCGCGATGCCGATGATCAGGCTGATCCCCCCTCCCACCAAATTGGTCAGGGAAAAGAACGCCACCTCATGGCTCATAGGGGGCCGGTTCAGGAACGCCGCGCTGGCGTTGGTCAAGGGCAACAGCACCTGATTGGGCCTTAAGCCGATCAAAAGCAGCGGCAGCACGGTAATGATCAGCGTGAGGGCGGAACGGGCCGTCAGATCATGTCCGGTCATTTCGTCGTAGTGCACTTGCTTATGCGCATCCGGGTTCTTTTGCCAGAACAGACAGATGTACAGCTTCAGCATGTAGGCTGTCGTCAGCCCCGCGGCGAACAGGAAAACCCATTCGCACAGGCGGTACATGGAAAAGCCCTCGATTTCTTCCGCCAGTTCCACCAATCCCTCGTGGATCATGGTTTTGCTGGTGTAGCCGTTCAGCCCCGGCACGCCCATCAATCCCAGCGCGCCGATCAGGAACACGATATGCAAAAGCCATTTGCCCCGACCATAGCCCCGCAGCGCAGTCAAATCCAGGGTATGAGCTTTCATATAGACAGCACCGGCGCACAGGAACAGGCAAAGCTTCAACAGCGAGTGATTTACCATATGCCCCACCGCGCCGGCGGCGGCCAGGTGCCCATGATGGCCCAGCAGCATGGCGCAGGAAAGCCCCACCGTGATGTACCCGATTTGGGACAGGGAGGAGCAGGCCAGGGTGCGCTTCAAATTCACCGAAAACACGCCCAGCACCGCGCCCAGCGTCATGGTGACCAGGCCCAGGCCCAGCATCACATGGCCGAACACGGTGTTCTCCCCCATCAGGTTCATGCCGATGGCGATGACGCCGAACAGGCCCGTTTTGGTGAGCATACCGGACAAAAGGGCGCTGGCTGGGGCCGGAGCCACCGGATGCGCCTTGGGCAGCCAAATATGCAGCGGAACCATGCCCGCCTTGGCGCAGTACCCCACCAGCATCAAGCAAGCGGGCAGGTACAGTGCCGGATTCCCGCCCGCTTCCCGCAAGGCGGAAAAGGACAGGCTGCCCACTTCCTTCCAGCACAGAAACATGCCCATGAGCGAAATCATGCCGCAGGCTACGGATACGCCCAAATAGGTTTGGGCCGCCCGCATGGCTCCGGGCGTTTCCTCGTGCGCCACCCAGGGATAGGAAGCGTTGGACATGATTTCAAAGAACACGAAGGTGGTGTATAGATCATCGGAAAAGAACACGCCCACCACGCCGCACAGCGTGATCAGGGAAAAGCAGGCGTACCGGCCCAGATGGGTGCCATGCCCCGCAAAATACTGCAAAGAGAATTGGCAGCTCATGGCCCACATGAAACAGGCCAGCACCATATACAGCGCCCGGAAAGCATCCACTTTGAAGGAGAGCCCCAGGCCGATCATGCCCGGATAGGACAGGACGATTTCTTCCCCGTTCCACACCCGGAAAAACAGCCAGATTGCCAGGGCCAATTCGCCCAGGGTAAACAGCCGCAGGAAAAATTCCCGCACCGCACCTTTTTTCAATCCGGCCAGCGGGGAAATGACAGCGCCCAGCAGGGGAAGCAGCAGCATCACGATCACAATCATGAAAACACACCTCCCGCCAGTTCGGTTAAGTAAGTCATGATCCGGCCCGCGAAAACGCCCGCCAGAATCAGCAGAATGCTCAGAAGGATCAGGCTCGCCTTCATCCGCCAGCCCGGATCGCCGGAAAGGTTCTCCCCTTTTTCGGTATGCAGCTTCATGAAGAAAGCCGGATATACGACAGTAAATATATAAATCGCCGTCAGCACCGCCGCGATCAGCAGCGCCACCGCGCCGATGATGGCCAAAGCGCTTCCCTGCTCAAACGCCGCTGTCACCAGCGCGTATTTGCTCACGAAACCCGGCAGCGGCGGCACACCCAGCAAGGACACGCCTGCCAGGGTAAAGCACAGGAAAGTCAAGGGCATTTCGCGCCCCAAACCGTGCATTTGTTTTAATTGCGTTCTTCCGGTCTGCACCATTACGGTGCCCGCGCAGAAGAACAGGATGATTTTCATGAAGCTATGGAACACCATATGGGAAAGTCCCGCCGTCATGCCCTGCTCTGTCAGCAGGGAGAGGCCGAAGAGCATATAGCTTAAATTGCTCACCGTGCTCCAGGCCAGGCGGCGCTTCACGTGCTGTTCCCGCACAGCCCGCACCGCGCCGTACACGATGGTGGAGGCGGACAGGATCAACATGGCCGTCTGCACCCAGGTGCCCTGTAAGGCGGAAGGTGGCAGGGCATAATACAGGAACCGGGTCACGGCGAATACACCCGCATTCACCACGGCCACCGCGTGCAGCAGCGCCGTTACCGGGGTGGGGGCCACCGATGCCGTGGGCAGCCAATGGCACAGGGGCAGCACCGCCGCTTTGACCCCAAAGCCCAAGAAACCCAGCAAGCATAAAATCTGGAACCAAATTCCGTCTGCTCCGGCAATTTCAGCTAAACTGCTCTGAAAATCCCCCACGCCCCAGGCTTCCAAGCCCATCATGGCAACGAAACCCAGCGCCGCGCCGCCGATCAAAAACAGCATGTACTGCAAAGCGGCCCGGTTGGATTCCTCGTTCTTTTCGTGCCATACCAGGGGAACGGTGCAAAGGGTCAGAAATTCATAAGCAATGTACAGGGTCATCAAATTCCCGGCCAAGGCCAGCAGAATGGCCGCCGCGTAGGTAAGCAGATACCAGGAAAAAAAGCTTCCCTCCCGATGCTCGTGCCGCATGTACTCGATGGCATACAGCACTGCCAAGGGCCATAAAACGGCCGCCACACCGATATAGACTTTTCCCAATCCTTCCAGGCGCAGCGACAGATGAAACAGGTTTAACGTCTTGTAGCCCGTGCCTGCAATCATCGCCCATACCACCGCCAAAGAGGCGAGGCAGGTAACGATCAAGGCGCATATTTCCCGCGCTTTCCGGCTGCCGATGCGCCGGATGCCCAGTGCTGAAAGCACCAGCAAAAGCGCAATCCCCAATAAAACCATGGCAGCCTCCTTACAGCAGCGTATGGGCCAGGGTTTCCAGATAGGTAATGATGCCGCCGGAGAACATGCCCAGCAGCACGATCAGCGCGGCATACACGCCCATGGGCAGCAGCATGCGCCATCCCGCCTCGCAGGAGGGCTCGGGCTTCACTTCTTCCCCGGGGAAGCAGCCATGGATCACCACGGTAAACAGGTAGCCCGCCGTCAGGATGGCGGAAATCAGCAGCGCCGTGGGGCCGATCCAGCTGACGGAAATGCCCGTTGCCAGCGCGCCCTGGGCCAGGTTCCATTTGCTGATGAAGCCGCCGGTAGGCGGGATACCCACCAGGCCCAGAGAGGCCACGGTAAAGAAGGCGTAGGTCCAGGGCATGCGGCGGCCCAGGCCGTCCATTTCGTTCACATAAGTTTTTTCGGTTTTATGAATGATGGAGCCCGCGCTCATGAACAGGGTGTTCTTCATCAGGGAATGGAAGATCACATGCAGCATAGCCCCCACAAAGCCGAATTCCGTCAGCGTGAACAGACCGAACAGCACATAAGAAACCTGGGAAACGGAGGAATAAGCCAGCCGCTTTTTCAGCTTCTTTTCTTTCAGCGCCAGCAGGGAGCCCATAAGAACGGTGAGCAGGGTCAACCCCAGCAGCGCCATCTGCACCCAGGTGCCCCGCAGTCTCTCCGCGCCCGCGATGGAAAACACCACCCTGGCCGCGCCCAGCACGCCCATTTTGGTGATCACGCCGGACAGTACGGCGCTGGCCGGGGCCGGGGCCACCGGATGCGCCGTGGGCAGCCAGCCGTGCAGGGGGAACATACCGGCCTTGACGCCAAAGCCCACCAGCATGGCCATGAAAATGCCCATGGCCAAGCCTTCCTTGCCCGCCAGCTGTTCCGCAGTAAGGGGGCCTGCCGCCGAAAAGTCCCCGGTCCCCCCCACAGCGCCTACAAAGAAAATGCCGATCAGGGCGGCGGACGCGCCAATGACGGAATAAATCAGGTACTTGATGGCGGCGGCCACCGCTTCCTTGTCCATGTTGTGCAAAACAAGCGGCACGGTGAGCAGGGTCATGGCCTCATAGAACATGTAGAAGGTGACCAGGTTGCCGCTCATGGCCAGGGCGTGCAGGATGCCCTGGGTGATGGTATAGAACAGATAGAACCGCTCCGGTTGGGCGTCATGCTCCAGGTACTCCGTGGCGTACAGCGCCACCCCGGGCCAGATCACGGCGATCAAAAGCAGCCAGATTTTGCTCAATCCGTCCACCCGCAGGGACAGGGTGAGCATATCCGTCCAGCGCAGGGAAATCTCCCCCGCTTCGGGCAGCAAGGCGTTCACCGCGGCCAGCACAGCGCTGACCAGGATGGTGCACAGCGTGGCTACGTTCAACCGCTTGCCTTTTAAATCCATCCGGCGCCACACCAGCGCCAGCGCGATGGGAAGCAGGATCGGCAAAATCAACAGCAGGGTTTTCATATAAAATCATTCCTCCCCACGATCAGGCAAACATGCGGATGCCCTGATCAATCAAATGCAGAATCTCATTTCCGAAAATGCCCAAACCGATATTCACGATCATCAGCGCCGCCATGGAAACGGCGAAGGATACCGAATTGCCGCCGTATACCATGGCGGTGGGAACCCCTTCCTCCTGACGGTACAGGGTCAGAACGGTGCGCAGCATATAGGCCACATTCAAAAGGGTGCTGATTGCCAGCGCAGACAAAAGCACGATCATGCGCCAGCCCCCCGCGTCCACCCCCGCCTGGGCCAGATACACCTTGCTGGCAAAGCCGCCCAGCCCGGGAATGCCCACCAGGGAGCAGGCCCCCACCGTGAAGGCCAGCCCCGCCAAGGGAGCGCGGAAACCCGCGCCGCGGATCGCTTTGAAGGTATCGTCCCCGGCGGACACCTCCCGCAGGCGGTTGGTGGTCAAAAACAGCATGGATTTGGCCGCGGAATGAGCCAGGATATGGTACAGCGCCGCCGCCATGCCCGCCTCCGTTCCCAAGGAAATGCCAAGAAAAATATAGCCGATCTGGGCCACCGAGGAATAGGCTACCATCCGGGAAAAATGCCGCTGCCGGATGGCGTGCACCGAACCCATGATCATGCCCAGCACCGCGTAAACGATCAGCACTTCCTCGATCCTGAGGGCGAATACCTCCGTGCCCGCCGCCCGAAGAAAAATCTTGATCAGCAGGAAAATATACATTTTGGAGATCAGCGAGGACAGGATGGCGCTGGAGGTGGAGGTGGCGCTGCCGTAAGCATCCGGCAGCCAGGTATGGAAGGGGTACAGAGCGCTTTTCACGGCAATGCCCATGGTCATGAGCAGAAAAGAAAGATACAGGGGGATGGGATACTGCCCGTTTTCCAGCAGCTTGATCACGCTTTCTCCCAACTGTGGAAACAGCAGATGCCCCGTCAGGCAGTACAGGATCGACAGACCCAGCAGAAACAATCCGCTGCCCATCAGGTTCATGATCATGTACCGGGTGGCCGCGAACAGCGTTTTTCCCTGGTTGCTGGCGCAGATCAGGGCGCAGGCGGCGATGGTGGAAATTTCAATGAACACATAGGCGGTAAACAGGTCGTTGGTGAACACCATAGCCGCCATGGCCGCTGTGAGCAGGCAGATCATGGCGCCGTACAGGTTCATGCGGGATGGGGCCACGTCCCGGGACAGGCTTTCCCAGCCGCCCAGGATGGATAAAAGCATGATCAGGGAAAAGGCCAGCCCCACCAGGGACTCCGTTACGCCGATGCGCAGCTCATTCCCAAAGGGCGCGCCGATTTCGCCCATGGCGTACACATAATTGATATTTCCCGTGGAAGTATAGTACAACAAGATCCCCATGCATACGCATTCCAGCACCGACAGCGCCGTCATCACCGCCCGAGCCGCTTTTCCCTTCAGGGCGGAGCAAACGGCCGCGCATATCAAGGGGCATACGATCTGAAACAGGGGAAGATTCTGCCACCACGTCATGCGTCCTTCCCCTCTCCCCGAATCCGCTCGGCAATTTCATCCATATCCAGGGTATGGTATTTCTCATACAGCCTTACCGTCAGCCCCAGCATGATAGCCGTCACGCTGACGCCCACCACGATGCCCGTCAGCACCAGGCCCGCGGGCAGGGGGTTCACGTAGGCGGCGGGATCGGTGATTCCGTCCGCATAAATGGGGGCCAGGCGGGATTCAATGTAGCCGTACGAAGCCAAAAACAGGTAAATGCCCGTATCCATCATGGAAAACCCGATGATTTTCTTGACCAGATTTTTATCCAGCAGCAATTGGGTGAACCCGATGCCGAACAGGATCAGCGCCGTGATTTCGTCCAGGTGCGTGTACACGATCTGACGCATCAGAATTCCCCCTTTCTGAACATGGTATACAGGGCGTACATGGTGCAGGCTACCACCATGCCCACCACGATATTCAGCGGCAGCAGCAGCCCTGCCGAAAAGATGTTGCCCGGGATGCCGGGAGAAATGCCGCTGTCCAGGTGATTGGCCCCGGTAAAGAAGTGGTAGCCCTTGGCCAGGGAATAAAACAGCAGCGAGCATACCGATACCCAGCGGAAGGTTTTGAAGGTAAAGAATTTTTCGATCTTTTCATACCCGAAAGCGTTCTGATACAGGATCAGTCCCGCCCCCAGGATGGCCCCGCCGGAAAAGCCGCCCCCAGGCGACAGGTGGCCGTTAAAAATGATATACAGGCCGAACACCAGCGTCAGCGGCGTCAATATCCTGGCAGCGGACTGCAGAATCACATCGTGATCCGGCTCAAAGCGTTGTTCGTAATCGCTTTCCAGCAAACGTTTTTCCGCGTCCTTTTCACCCCGGATGCTCAGCATCAAAAGCACCGTGCACACGGCGATAAACAGCACGTGGGATTCCCCCAGGGTGTCAAAGCCGCGGTAATCCAGGATAATCCCGGTCACGATGTTCACAGCCCCTGTTTCCTCCAGGGTATGGGTCACGTAATACTCCGTTACCTCGCTGTTGATCAATGTATCCGCGCTGCCGAACCGGGGCATGCGCATCGCGGCGTACAAGAGCAGCCCGATCAGGGCCAGGCACACCGCTACCGCCAGGATTCTGTACCACCAGGTATCGGCGTAAGCCCGTTTTGGAGCAGCAGCGCTTTTGGAAACGCTTTTTTTCGTTTTTTTCTTTTTTTGCTTTGCGCTTTCGGAAAGCGCGTTTTCCCCATCTTCCGAAAGGGATCCCTCCATTTCCTCCTCCAGCGCCTGATCGCCGTTTTCCAGCCAGTCCAGCAGGCGGGAGAAGGCGTCAGGCTTTCTTTTTTCCGTCATCGCGCTTCTCCTCCTCTCCATCGATGGCGCGGATCTTTTTCAGCGCCGCAAACATGAGGATGGACGACACTCCCGCGCCCACCGCCGCTTCCGTGATGGCCAGGTCCGGCGAGCGCAGCAGGATCCACACAATGGAAACCACCAGGCCCTGGGCCATAAAAATGATCACGGCGGACAGAAGGTTTTTCGTCGCCGCCACGGCGAGCGCGCAGGCGATGATGAACAAAAGCAAAATCATGTTCAGGACTTCCATTCCTTCGCCTCCGCTTCAAAATGCTTTTCATCCGTTTCCCGCACCAGCCTGCCGATCAAATGGCTGCATACAGGGCTGGTGATCCAGAAAAAGCCCACCACAAAAATGATTTTCAGCGTCACCGCATCCAAGCCCGCGTACACAATGGCCGCCAGAGCCATCAAAAGCAGGCCCAGCGTGTCCGCCATACCGGCGGGGTGCATCCGATTGACGGCAAATTTGAAGCGGTTCACTCCCACCACGGCGGTGATTTGGATGATCAGGCCTGAAATCAAAAGGACCGCAAACACGATCAAGCGCAGATATTCAAGCATCCCTTTGATCCTCCTTTTCCTTCCGGGCCCGGTGAACCCCGATGGCGATGCGGCACAAAAGCACCACCGCCAGGAAGCTGAGCATGGCGTAAATGAGGGCGATATCGATCAGGTACCCTTCGTTCAGCAGCAGCGCCAGAAACAGGATCAGCGCAATGGTGATGGTGCCCGTCATATTGACAGCGATGATCCGGTCCGCCGAGGAGGGGCCCCGGAACGCCCGGAACAGGCACACAAACAGGCACACCCCCAGAATGATCATAGCGGCCTGCATGAGAATTTCAAAGATATTATCCATGCAGCGCCTCCTCGATCCTTTTAAGCTTTCGCTCAAACACGGTGTTTTCCAGCCCCTCCGCCATATCCGGCCTCAGGCAGTGCACCGTCAGTTCATCCCCGCGCACCGCCAGGGTGATGGTGCCGGGGGTCAGGGTGATGGAATTGGCCAGAACCATTTTTCCAAACCGGGTTTTCAAATCCGTACGGATGGTTCGCACAACGGGTTCGGGCTTTCCCGCATAGATCACCCGGCACATCGTCAAATTGGCCTTTACGATTTCCCATATCACCGTCAGCGCGTACCCGATCATGCGAGGCAGCGCCAAATACAGCTTTCCTTCCCGCTGAAGCGACCAATCGCAGGCTTTGCATAAAAAAAACATGGCCAGGGCGGCGACCCCCGCTCCCAGGCAAAGAATCTCCCCCGTCAGCCTGCCGTTCAGCACCACCCAAAACAATAGAATCAGCAGCGCCATTGCGTCCTCTTTTCCTGCGAAATCGCGCCGTTTTCTTGGGATCACCGCGCTTGTTTCGCATCAATTTCTACATTAAAATGGATTGTTTATCAGTTCCGGATCAGTATACACGAATTTGCCCTGCCGCACAAGAGAGGAATGTGCAAAACTTCTCTATAATTCATGACGAAAACAATACAATTTTTCATCTTTTCTGTTAACAAAATATATCAAAAATTTGCTACAATTGTACGAAAATAACCCTTGTGTCTCAATTGCTTCTTTGTTATAATACATGAAGAAATATCTGCCCGTTATGCTGCCATAATGAGCGCTTATTTTCATGTCCCAATAAAAGCGAGGTTTTCCATGAATCAGCGAATTTCCTTCCGTTCCCTATTGGCGCTGTGCGCTGCCGTGATCTGCGTTTTGTACGGCGTTTGTTTTCCCGCTTCCGCGGAGGCGAATTATACCAAATTTACCCGCCGGGAAACTAGCATTTTTGATACGGAAATCAGCTTTATCGGCTTCGCTTCTTCGGAAGAAGCGTTCGAGCGGGCCTACGCTCCCCTGATCGAAATGCTGGAAAAATACGATCACATTTTCGACGCCTACAACGCGTACGGCGATTTGCACAACCTGTATTATGTGAACCGCCATGCCGCCCAGGAGCCCGTGGAAATCCCGGACGAGCTGTTTGACCTGATCTCCTGGTGCAAAGCGCAGTGGAACGCGGGCATGCGCACCACCAACATTGCCATGGGCGCGGTGCTGACCATTTGGCACGAATACCGGGAAGCGGGCCTGGCGGATCCAAATAACGCCAAGCTGCCCCCCATGGAGGATTTGATCGCCGCCAGCGGACACACGAATTTTGACGATGTGATCCTGGATGATGAGAACAAAACCGTGTATTTCTCCGATCCGCTCCTGACATTGGATATTGGGGCGGTGGCCAAGGGCTGGGCCGCGGACGCCGTGGTTCCTTATCTGTACGAAGCCCTGCCTTCCTTTCTGCTGAGCTTGGGCGGCAATGTATATGCCGGCAACGCGCCCATGGATGGGCGAACCAACTGGGCCGTAGGCGTGCAGGACCCCCAGGCTAACGCGCTGACCGTGGCTGTAGGCGGCACGGAAATACTGGATGTGGTGGACGTGCACGATCTGACGGTGGTCACCAGCGGCGATTACTGGCGCTATTACATGGTGGACGGCGAGCGGTATCACCACATCATCGACCCGGATACCCTGATGCCTTCCCGGCAGATGCTGTCCGTTACCGTGGTGTGCGAAAGCTCCGCTCTGGCCGACTTTCTGAGCACCACACTGTTTGTTCTTTCCTATGAAGACGGGCTGGCGCTGGTGGAAAGCCTGAATGGCGTGGAAGCCATGTGGGTGCTGCCGGACGGCTCCGTGCAGGCCAGCTCCGGCATGAGCCGCTTTGCCCGGAAAATCAACTGAGGCACGGAGAAGAATATGCAGAACGATCAAAACAAGCCTGCGGAGACCGCGTCCAAGAAAACCAACCTGTTCGTGATCGCCGCCGTGTTGCTGCTGGCCGCCGTGCTGTTCATTGTGTCCCGGGTGATTCCCAAGCCCAACGAGGGCCTTTCCAAAGAGGACATTCATTCCCAAATTGCCGCTCTTGCCATCCCGGCTCCCACGGTCCAGACCCAGGAAACCGCCAATCCTGCCGCTGAGCCCCGGGAAACCGGTTCTCCGGCTCCCAAGGATCAGCCCACGGAAACCACCGTGACTGCGGATGCGGATGCCTATCTGTTCATCATTCTGAACAACCGGGTATGGGGCATCGAGCCCTTGGGCGAGGAAAGAGAAATCACTGTGGATCAGGGGGACGGCGTGGTGAACGTGATCCATTTGCTGCCGGATGGCTTTTATATGGCCTCCTCCACCTGCGACAATCAATTGTGCGTGTCGGAGGGCACCGTCACAGTGGATAATTACCAACGGCGCATTCTGGGCGCCTCGGTGCTCTGTCTCCCCCACCATCTGGACCTGGAGCTGGTGGTCCCCAGCCCTACGC
>JAUNMW010000366.1 GCA_030537395.1 Clostridia bacterium | reverse complement strand
TAACCAAATAGCTTCGCGAGGAGTGGGTCCAGGGGGCGAAGTCCCCTGGCGCAGGACGAACCGCCGATTCCCGCCTGTGGCGGAAATCGAATCGGCGGTGAGATCAGCCGAAACAAGCAATCTCCCCTGTGGGGAGTTGCGCCGATTGAGGCTGCGGACAACAGGCCCTGGCGCAGGTCTGGAGGCGCGCAACCCCCAGCGTACCCCTTAGTCGGGACTAACTCAGTAATTTAAAGGGCTCTATAAATCATTCTATCGTCGGTTCACATACTTTTTCCATTCCGGCTCTGCTGCTTCATGCTGGGTTTGCTTTTCTCGATCCCGCTTATACAACAATGCGGAAGCGAAGGTGCCCAAGCCCACGGGCGGCACAATGAACCATCCAAAGAAAATCAGGAAGGAAGCGAACCCCTCCGTAAAGCCCAGCAGCACCAGCATGATCACCAGTACCGCTGCGGCGTACAGGCACAGCCACAGATGCCCGCCAAACACCAGCCTTTTATCCCGGAAAAACCAGTGCGGCAGGCAGCAGATAGACGCGCCCACGATGCTGGCCAGCAGCGCCAGCACCAGGTTGGCCCCCCAGGCGGGAAGCGCTGACAAAGGCTCTGTCAGCAGCCGGATGGCCCCTTCATAGCACAGGAAATACACCACGCCGAACAAAACGCTCAGCGAAAAGGTGTACACCATCAGGCTGCTTTTGGGTTTCCCGTTTTCGGTAAACTGAAACGCGCTCCAAAAACTGTCGGCCCGCTCCTGCCGCCGTGCCTGAAGTTCCTTTTCGGAAAGCTGTCTCTTGCCCATGGCCTGTTTTTTCCTCCGTGCCAATTCTTAACCGCTTGATGCAGGCTTTGAGCCTGCAAGAGAGTTCAGCGTGCCGAGTTCGGATTTGTTCCGCCTGAACAATAAGACGCTTTCATTTTATCACGATCACTATAATCTGTACTCTGCACTCTGTGCTCTGCTCTCTCCTATTCTACCGAAGCTTTTCTTCAAGAAGCAAACATGTTTTGGGGGAAGGAACCAGCCGGTCCTTCCCCCAAAGTTTTATTCAAAGCATTACATATTGGGGTTCTTGGCCAGCCAGTAGGTCCACATATCCTGGGTGTCCAAATACAGGCCGTAGATGCCTTCCAGATCGCCGTCAATGGCGCCGCATTCGGCCAGGCTGGCGGGGTTCCACTTGGATTCCACGTCGTCGCGCACGGCCCAGTTGCCTTCCTTCTGGAAGGGCTTGAGGCCGCCGCTCTTGCCATCCACGCCGCCGGTGATGTAGCGGATGAACAGACGGGCGCCCGCGGGATTTCCGCCGCCCTCCACCGCGTACATGTATTCGCAGTTCTGCAAGCCGGTATAGGGGGCCATGCCCACGCACCAGGCGATATCATAGCCGGATTCATCCCGGTTGCCGATCTTGCCGCCGGAGGCCAGGCACAGTGCGGGGTCATCCGCGGTGGAGTTGTGAACGGCCAGCACCAGTTCGTCGCCGTCGCCGATGAAGGTCATCTTCATCTGGGAGAAGCGCCACAGGTATTCCACGCCGGCGTTCTTTTCGGGCACTTCAAATTCAAAGCTGGAAGCGTCGTAGGTGTATTCCAGGGGCTTTCCATAGGCCGCCTCATAGGCCGCTTCCATCTGATCCGCGTTCAGGATGAAGCTGGCGAACAGGGACAGATAAGCGGTTTCCTGGCCGATTTCCTTGGTGAACAGGCGGTACTTCTGGGTGCCGTCCTCGTTCTTTTCAATGATCTGCCACCAGTTGTTGACGGGGCTCCCGTCCGGGAACGCCTTGGTGTTGTAGTACCAGAAGCTCTGGGAGGCGTACAGCGGATAGCCGTAGCGCAGCAGGCCCTCGTCGATGTGTTCGCAGATATCCTTGGGATAGAAGGCGGTGCAGTAACCTTCCTCATAGAAATCGAAGAACACGTCGCCGTTCACGTCCTTGGCCTGGAGCACGTCGGCGGTGATGTTGCCGGTTTCCGCTTCGATGCGGCATTTGCTCAGCACTTCGTCCTGGTCCAGATCGTAGATCACCAGGTCGATGCCGGGATACGCTTCCTCAAAGCCCTTTTCAGCCTTGAGCATCTTGGAGGAGGTGGCGTACACGGTCAGTTCGCCGCTCTCCGCTTTAGCCAGTTCATAGAGTTCTTCGTCGGTCTTTTCGCTCCAGTCGTCGTAGATGGGGCCGTACTTGTCTTCCGCCAGGGCGGCGGCGCAGGTAAGCAGCATGACGGCGGCCAACAGCAGGGCGATGAGTTTCTTCATGGTATTTCTCCTTTCATATTAGGTCGTTGCATATTGTTACGCCGATTTTGGCGTAAGGTACGGGGTGGGGAGCAGGCTAAAGCTTTCTCAAAATGGCATAATGCTTGAAAAAGCGGAGTGGAGAGTTAAGAGTTGAGAGTTGAGATTTATTTAGTTTTTCAATTCCTGAAGCCTAAATTGTTTCGACTATTCAATCTTAACTCTCAAC
>JAUNMW010000087.1:9508-13587 GCA_030537395.1 Clostridia bacterium | reverse complement strand
TTGCATCTTTTTTCGCTTTTGTTATGTCATTATGAGTTTAGAAACACACTCTAATCTGAACGCTGTGCTCTGAACTCTGAACACTGTTTATGATCCTTCGTTCCTGGGATCAAACGCGTCCCTTAATGCATCGCCCACAAAATTGATGCATACCACCAGCAGGATGATCACCGCGCCTGCGGGCACCCACAGCCAGGGCTTATCCGTGAGTACGCTCAGGGATTCGGCCCCCTCCAAAATATTGCCCAGGGAGGGGGTGGGCTTTTGCACGCCCATGCCCAGGAAGGACAGGGCCGCTTCATCCAGAATGGACAGGGCGAACACGCTGGTGGCGTACACCAGCACTGGCGCGATGGTGTTGGGCAGGATTTCCGAAAACAGGATATACCGCCGGGGCATGCCGGAGGCAATGTCATTCTTGATAAAATTGGTTTCCCGCAGACTCAGCACGTTGCCCCGTACCAGGCGGGCTACCCCGGGCCAATCCACAAAGCCTAAAATCAGAATAATGCTCCACATGCCGGGCCGGAAAATGGCCGCGGCCACCAGCACCAGCAGGATATAGGGAAAGGACATCACCATGTCCGTAAAGCTCATAATGGCCTTATCCATCGCGCCGCCGAAATAGCCGCTGACCAGGCCCAGAGCCACCCCGATGATGGTGGAAATAACGGTGGCCAGGAAACCCACCAGCAGGCTCACCCGCATGGCGTATAAGATGCGGCTGTACATATCCCGGCCGATCTTATCCGTTCCCAGAATATGCTCGGGCGTGGGGGGCTGTGAAAATTTGCCCGTGGGCTTGGTGGGCTCATAGGGCGCGATCACCGGGGCCAGAACGGCCATCAGGATCAGCACGGCCAGAATCACCAGGCACCCCACCGCCAGCCTGTGGCGGCAAAAGCGCTTGACGATCAGCCCGTATTTGCCGCGTTGCTTTGTCTTTTGCAAGAACGATTCCTCCTAAACCCCAGAAAGCATAATATTTGAGAGTTAAGAGTTGAGAGTTGAGAGCTATATTGTCAATAATTTAAGAACTCGGCAATCGATTCCTTTTTGTGCAGCTATATAAATCTCAACTCTCAACTCTTAACTCTCCGCTCTGAATGCTCAATACTTGATCGTGGGGTCCACCAGCGCATACAAAATGTCCGTAACCAAATTGGACAGAAGCACCACCACGGCGGAGAGCAGGCACACGCCCATGATGACGGGATAATTGCGGCTGAGCACCGCGTCCCAGGTCACCTGCCCCAGGCCTGGCCAGGAAAACATCTGCTCCACGATCACCGCGCCGCCGAACAGGGTGGGAATCTGCATACCGATCACGGTGATGATGGGAAGCAACGCGTTTCGCAGAGCGTGCTTCCGGATCACGATTTTCCGGCCCAGGCCCTTGGCCTTCGCTGTGCGCAGATAATCCATTTCCAGAATTTCCAGCACAGCGGAGCGGATATAGCGGATATTGCCCCCTGCCACGCCGATGGCCAGCACCAGGGCGGGCATGATCAGATGCCGGGCAATATCCATGGCGCCGCCGCCGATGCCGGGGGTGTACATGCCGCTGGAGGGCAGCCAGCCCAGACGCACGGTGAAAAAGTAAACGAGAATCAGCGCAAGGAAAAAGCCGGGGATGCTGGAAAACAGGAAGGACGCGGACACCACCGCGTAGTCCCGCTTCTGATACCGGTGCACGGCGCTGTAAATGCCCGCCGGTACGGCGATCAAGAGGCCCAGCACCATGGAAACGCCCATGAGCAAAAGGGTGGGGCCCAGGTGGCTGCCGATGATTTCCGAAACAGCCTGGCCGCTTTTGTAGGCATAGCCTAAATTGCCGTGAAACAGCTCCTTCAGCCAGTTCCAGTACTGCACTTAATTGGGCTGAACCAGCCCCCGGGGGGCGGCCCGGGCCGCCACGGCGCCCTCCGTCATGCGGGGGCCCACCATCATATCCAGGGGGCTCCCTGCCAGGGACATGATCACATAATCAATGATGGTGATCCCCAGCAGCACGGGGATGGCCAGCAGCAGCTTTTTAACAACATATTTCCACATGCTTTAGCCCTCCCATGCCTTGTCGCAGGCCGATACATGGCCCTCCCGCCCCGGCAGCGCCCTTAATTCATCGGAAAATTGCAGGCAGGCTTCCGTTTTATAGGGGCAGCGGTGATACAGCGGGCAGGCTCCGACCGGCGGATGCTCGTCGATCTCCCCCTGGAGGGACACCCGGTTTCTTCCCCGCAGGGCGTAATCCGCCACCGGCGCGGCGTCCAGCAGGGCCTTGGTGTACGGATGGGCCGGATGATCGAATAATTCGTCCGACGGCCCCATTTCCACCACCCGGCCCATGTACATGACGGCAATGCGGTGACTGATGTAATGCACTGCCCCCAGGCCGTGGCCGATAAAAAGGTAAGTGAGGTTCAGCTTTTCCTGCAATTCCCTGAGCAGGTTCAAAATCTGCGCCTGCACGGAAACGTCCAGGGCGGACACCGGCTCGTCCAGCACGATCAGATCGGGATTCAGGCTCAGGGCCTTGGCGATGCAGATGCGCTGCCGCTGGCCTCCGGAAAACTCGTGGGGATAGCGGTTTTTCATTTCCACCGGCAATCCCACCATGGAGAGCAGGAAATCCACGCGCTCATCTGCCATTTTTTTGTCCGCTATGCGGTGATACAGCATGGGCTCCCGCAGAATGTCCGCCACCCGCTTTCGGGGATTCAGGGAAGAACCGCTGTCCTGAAACACCATTTGAAACTGGTGCCGCAGCGCCCGCCGCTTTCCTTCCGGCAGCGCGTCGATCCGCTCTCCCTTCAGCCATACTTCGCCTGAGGTGGGTTTTTCCAGGCACATGATTAGCTTGGCCACGGTGGATTTCCCGCAGCCGCTTTCGCCCACGATGCCGAAGGTTTCGCCGGGATACACGGAAAAGGACACATTTTGGACGGCGGAAAAGGTTTTGGCAAATAGCGTGTTTTCTCCGGAAACTTTAAAATCTTTGTAAAGATTCCGAACTTCTACCAGCGGTTGGCTCACGGCGTTTTCCCTCCTTCCGTCCAGCGGCACCGGCACAAATGGCCGGGGGCGATTTCCGCCATGTCCGCGTTATTCTTCCAGGGACATTCTGTCCCGTGGGGACAGCGGGGCGAAAACCGGCACCCCGCCATGTCGCCGTATACCTGGGGCACATGGCCGGGAATGGAATACAGCCGCTTTTCCCGGGAATCGTGAAGCCCCGGCACGGCCTGCATAAGGGCCTTTGTGTAGGCGTGGGCCGGATGGGAAAGCAGCGTTTCCGCGTCCGCCTCCTCCACGCACTGGCCCGCGTACATCACCACCACCCGGTCCGCCATCTCCGCCACCACGCCGATATCGTGGGTAATCAAAAGAATGCTCATGCCCGTTTCCTCCCGCAGGGAACGAAGCAATTCCATGATCTGAAACTGAATCGTCACATCCAGCGCCGTGGTAGGCTCGTCCGCGATCAAAAGCTTCGGCCTGCATGACAGTGCCATCGCAATCATGACCCTTTGCCGCATGCCGCCGGACAGCATGTGGGGGTACTTTTTCATCACCTGCTCCGCGCTCTGGATGCCCGTTCGCTGGAGCAGGCGCAAGCTTTCCTTCCACGCCTGCTCCTTCGTATACCCCAGATGCTTCCGCATGCTCTCCATCATCTGATTGCCGATGGTGAACACCGGGTTCAGGCTGTACATGATGTCCTGAAAGATCATGGCGATCTTTTCACCCCGCACCCGGTCCAGCTCCGCTTCATTCATCGCCAGCAGGTTTTTGTCCTCAAACAAAATTTTCCCGCCGGTGATTTTTCCCTGCCGGGCCAGCAGCCCTAAAATAGACAGCGCCGTGATGCTCTTTCCGCTGCCGCTTTCCCCCACCAGGGACACGATCTCCCCCGCCTGCACGTCAAAGGAGGCCCCGCTCACCGCGGGCACCAGCCGCTTCCCTTGGCGGAAGGATATTTCCAAATCGCGGATCTCAAGCAGTGCGGACATAAGCATAGCCTCCCAAAACAAGGTTTCCGAGTAGGAACGAAGGAGAGTACAGAGTGCAGAGTACAG
>JAUNMW010000087.1:0-9498 GCA_030537395.1 Clostridia bacterium | reverse complement strand
CTCTGTACTCTGAACTCTGTACTCTACGCCGAAAAACAGCTTTCAGGGGCCGCGGCCCAAGCCCGGGCGGCGGCCCCTGAATACGGAAAAACTTATTGCACGTCCCAGTTCTGCACGTCGATGAAGGTGCCGAACACGTTGGGGGTCACGCCGGTGAGGCGGTTGTTCACCGCGCCCAGGGTGGCGATGACCCAGCCGGAGATCATGGCCACGTCCTCCTGCATGGCCCTGTCCACGATCAGGTACTGCTGGGCGATTTCGTTCACGTCGTTCAGCTCCTGGCTCAGGGCCAGCGCGGTATCGGTGTCATCGGAGGCATAGCCGGTCCAGCTCCCTTCGCCGCCAAGCAGCCAGGCCACGTCGGTATAGGGGTCCACGGGGGCGTAGGTGTATTCCACGCTCATGATATCGTGGTCGCCGTTGGTGGCGGCATCCATCAGGTTCGCCAGACTGACGGCGCGAATGTCGATGTGCAGGCCGATTTCGTCAAACATGGCGGCATAGTATTCCACCGCCTGGTGAAGGTGCTTTCAGAAGAGTTCACGTACCAGGTCAAATTGGTGTTGGCCCCGTCGGCCTTGGCTTCGGCAATCAGAGCGGCGGCCTTTTCAGGATCATAGGCGGTCACGCCCAGTTCTTCGCTGAAATAGGGGGAGGCGGAAACCAGGAAGCCGTCGATCACTTCGCCGTTGCCGTTCAGCAGCGCTTCAAACATGCTCTGCCGGTCCATGCCGTACAGCAGGGCCTGGCGGATGCGCACGTCATCTACCTTGGCGGTGTTGATGAAGATGGATTCGTTGGTGATGGGAGTACCGGTGACGGCGGTGACACCCGGCAGGGCCCGCACGGCGTCGTAGTCCTCCACGGGGATGGAGCCCATGGTCTGCTGCACCAGGTCGATTTCCCCGCTCTGCAAGCCGGAGAGCATCTGGGCCGCGGCCACCACATTGATGTTCAGGTACTTGATCTTGGGGGCCCCCTGGAAATAATCCGGGTTGGCTTGATAATGCACATAGTGCTGCAAATCGGCCTCGGTGATAAAGTAGGGGCCGGAAATCACGTCGGGCTTGTTGAACCAGGCGTAGGAGAGCAGGTCGGCCCGGTCCACGTCCTTCAGCACATGGGAGGGAACAGGGAACAGATAGCGGCCGAAGTTGTTTTCAAAGGTGTACAGGGCGGTGGGCCACTTGCAGGTAACGGTGAGGGTTTTGTCGTCGATCACCTTCACACCGCTGATTTCCTGAGCCCCGGATTCAATGAAGCCGTCGTCGTCCGTGCCTTCCACGGCGTACAGGGGCAGGGCGATATTGGCGGATACGGGGTCCGCGCCGATGGCCAGGGTAAAGGCCACGTCCTGGGAGGTAACGGGGGCGCCGTCGCTCCAGGAAGCGTCGTCCCTAAGCTTGATGGTGAAGGTCAGGTTATCTTCGGTGGTGATGCTTTCCGCTAACTGGGGCACAAATTCCAGTTCGGCGTTCAGCTCAACCAAAGGCAGGAACACCAGGGACACCGCGTATTTCACGATTTCCGTGTTGTCCACTGCCAGGGGGTTCAGGGTGGTCAGCGTGCTGGTGACGCCGATGTTTACGGCCTTGTCCTCTTCCGCGGCGGCAAAGCCGACGGCGGACAGCGCCATGACCAGGGCCAGCACCAGGGAAAGCAGCTTTTTCATTGTTTCTACCTCCGTTTTTTTGTCGGCACCGGTTAGGGCCAGGAAGCAAACCGCTCAATTCAGAGAGCACAGAGTTCAGAGTACAGTGTTCAGATTTATTTTGTCTGAACAATGGATTGCGTTTCTTGGTAATCCCTATATCATCTGTACTCTTTTGCGAACTAAGACCGTTTCGCTTCGCAGCATCGAACCAAATACCACTTTGTTTTATCTATCTGCGCAGGCCCGCTGCAGGGCCAGTTCAGCAAAGAAGTGGGCCGCGGGGGCCAGAGCCCCTTCATCGGCGGTGAATTGGGGATGATGGTTGGGGAAGCCGCCTCCGGTGCCCACCCGGATAAACGCGCCGGGGCAGATTTTCAGGTATTCGCTGAAATCCTCTCCGCCCATGGTGTTGTCCTGCCGGGCCACGGTCAGGCCCAGGCCCTTGGCAATTTCAGCGGCTTGATCGCACAGCGAAGCATCATTGATTACCGGGTCCGGCCCGATCATCCATTCGATCTGCGCTTCGCAGCCGTAGGCCCGGGCGGTCAAATCCGTCATGGCGTTCAGGCGCTGCTGCATATCTTTGCGTAAATTCATGTTCAGGGTGCGCAGGGTGCCCTCGATCAGCGCTTCCTCCGGCACCACGTTCCAGGTGCTGCCCGCCTGCAGATGGGTAAAGGACAGCACGGCGGGCTCAAAGGCGTCCTTGGTGCGGCTGACGATGCTCTGGGCGGACATCACCAGCGCCGCCGCCGCGGGAATGGGGTCCACTCCCAGGTGGGGGTTGCCCGCATGGGCCCCCTTGCCCCGGATACGAATGGTGAAAGCGTCCGGCGCGGCCATCACCGGCCCGGGCTTGATGCCCAGCGTTCCCGCCGGGAAGCCGGGATAGGAATGGGCGGCGTAAAACTCCTGACAATCCTGCAAAATCTTTTGCCGGGCCGCGATCTGGCCCCCGGCGGATATTTCTTCCCCGGGCTGAAACACGATTTTCACCGTGCCGCAAAGCTCTTTTTCTCTTGCCTTCAATTCCAGCGCCGCGCCCAGCATGCAGGATGTATGGAAATCATGACCGCAGGCGTGCATGACCCCCGCAACGCAGGAAGCGTAAGGCAAGCCGGTTTCCTCCTGCACGGGGAGCGCATCCATATCCGCCCGAAGGCCGATCACCCGGCCCGGCCTGCTTCCGCGAACGATGGCGATCAGGCCGGTTTCCATGCCGCAGGCATGGATTTCGATCCCGGCCCCCGCCAGCGCTTCCTTTACTTTCGCGGTGGTTCTTTCTTCCTTCAGCGCCAATTCGGGGTGCCGGTGCAGATCCTCAAAAAAAGCGGTCAATTCCCGTTCCGTCACAGCGTATCTCCTTCATTAAAAAGAGCACCCGGCGTGCGGGTGCCCCGAAAATCCTGTCGGTATAGGCCAAAACATTCAGGCCCGGCAAGCGCACGATGAACAAGGCCGCATATGGCAGCCACGCATACAGATACACAAAAGCTTATTTTCGTGCAGCTTCTTCATGGCGCTTCCCTCCCCTTAAATTGATTGCATCATATCATGAATTTCCCACCGCGTCAATAGGTTCAAGCGGCCCCGGGCTGTTTATGTGCTGTTTTTCTGCCCGAAATAATGTCCTTGCTGAATATCCCCACCAGCTCGGGAATATAGTATTCGATCAGTTTGCACAGGACCAGGCTCGCCAGAAGCGACGCAATCGTAGCCAGCAGCCGGACCAGGATATCAGGCCCGCCGCTCAGCAGCTTCCCGAAGGCGGGAAGAAAAATGCTTTGAAGCATGGGCTTATGCAAAAGGAACACGCCCATGGTGTGCTGGCCCAGATAAATAAAGGGCTTTAAACTCACGCCGGGCAGCCATTCGTTCGCCATTCGCTTCAAAATCATAGCGAGCGCCAGCACAGCGAAGCCGCCCAGCAGGGCAAAGGCCAGCGCGTAGAAGGGATTGCCGTAGGCACCCTTGCACATCATGATCGTTACAAAGCCATCGCTGCACAGATACAAGGCAGCAGCGTAGCTCGCCGCCGAGGCAGCCAGCAACGACAGCAGCACCCAGCCCTTCTGCACCGAAAGCTCAATCACGCCGTTTCTCAAGGCGATCCCCAGCAAAATGCAGCCGGCTGCCGTAAACGCAATGTTCAGGCACCAGGGATAGCCGATCTCAATATCCGGCAGCACTACGCCGATCACCAGGCACGCCGCCGCGGGGATCAGATAAGGCAGGCGTTTCCCCGGAACGATTCTGGATACCAGTTCAACGATTCCCTGCACAAAAATCCTTGCGCAAAACAGGCAGGAAAGGTACCATAGGGACGTGACCGTGCCCGTTTTGCCCAGGGCCTTCCAGGAGCCGTACAGGATCCAGCCCACATTCTGAAAATTAAAATTGCAGTAAATCAGCGCCCACAGTAGATAGGGAATGGCGATCGTCAGCACGGTTTTCCGCAGGAAAAATTTCCATTCCGCCCAGGTTTTCAGCCCTTTTGGGGCAATGGAAAGCCCGGACAGAAAGAAAAACAGCGGCATATGAATGGAGTACAGAATCCGGATGAATACGGGCGGGGTGCCCAGCAGTTCCTCGTTGGTGGCGGTATGGCCTAAAATGACCATGAAAATGGCGATGCATTTTGCTACGTCGATAATTTCAATCCTTTTTCTCTTGTTTCCAGCCAAGTTTCTTCATCCTCCCTGCGGCGCATTTTCCCTGCGCTTTTCCCGAATGGGACAGTGGCGGGACAAAAGCATTATATCACAGAATGCGCTCTTTTTCCATACCGCGGCGGTTTTCCATTTTCCATGATATTGGCCGCCAGGCGCGGATGATTTAAAATCCTTTGAATTATTTGAAACGCTGAAACGAAATCCGTTTTCTTCCGTCTTATAGATGTGAGAATATTCTGCACATTGTTTTTGAAGGGAGCTACGCAGGTATGGCCGATCGCCAGGAATATGAGCGCGTCGCCCAGGAAGCGCTGCCGATGCTGTACAAAATCGCCATGGGCATTCTGCGCTGCGACGCGGACGCCCGGGACGCGGTGCAGCAGGCGCTGCTGAAGGGCTGGGAAAAGAAAGAAAACGCCCAGGCGGGGAAATTCCGCTGGTATTTAACGCGTATCCTGATCAACGAATGCCGCAATATCCAGCGGCGCAGGATGCGGGTGTTTCCCGCGGAAATCCCGCCCGCCGTGAGCGAAATGCCCCCTGACTATCAGGATTTATACGACGCCATCTATCAGCTTCCCGAGGATTTAAGGATGCCCCTGCTGCTCAAATACGTGCAGGACCTATCCGAAAAGGAAGCGGCGGCGGCCCTTGGCATCCCCGTGACCACCTTTAAAAACAGACTCCACCGCGCGCGGAAAACCCTTCGGAAAACCCTGGATCGGGAGGTGATGTTTGAATGAAGCGCACCGTGCATGTAAACAAGGAATTTGTGAATGCCGCGCTGCCCCCCATCCCGGAGGATTTTGAGCGGGACATGCGGGAGATGATCCTTTCCATGCCCGCGGAAACTGCGGAACGCATTGAAAGAAAGGGCAGACCCATGAGAAGAAAATTATCCGTAGGCTTTGTGCTGGCGGTGATCCTGTGCACGCTGGCAGCGGGCGCTTTGGCGGCGGTGCTGCTGGGCGGCAAGGACTTTGTGGACCAGATCATGGCCCCCAAGGCGGCCCAGACCGATTCCGACAGCTTTACGAAAGAGGAAATAGAAGAGATCCTGCGTATCGCAAAGGAAAACGATTTGACCCTCAGCGATCAGGACATGTACATTCTCGCTCACCTGGACGAAACGGGATACGACAAGGAAGAATTGATGCGCCGCTTCGTCAAAACCGAATACGGCTTCTACCCCGACGCCTGGCCCATCGAGGTGCAGCACTGGTACGAGCAGATGCTCAAGGCTGCGGGCTATGACGCGGACGATCACCAGACCAACGTGCTCCCGGAAGGGGACGAGCTGACCCAGGAGGACATCATAAAAATCGCCCAGGAATTTATTCATGATAAATATGATCCTGATGTGAACGTGAACGACGAAAGCAAGTACCGCCGCTTTCTCACCTATCAGGAACACAAACAGGGGCAGGACAGCGTGTATCGGGAATGGAGCCTGCGGTACGAAGCCAAGGATTTGTACCTGGCGGACTATGTGATGACCCTGGACACTGCCGGCAACATCAAAAAGGAGTACGCCGTGGGCGGCATCCTGGACCCCAGCTATGAGACCTACGGCCAGTTCATGCGGGATCGGTTCCAGCGGGTGTACGGCGATCAGTACGGATTCGTGAACTGGACCAGCGAAATCATGCTGAAATACCAGGAAGCCATGCGGCACCGGCAGACCCTGACCGGGCCGGAGCATTTCATCGGCGACGAATACCCCATCCTGGATATGACCTATCTTTTGCCGGACGAAACCATGATTTCCAAGGAAACGGCCATCGAAAAGGCGAAGGCCGCCTGCGGCAATCTGGATTACGAAACATTGTACAGCAATTCGGCGGTGGCGGTGTGCCTGGAAAATCCGGAAGGGCAGTCCGTCTGGAAGGTGACGCTGCAATTGCATGGCGGCGGCTTTGTGTATGCCCAATTGGACGCGAAAACCGGCGAAGCGCTGTTTACTGATACGGCAAAAGCCGACACCTACAAGCTTTGGCGGCAGTACGTCACCGAAGAATACTGGCAGGATAACAAGCCTTTGGATTCCGTACTGTATTCGGCTCCCGCGGAGTACGCCGCGGGATGGCGTCTGCCCGCCTTCTGGGGCGATCCCAGCGTCGCGCCTGAGTGGTATTGGGAAAAGCTGAACGCTGTGGGCTACAACGAGGAAACGGAAGACAAGCTCTACATGGACTGGGTGAACCAATACGGCTACGATACGAATTTCTGGCCCCTGGAGGCCCAGGCCATCGAAATCCTGACCCAGTTGGGCGACGAGCCGGATTTCGGCATCATCAATTTTCCCGGCCTGCCCGCAGAGGAGGACATTTCCCAGGAAGAAGCCCTGAATATCGCCAAAGCCGCCTTCAAGGAGGAATACGCGGATGAGCTGCCCGGCCTGGATGTGAGCACCCTGAAAGGGGCCTTCTCCTTCTTGTTCAATTACACGTTTGAGGGCCACAACACCTGGCAGGTGAACCTGTACAGGCCCGACGGGGTGCTGATGGGCTCGGTGTGGATGGAAAGCCAATTGGGCGAAGTGTATCAATTGGAATGCTTCGATCCCAGCACCCCCGGCATTCGCGGCAGGGACGCATCCTTCGCTGCGCCCATCGCTACCCCCGCGCCGCTGGAAAACGGCAAGCCCTGGATGTGGGGCATGGATTTCGCGCCCCAGGAATTTTGGGACAAGCTGGAGCAGACGATGAACGAATGGGGCGTGACCGCCGAAAACTTTGAGCGGAAAAAGGAGGAATGGCGCAGACAATACGGCGACGACATATTCCTGCCCTACGAATGCCAGGTGATGGACAGCATTTTGGCCCCGTACCTGGCGGATAAGTTCCAGGAGGAAAAGCCCTGGTACTGCGCCTTCCCCCAGGAAGGCAAGATCACCCGGGACCAGGCCATCGAAATAGGAAAGAAAGCCGTTCATGAAGCGGGGGACGCCGAAGTGGGCGATGCCTGGATCGATGAACTCAAAATCAGCGCGGTACTGGGCGTCAACGGCACGGTGGACGGCCTCTATGTGAGAGAGGAACCGACCTGGGCAGTCTTCTTCTTTGCCTGGGATGATACTTACAACTTCTGGAACCAGCGCGCTTCCGCCTACCTTACCGAGGACGGGGAAGTGATCCTGGCCCAATTGGATTTAGCCAGCAACGGCTGACCTGAAAGAATTGCTGGGGGAGCTTATTCCATTCTAATTCGCGCGCTCCTGCGTTTCTTTTGAATCAGCACGGCTTATCCTTTCCGGCGCTGCCGCCTGCGCGGCGGCGCTTTTTGGGGTTTTCAGTCCAAAATGGCATATCAAACGCTGATCCCGAATAAATAGGAAAAGAAAACAAAGAAATATATATATTGGTATTGATTTTTCCAGCGAAAGCATGTAAAATGTCAATAAATGAACAATTATAGGAGGTGCTTCACGTTGAATTACGCGGAAGAATCCCTGCGCCTGCATGGCGAATGGCAAGGCAAAATCGAAGTGGTATCCCGAGTCCCCGTGAAAAACAAGGAAGACCTGTCGCTGGCATACACTCCCGGCGTGGCCCAGCCCTGCCTGGAAATCCAGAAAGACTATGATAAATCCTTCACCCTCACCCGCCGCCACAACCTGGTGGCTGTGATCACCGACGGCACGGCGGTGCTGGGCCTGGGCGACATCGGTCCCGAAGCCGGCATGCCGGTCATGGAGGGCAAGTGCGCCCTGTTCAAGGCCTTCGGCGACGTGGACGCGTTCCCCATCTGCGTGCGCAGCAAGGACGTGGACGAGATCGTTCGCACCGTGTACCTGATTTCCGGCTCCTTCGGCGGCATCAACTTAGAGGACATCGCCGCCCCCCGGTGCTTTGAGATCGAAAAGAAGCTGAAGGAAATCTGCGATATCCCCGTGTTCCATGACGACCAGCACGGCACCGCCGTGGTGGTAGGCGCGGCGCTGATCAACGCCCTGCGCGTGGTGAAGAAGGATATCGGCGAAGCCAAAGTGGTCATCAACGGCGCGGGCAGCGCGGGCATTGCCATCGGCAAGCATCTGATGAATCTGGGCGTGAAGCACCTGAAGATGGTGGACCGCTTCGGCATCCTGTGCGAAGGCGAGCAGATGAATCCCGCTCAGGAAGAAATGGCGAAGATCACCAATCCCGAAAAGTTCTCCGGCAAGTTAGCGGACGCCATGAAGGGCGCGGATGTGTTCATCGGCGTCAGCGCGCCGCATATCGTGAGCAAGGAAATGGTGCAGTCCATGGCCAAGGACCCCATCGTGTTCCCCATGGCCAACCCCACCCCCGAAATTGAGCCCGACGAGGCCAAGGAAGCAGGAGCTGCCGTGGTGGGCACCGGCCGGAGCGACCATCCCAACCAGATCAACAACGTGCTGTGCTTCCCCGGCTTGTTCCGCGGCGCGCTGGACGTGCGGGCCACTGACATCAACGAAGCTATGAAGCAGGCCGCTTCTCATGCTTTGGCCGATCTGGTGTCCCCCGAAGAACTGAACGCTGAATACATCCTGCCCCTGGCTTTTGATAAGCGCGTAGGCCCCACCGTGGCCGCCGCCGTCGCCAAGGCCGCCCGGGACAGCGGGGTGGCGAGACTGTAACGGAATCGTGTGCAGAGTACAGAGCACAGATGAGCGCGTCAGCAATGTACTGCATCGTGGATCGACAAAATAAATCTGAACTCTGTACTCTGAACGCTGCACTCTCTGTTCAGAACCAATCCTCTTTCTGGCCCGATTGATAAAAGAGGGAGAGAATACAATGAGCAATATGAACCAGACCCTCAAGCAAAAGAAGCCTCTGGAATTCTTCAATCTGCCCTGGCCGATTTTCCTCATTGTCACCATCGTGTGCCTGCTGGCCACCTATCTGGGCGTGCTGCCCGCGGGCATGACGGGCTGCTTCCTGTTCATGATCGTACTGGGCACCATCCTGGGCTGGATTGGCGATCATACCCCCATCATTAAAGATTTCCTGGGCGGCGGCGCCATCGTGTGCATCTTCGGCTCCGCCCTGCTGGTGTATTTCCATCTGATCCCCGACGGAACCTTCACAACGCCGCTGAAGAGCCTGAACCTGGTGGAAAAGATCAACGCGTTCTTTAAGGGCGACGGCGCGTTCCTGGATTGGTACATCGCCGCCCTGATCACCGGCTCCATCCTGGGCATGAACC
>JAUNMW010000086.1 GCA_030537395.1 Clostridia bacterium | reverse complement strand
ATTCGCATACTTCTTGCATAATGCAGGCGGGTATACTTTTAGAAACACACTCTAGATAGTATGAACAGGATATTCGTTGGAACATTGATTAACTATATAAATCTGTACTCTGTACTCTCTTGAATCCAAACTGCTGCAAAAGGAGCAACCGCTATGAAAAACGACCTGATCTACCAGTCCTCCGAATACGATTGCGGGCCCACCAGCCTGACCAACGCCATTCGGTTTTTATTTGAACGGGAGGAGATTTTACCGGGGCTGCTCAAGCACATCTGGCTTATGGGCAACGACACCTATTGCGAAAAGGGCTGCGTGGGCTGCCACGGCACCTCCAAATCCGCCATGCGGTACATGGCCGATTGGTTCAATGAGTACCGGCAGGGCTGGAAATTCCCCATCGGCGCGGAATTTTTGGAAAATGAAGCTGCCCAGGTGGCCCCGGGCAGCAAAGCGTGGCTGTGCCTGAAAAAGGGCGGCTGCGCCGTCATGCGCTGCACCGCCGGGGGCATTGGCCATTATGTGCTTTTGACTGCCATTTTGCCGAACGATGAAATCGGCCTGTTCGATCCCTACGAGGAGGAACCGGATTTTCAGGACCCCGGCCGCCGGGTGATTCCCGGCGAATCCAAAAAGTATAACCGCGCTGTGCGCTACGATCTATTGAACCTGACGGACCTTTCCGATTACGCCATGGGCGAGCTTCCCAAGCGCGAGCTGCTGCTCATCTGGCGGCAGGAAGCGGAAGGAAAAAGGGAAGGATAATAGAACGGCGAACTTGAAAAAATAGGAGTTGTTGGGGAGAGAGGGACGTTTACTTTCTTCTGAGAAGAAAGTAACAAAGAAGCATTTCGCGAAACTACGCGGTGGATAAACCCGGCGAGTTACGCGTGTTACGCTGGGGACGGGATATAGCAAGCTTTCGGGCACAATGAAAATACAGGAAAATAGCCGGGAGAAAGGCCGCCTATTAAGCAAGTTGGCAAGACCCTGCCTTGTTGGCTGCGGCTTTTCTCCCGGCTATTTTCCTGTATTTTCACCGGATGCAAAGCATCCGGCTTGGCAGCCAAAGGCTGCCGTGCCCGAAAGCGACATGCGTATCGAAATCCTTGATACCCACCCTGAACGCAACAGCGGGAACCATGCTTTTTCTGCCCATCAAGTCATTTCCGTTATTGTGGGTGCAGGGGCCTCAGGCCCCTGCCGAAGAGCTCGAGAGCGAGCAGCTCTTGAATCGTCCCCCATCCCCGACAAATCTCAATTGCAGAACGAAACGTCCTCAATTTCCCGCGGTGGGCGGCAGCTGAATGCCCGCTTCCTTGGCGCATTCCACCAGCTTGTCCAGGGCCTCCACGATTTCCTCGGGCTGATGCTCGGAGATGACGCAGAAACGCAGGCGCGCTTTGTTCTTGGGCACGGCGGGGTACACGGCGGGGGGCACGATGACGCCCTTTTTGCGCAGGCGGTTGGATAGCTCCCAGGCGTCCTCGTCGCTGCCCACCAAAATGGGCAGAATGGCGGTTTCCCCGGCCAGGCAGGTGTTCAGGTTGCGCTTGTGGGCTTCTTCCATGAAGCACTTGATGTTCCGGTGCAGGCGCTGCACGATGGTGGGGTCCTTCTTCAGCAGATGGATAGCCTCCAGGCTGGCCGCGGCCAGGGCGGGAGAAATGCCCACGGAGAACACGAAGCCGGGCAGATTGTAGCGCATGTAATCAATGATGGCATGGCTGCCGGCCAGATAGCCGCCGCAGGTTCCCAAACCCTTGGACAGGGTGCCGTATTTGATGTCGATATCATCCGGGGCTAAGCCGAAGTATTCGTCCACACCGCCGCCGGTTTCGCCGATGACGCAGGCGGAGTGGGCTTCGTCCACCATCAGGAAGCAGCCGTACTTCTTTTTCAGGGCCACGAATTCCGGCACCGGCGCGATGTCGCCGTCCATGGAGTAAGCGCCCTCGATCACGATGAGCACCTTGCCGAACTTATGGCGCTGATTGCGCAGGATGCTTTCCAGGGCCTTCACGTCGTTATGGGGGAAGGGTTTGGCGGTGGCCTGGGACAGGCGGCAGCCCTGCTCGATGGAATTGTGGGCGATGGCGTCGTACACGATCAGATCGCCCTTGCCGCAAAAATTGCCAACGCAGGTCACGTTGGTGGAATGGCCGCCCACCAGCACCAGGGCGGTTTCGGTGTGCTTCCATTCGGCGATGGCGGCTTCCAGTTCCTTGTGCAGGGTCTTTTCGCCGGCCAGCAGGCGGCTGCCGGAGGCGGAGGTGCCATACTTGTCGATGGCGGCCTTGGCGGCGTCCTTGGTTTCCTTGCGGCCGCTCATGCCCACATAGTTGTAGGAGCCGAAATCCAGCATCCACTGGTTGTCCACAAAGCTCTTATCCAGCAGCGGCGAGTCGTGGGCCACGAAATAGGGGTTCTCCTGGCCCTCGCCCATCAGGGATTGATAGCGCTTTTCAAAGGCCTTGTATTCCGGAGAATCCTCGAAGCGGGTGATGGGGGTCACGGGCTCCAGGTTGTCCGGGGCGGCGCTTTCATAGGCCACGTTGCCCCGCACCTTGGCGTACAGCAGCGCGGACAGATCGTTGACCGTGGTGCACTTGCCGTATTCCTCGGTGGGGATCAGCACGTTGAACTGCTCCTCGATTTTCAGGCTCATGCCCAGCACCTGCAGGCTGTCGCCGCCCAGATCGTCGATAAAGTGGGCGTCGTCCTTGATCTGGTCCGGGGTCACGTCCAAAGTTTCCGCGTACACCCGGCGCACCTTCTGCTTGATTTCCTCCATCTGCAGGTCGGAGGGCGTGTTTTCCTGCTGGATCAGGGGCTTGTTTTCCTCGGCGGCCACGTCGTCCTTGCGGTTAAAATCGATATCCCGATAGGCCAGCTTGTTTTCCTCGATTTCCTTTTTCAGCGCCAGGCGCTTTACCTTGATGCCCCCGGCGGTCTGGAATTTTTCAGGCGTGGCCAGCACCCGGTTCACCCGCTTTAAGGAGGGCAGGGTGCTGTTGATCTTGCGCACCTGGCCCATCAGCCCGGCGATGTAATCATCGTCCCGGTAATGCTGGCCCACGTTGATCACCAGCGTAATATCCTCATACTCCACCTCGCCCTTTTTCTTGCCGGGCAGATGGGGATGGGGAATATGGGAAAGAAAGCCTTTTTCTTCTTTTTCGGCGGCTTCGCCCTTCTTCCGGGCCTTCACGCCCAGCACGCAGAACTGATCCACGCCCTCCAGCGCGCCGAAAGCGTCCTCGATCTCGTCGGGGTACACGTTTTCGCCGGATTCGTTGATGATCACGTCCTTGGCCCGGCCCTCCACGTACATGCGGCTGCCCTTTTCCAGGCGCACCACGTCGCCGGTGCGGAACCAGCCCTCGTCGTCCAGATTGGGAGCCAGCAATTGGCCGTCCACCAAACGGCCCGTGTGGATGGTGTTGCCGCGGATGTACATTTCACCCCGGTTGCTCTTTTCCCCGTCGCTCTGCACCCGGTATTCGGCGCTGGAGAGGGGACGGCCCACGCTGCCGGAGGTGCGGGTGATCACGTTCATATTGGTTTCCACGGAGGTGATGCCCGTTTCCGTCATGCCGAAGCCGGATACCGTAAAGTAACCCAGGGCGGACAGGGTGCGCATATGCTCCTTGGGGGTATGGCTGCCGCCCAGAATGATGCAGCGCACATCGCTCCCCAGCATTTGATCGGTAATGGATTTAAACAGCACGTTCCGGGCAAAGTCCAGCCCGAAGCCGGGGGCCACGCTCTGCAGCGCCAGGGAAATACCCCGCAGGGTTTTAAAGCCCGCCCGCTTGAAGCGGCTTTGCTTGGCTACCTGTTTGTTCAGCGCCACGGACAGGTTATTAGCCAAAAGCGGCACCGCCATCAGGTGGGTGATTTTGAAGCGCTGAGCGGTTTCCTGAATGGTCTTGGGGGCCCGGTCCTTTAAATACACCGTTTCATAGCCCAGGAAATGGATCCACTGCAGGCATACCATAAACCCAAAAATATGATGATACGGCAAAAAGGCCAGCTGCCGCCGGGGCTCGTCGCAGATGATGCGCCGATTGGCCTTGTACAGCATTTCGGCATTCAGCACCTGGCTGCACACCGCTTCTTCATTGTATACGAACACCCGGCTGGTATCCGTGGTGCCGGAGGTGCACAGCGCCACCATGCTGCCAAAGGAGGGCTTAAAGCCGGATGCCGGCTTGGCCATGGACAGCTGCTTGATGGTGAACTGCTGATACGTTCCGGGCAGTTTGCGGGGCGCTTTGGTAATCAGCGCCACGGCCCCGGCCTGGCCCAGAATGTAGGCGGTCATTTCATCGGTGAGGGAAAAATCCACCAGCACGGCGTTATAGCCCGCGGCGATCACGCCCCAGAACAAATAAAACCATTCCGGACAAGTGTCCGCCTGGATGCCGATGAATTTCCCCTGATTCTTTTCGCCCAGGGCGGAGCGCAGCAGCGCGGCGCAGGCGAAGGTTTTTTCCCGGTATTCGCCGTAGGTAATGGCCTTTTCCTCGTTCCCTTCCAGGTAACGGGCGGCCACCTTGTCCTTTTCGCCGCTGGTCAGCTCAAACAGATTTTGCAGCGTCATTTTTTCCCGTAATTTTTCGCTGCGGGCGAGCACGTCGCTCATGTTTCAGTCCTTCTTTCTATATCAAAGAGGCTTGCGGTAATAGCTGCCGATGATCCGGTCAAATATCCGGGTGGGCAGCAGATCATGCAGGATCACCGCGAAATGCTGATCCCATTTCGCCACCCGCAATCGGCGGGGCAGTCGCTTTTTTTGCAGCGCCTTTGCGATTTTCCTGCCCAGCACATCGGGGTCGGAGCCGTTGGCTTCGTCGTGGGCAATCACGGCGGCGCCCCTATCAAAGGCCTGCTTATAGGGGGAATCGGCTGTGATCCCCCGGGAATGACGGCGGTAGGCCTGGCTGCCGCTTTGATGGTCCCCCGGCTCCACCACCATGATTTGGATGCCATGGTCTTTCGTTTCCAGGGCCAAGCATTCGCTGTAGCCCTCAATGGCGTGCTTGCTGGCGGTGTAGGCCCCCTCGAAGGGGATGCCCAGCAGGCCGTTGATGGAAGAAAAATTGACGATTTTGCCGTGGCCCCGCTCCCGCATCAGGGGCAGCGCTTTGGAAATCATGGCCGCCTGACCGAAAAAGTTGGTTTCCATCACCTGGCGCAGCTCGTCCAGCGGGTAGCTTTCGCAGGCGCCCAAAATCAGCATCCCGGCGCAGTTCACCAAAATGTCCGGCGCGCCGAAGGCTTTTATCGCCGCTTCGGCAAACGCGTCAATGCTCTGGGGGCTGGTTACGTCCAGCGGCAGGCAAAGGCAGCCTTCCGCGCTTTTTCCTTTTCCAAAGGATCGAGCCCCGGCAACCACTGTAAAGCCGCTTTTTGCCAGCGCCTGGGCGGTATGCAGCCCCAGCCCGCTGGATGCGCCGGTGATCCATACCACCTGCTGTTTCATGCCGCCCTCCTGCAAAAACGGAAGCTTTCTTCCCGTTTTCGATATATCTTTGAAAAATAAGGCTTTCCAAAGGCATATCGTTTTTTATTATACGCTATTTTGCAGGATAATGCAAATCCTGGGAGAAAATAATTCATGTACAGTCCCAAACAACGCGTGAACAAAAGAGAAATTGTCAGGCATCCACGCTTATGATATAATGGCCTTGGCGTATTGTAAGCGTGGGTTGTTTCGGTAAACGGAAGATTGATCTTGTGAAACAGCCATGCGAGGATCGGAAGAAAGAATAAAGAAGACACCGCAAATGTGGGGAATGGGTTGCCCTTCAGATACACATCTTGGAACGCGAACAGGATGAATAACGGGACCGGAGCAAAAAAGGAGCGATGAATATGGCGGACGCGGTGACAAAAATGAAAGCGCTGACAGACGCAATGGAGGCCCGGCTGATCCGGGATCGCCGCAGCATCCATGCCCGGCCTGAAACCGGCTGGCTGGAAATGCGCACCAGCGCCATCATCGCCAAGCGGCTGACGGAATTGGGCTATGAGGTGCTCACCGGCAGCCGGGCCGTAAAGCCCGAAGCCCGGATGGGGGTGCCGGAAGAAAGCGCACTGCGCCGCCACGCGGAGGAAGTCCTTTCCCAGGAGGGCACGCCCGGGGAATACCTGACCGACGAAATGAAGGCGGGCCTTACCGGCGCAGTCGGCATCCTGCGCTGCGGGGAGGGACCCACCGTGGCCCTGCGGTTCGATATCGACGCCCTGGGCATGGTGGAGCGCTGCGACGAAGGGCACCGGCCCGCAAGGGAGGGCTTTGCCAGCCGCAATCCCGGCATGATGCACGCCTGCGGCCACGACGGCCACGTGGCCATCGGCCTGGGCGCGGCGGAGGTGCTGATGGCGCTGCGCAAGGAGCTGCACGGTACCTTGAAGCTGATTTTTCAGCCTGCCGAGGAAGGGGCCCGGGGAGCCCGGGCCATCACCGCGGCGGGGCATTTGGACGGCGTGGATTATTTTATCGGCTCCCACATAGCGCCTACGGATTCCCTGGATGACGGGGACGTGACCTGCGGCACCTACGGTTCCCTGGCCACCACCAAATTTGACGTAACCTTCACCGGCCTGGCCGCCCATGCCGGGGGCTATCCCGAAAAGGGGCATAACGCCCTGCTGGCCGCCGCCTCCGCCGCCCTGGCGCTGCACGCCATTCCCCGCCATTCCGCGGGACAGAGCCGCGTGAACGTGGGCACGCTGCACGCGGGTACGGGCCGGAACGTGGTGCCGGACCGGGCGGTGATGCAATTGGAGGTGCGGGGCGAAACCACCGAAATCAATCGATACATGGCGGAACAGGCCCGAAGCATCTGCCAGGGCGCGGCGGCCATGCAGCAATGCCAATGCGATATAGCGGTGGTGGGCGAAGCGGAAGGCCAGCACAGCGATGTATCGCTCATCGAGCGCATCAGCGCCACCGTGGCCCGGGACCTGCCGGAGCTTCGCTTGTCCTCCGTTCAAAACGCCCAAAACTGGGGCAGCGAGGATATTTCCATCATGATGAACCGGGTGCAGGCCCACGGGGGCCAGGCCACATATATGCGGGTGATGACCCCCATGGCCGGGGCCCAGCATACGGTGGGCTTCGATTTTGACGAACAGGTGCTGGGCCGCAGCGTAAAGGTGTTCTGCGCGGCAGTGCTGGACCTGATGAAGGGAGAAACGGCATGAAGATCCTGCTGCGCCGCGCCCATATCCTGACCATGGACGATGCTTTCACCGAATACCCGGACGGCTGGCTGCTGACAGACGAAAAAACCATCGCCGCTTTGGGCGATGGAGCGCCGCCGGAAGCAATGCTGAGTGCCGCCGATCAGGTGATCGACTGCGAAGGGGGATTGCTGCTGCCCGGCTTTGTGAACCTGCACTGCCATGCCAGCATGGTGCCCTTCCGCACCATGGGGGACGACTGCCCGGACCGGCTGCGCCGCTTTCTGTTCCCGCTGGAAAATGAAGCGCTCACCCCGGAACTGACGTATCTAGGGGCCAGGTTCGGCATTGCCGAAATGCTGCTGGCGGGCGTGACCACCTTCGTGGACATGTATTATTTTGAGGATCAGGTGGCCCGGGCCTGCCTGGAAACGGGCATGCGGGGATATTTGGGCGAAACGGTGATCAGCCAGAAAACGCCGGACGGCGCGGGAGACGCGGACGGCCTGGCATTGTCCGAAGCCCTGTTCCGGGCGTTCCCCAAGGAAGATTTGGTGCGGCCCATCGCGGCCCCCCACGGCACCACCACCGTATCGGAGACAGCTCTGCGACGCTGCGGCACGCTCAGCGAAAAATACGGCGCGCTCCTGACATTGCACGCCGCCGAAATGGATTATGAAATGCGGTATTTTGCCGACAGGGGCGCCACGCCCATTGCATTTTTGGACGGTATCGGCCTGTGCCATGATCGTTTGCTGGCCGCCCACTGCATCCACCTGTCCCAGCGGGATATGGACATCCTGCGGGATCGGGGCGTTCGGGTAGCCCACTGCATCGGCAGCAACACCAAGGCGGGAAAGGGCGTGGCCCCCATCCGGGATCTGAATGCCCGGGGCGTGCCCTTCGGCCTGGGCACCGACGGCCCCTCCAGCGGCAACACCCTGAGCATGTTTGACCAGATGCGCCTGTTTGCCGTATGCCACAAAACGGTTCATCACGATCGGGCCCTGTTCCCCGCCCGGGAAATCGTATTCGCCGCCACCCGGGGCGGGGCAAGGGCGCTGCATGCCGAAAATGAATTCGGTTCTCTCCAGCCCGGTTTCAAAGCCGATCTGGCGCTGATTTCCATCAAAAGCGCCCACATGTTCCCGGTATACAACCCCTATTCTTCCTTGGTGTACGGGGCCAATGCGTCCGACGTGTCGCTGGTGATGACCGGCGGAAAAATCCGGGTAAAAAACGGACAGCTGACAGGTTTTGACCTGGAGGACCTGAAGGCCCGTCTGGAACGCGCCATGGGCCCCTTCCGCCTCGCCGCCCAGCGCTATGCCGACATCGTATGACCCAACAGCGTTTCCTGACGCGGATGATTCTAATAAGCGTACAGCGTGCAGATTGAATAGTCCTTATATCATTTGAATAAGTAGGAAGCTTGATTTCCGGAATGCTCGCATGAAACCCCCACCGGCTTCCCTTTGTTCGTTCATTTGGTGAAGCAATTCATGCCGTTTACTATCATTCTGAAAGGAGCAGAAACCATGAAGATTCTCGCCATTGGCAACAGCTTTTCCCAGGACGCCACCACTTACCTGCATCAGGCGGCCGCCGCTCAGGGTATCGCTTTGGAAGCCGTCAATTTGTACATCGGCGGCTGCTCCCTGGAAACCCATTGGAGAAACTGGGTCAATGACGAAGCGGCCTATGAACTGCAGCTCAACGGCGAACCCACGGGAGAGAAGGCATCCATCCGGCAGATGCTCCGGGAAGGCGGCTGGGACGCCATCGCCACCCAGCAGGCCAGCCATGACAGCGGCTGGCGGGACACCTACGAGCCCTTTCTGGGCCATCTGGTTCAGGCGCTGCGCAGGGAAGCGCCAGGCGCCAGCCTGTTTTTGCAGGAAACCTGGGCTTATGAAAAGGACAGCGATCACTGGGCCTTCCTTCGCTACCATCAGGATCAAAAGGAAATGTACGACAGGCTTCGGGATAACTACGCTGCCGAGGCTGTTGCCCACGGCCTGACGCTCATTCCCTGCGGGGACGTGATCCAGCGCCTGCGCGCCCTGCCGCCCTTCGACGTTTCCAACGGCGGGCTGTCCCTTTGCCGGGACGGATACCATATGAGCCTCAGCTATGGCCGCTATACGCTGGCTCTGGTGTGGCTGAAAACGCTGTGCGGCGTATCCGTCGCCGGAAATCCCTATATTCCGGAAAACGGCGGCCCTACGGCGGAACCGCTGCTGCGCCTGATCCGCCGGGAGGCCGATCAATAAAAGCAAAATTTGAGTATGATCATCAATTTTTGATTTTTCTTCCAATTTTGAAAGAAAGAATTCGTTCTTCTTTATCTCGCCTCTTGCAATATAAAAATTTTTGTGCTAAAATATTTTCATAAAAAAGAGGGGCATTTCTTGTGAAATATTGCTTTCTTCTGCAACTCTAAATGGGAGATTCGGAGGAAAGCAAACCTTTTCATTAGAAAAGAAAGGCGGTCTTTGCCATGAGCGAATCCAGGATCAAGGGCGGAAAAAGCCGGCATCGGGCGCAGTCAGGCTCCACCAAGCGCCAAATGGCTTATCTGCTGATGGTGCTGCCCGGCGTGCTTTTCCTGCTGGCGTTTTCCTATCTGCCCATGCCCGGCGTGGTGCTGGCTTTCAAATTCTATCAAATGCGGGTGCCGCCGGACGGCGCGTTCTTCCAGAACACCTTCCTGTACAGCATGTTCACCTCCGAATGGAACGGCCTGAACAATTTTACCTACCTGCTCAAGGACGCGCCCATGCTGATCCGCAACACCGTGGGCTACAACCTGCTGTTCATGGTGGTAGGCCTCATTCTGCAGGTGGGCCTGGCGGTGATCATCAATGAAATGCGCAACCGCAGGACCGCCAAGGTGTACCACACCATCATGTTCATGCCCTATTTCGTTTCCTGGATCGTGGTCATGTACGCCCTGTACGCCATGATTTCTCCCTCCGGCTTTTTTAACCAGGTCATCACCGCCATGGGCGGCGACGCCATCAAGTTTTATTCCCAGAAGCAGTACTGGCCCTGGATTTTCCTGATCGCCAACATCTGGAAATATACCGGCCAGGGGTCCATCATTTACCTGGCCACCCTGACGGGCTTTGACGAGCAATTGTACGAAGCCGGGGCCATCGACGGGGCCACCAAGTGGCAGCAGTTCCGCTTCATCACCCTGCCCCAGCTGATGCCCGTGATCGTGATGCTGCAGATCCTGGCCATCGGCCGTATCTTCAACGGCGACTTCGATATGTTCTATTCCCTGCCCAACGGCTCCGGCACCCTGCGTCAGGTGACCTCCACCATCGACGTGTACGTGTACGATATGCTGAAAAAGGGCAATCTGCGCAATTCCTTCGGCTATGCCGGCGCTGGCGCTTTCTTCCAATCCGTCGTGGGCTTCTTCCTGATCCTGATTACGAACGGCATCGTCCGCAGGCACCAGCCCGAAATGGCTCTGTTCTGAGGAAAGGAGGAGCGAAAAATGAGTACGGTTGATATCAAAAAATTGATGAAAGCGGAAAAGGAAGCGGCCAAGCACAGCGCGGCCCGCAACCAGATTTCCAAGGGAACCAACCTGTTTTTCAACATTCTGCTGATTCTGGGCTGCGTGCTCACGCTGTTCCCGCTGTGGATCATCATCGTTTCCTCTATCACCAGCGAAGTGGCCCTGACCACCTATGGCTACCGGCTCTGGCCCCTGGAATTCTCCGTGAACGCCTACACCTATCTGTTCCGCGATGGCTCGGTGATCCTGACCGCTTACAAAAACACCCTGATCGCCACCTTATGCGGCACCGTGCTGTCGGTGGTGACCGTGGGCCTGTATGCCTACGCGCTCAGCCGCCCGGACTTCAAGTACAAAAAATTCTTTACCTTCTTCAGCTTCTTTACCATGCTGTTCGGCGGCGGCATGGTGAGCTATTACAACATGTGCCGCACGGTGCTGGGCCTGAAGGACACGGTATACGCCCTGTTCCTGCCCATGAGCTTTTCCGCCTACTGGGTGATCATCATGCGCACCTTCTACCAATCCTCGGTGCCGGAGGCTATCATTGAATCCGCCCGCATCGATGGGTCCGGCGAATGGCGCACCCTGTTCCAGATCGTGTGCCCCCTTGCTATTCCCGGTTTCGCCACAGTGGGCCTGTTCAGCGCTATCGGCATCTGGAACGATTTCCGCAACTGCCTGCTGCTGAACGACAAAGCCCAGTTCTATAATTTGCAGTACACCATATACCAGACCATGAACAATTTGCGATTCCTGAAAGAAAACGCCTCCCGCATGGGCGGCGTGAACGTGGCGAACCTGCCCGCCGAAACCTTCCGCATGGCCATGGCCGTGGTCACGGTGGGCCCCATCATCATGGCCTATCCCTTCTTCCAGCGCTACTTCGTCAAGGGCCTGACGGTGGGCGCGGTCAAGGGTTAAACCGGGATTTAGGAGTTGAGAGTTGAGAGTTGAGATTATATAGTGCTTTCTACTGTAAAACCAATATTTGAATGACAAAATAAATCTCAACTCTTAACTCTTAACTCTCAACTCTCTAGTGAATCTGGCATTTTCCGAAAGCAATAGTTTTAAAGCGGCTTCCCGCTTCACTCTGGTTTCAAGGGCTTGCGCGGCCCTTAGAAATAAATTGTTAAGGAGGAAAAAAACATGCGTAAACTGGTATCTCTGCTGCTGGCGCTGGTCATGGTACTGTCGCTGGCGTCCGTCGCTATGGCGGAAGACCCCTACACCCTGGATATTTACTGGGTTGGCAACGGCGACAACGAAGCCGTCCGTGCCGGTGTTGAAGCGGCTGTGAATGCTTACATCGAGCCCCTCATCGGCGCCAAGGTATCCTATCACATCATCGGCTGGGGCGATTGGAACGACAAGGCCATCAATGCCCTGCAGTCCGGCGAAAAAATGGACCTGATCTTCACCGCTGACTGGGAAGGCTACGGCATTGAAGTGTCCGGCGGCCTGCTGCTGCCCCTGGACGACCTGCTGGAAGAATATGGCCAGGGCATCAAGGAAACCCTGCCCCAGACCTTCCTGGACGGCGTTAAGGTGAACGGTGTGCTGTACGGCATCCCCACCAATAAGGAACTGTGCGTTCCCGAAGGCTTCATCGTGAACAAGACCGCTGCCGCCGAAATCGGCTGGGACGTGGTTGCCGATGATCCCTCCATCAAGACCACCGCGGATCTGGAACCCTGGCTGGCCAAGTATAAGGAACTGCATCCCGACAAGTACCCCTACCTGATGGATGGTCAGGCTGGCCGCTGGGCCGATGAACCCTGGTGCCCCGACTGGGCCGGCATGGACACCAACTCTGTTGCCATGAAGATGGCCAAGCAGGAAAACGGCGAATTTGATGAAACCGTGTACAGCATCTTTGAAACCCCCGAACAGGCCGAGCATATCCGCCTGATGTACAAGTGGGGCCAGGCTGGCTACATCAGCCCCGACGCCGCGCTGACCAGCTTTGACTACAACGGCACCTTCGGCCGCGGCGACTTCCTGATCTTCTCCCAGCCCCTGAAGGGCAACGGCATCAAGGCCGCTGAAATGTATGCCGCCAATGCCACCGCCGAATTCGAGTGCGTGGAAATCACCATGCAGCCCAAGTACGTCGTGACCACTCACGCCGGCGGCTCCATGTTCGGTATCCCCGTCACCTCCAAGAACCCCGCCAAGGCCATGCAGTACATCAACCTGATGCACTCCGACGCCACTTTGGTCAACCTGATGCTGTTCGGCGCTGAAGGCCAGAACTACACCAAGGTGAACGATCAGCAGGTGGAACTGACCGACCAGAACTGGTACGGCGTACACGGCGGCGCCTGGACCGTGGGCAACACCAAGCTGCAGTACGTGCTCACCAGCGAAGATCCTGCCAAGAACGAAATGCTGCAGTCCTACGCGGATGACGCTATCGCCACCGCTTCCCTGGGCTTCCGGTTCGTGAAGGACAACGTGGCCGATCAGATCGCGGCTGTGGACGCTGTCATCAAGGAATACGCTCAGCCCATGATGTGCGGCCAAGTGGATCCCGATGGTCCTCAGGGTCTGGAAACGCTGAAGGCTGAACTGGATGCTGCCGGCATGCCCGACATCATCGCGGAAGTGAACGCGCAGTACGAAGCCTGGAAGGCTGCTCAGTAATCCATTATTGACCAACTGAATACAACCGGGGCCGGCAGCAATGCCGGCCCCTTGTTTTGTAATGTTAGCAGTGTTGTTTTCAAGGGTAAAATTCAAGCTAAAATCCAGCAAGAGGAACGTTGAGGCCTGCGCGGCCTCAAACTCTGCGCCAGGGGACTTCGCCCCCTGGACCCACTTCTCGCGAAGTTACTTGGTGGTTATAACCCAAGAAGCTCCGCGTGCTGCGCTGGGGACGGAATATAGCAAGCTTTCGGGCGCATTGAAAATAAACGAAAATGCCAGGGGAAAAGCCGCCACCAAGCTGTTCAGTTCTTGCCAACTTGGCTGATAGGCGGCCTTTCCCCTGGCATTTTCGCTTATTTT
>JAUNMW010000365.1 GCA_030537395.1 Clostridia bacterium | reverse complement strand
CGGGTCCAGGGCGGTCACCGCCCTGGTCGGGGTTTGGGGCGGACAGCCCCAACGTTCCCCTTAGTTAGAACTAATTCAGGAATTTAAAGGGATCTATAGATGAGGAACCAAAGGGAGGAAAACATGAGAAACTATTTGTTTGTTCATTTTCGGGAAACCACCACACCGGACGGGGAGCAGGTGTATTTTGCGCTGAGCCGGGACGGGTTCCGATGGGAAGCGCTGAATGAGGGCCAGCCGATTCTGTGGGCGTATTATGGGGATCATGGGGTGCGGGATCTGACCATCACCCGGGATCGAACCACGGGCAAATTTCATATTTTTGCCACGGATTTGTCCCTGTCCTATGGCATGCGGGGCAAGTACGCCCATTCCTGGGATGAGATTTCCCGGAACGGCAGCAAATGCCTGGCCCATTGGCAGAGTGACGATCTGGTGAACTGGACGGAGGAAGAATTGATTCCCATGGGGGAGGAATTCGGCTGCGTCTGGGCCCCGGATATCCTGTACGATGAGGACGCGGGAGACTATGTGCTGCATTGGTCGTCCTCGGTCAAGGCGGATGATTATCAGATGAAATCCATCTATTACGCCCGGACAAGGGACTTTGTGCATTTTTCAAAGCCCCAAATCCTTTACAGTGTGCCGGGCATCAGCGTGATCGATTCCGCTATGTACCGGGAGAATGGAAAATATTATCTGTTTGTAAAAAAGAGCAAGAACCCGCAGCAGGTGATCGAGCTGGTATCCGACAATATCACCGGGCCCTTCACGCCCATTCCCGCATTTGATGAATCCCTGTCCATTCTGGAATCGGGCAAGCATGAAGCGCCCACCGCCGTGCAATTGGCGGATGGCCGCTGGGCCCTGTTCCTGGATTATTACGGCGTCCAAGGCGCGGGGCAGGGTTACGTTCCTTTCCTGGCAGACACCCTGGCCAGCGGGAAATTCGCCCGCAGCGACGCCGCCTTTTCCTTCCCTTACAACTTCAAGCACGGCACCATCCTCCCCATCACCGACGAGGAATACGCCCGCATGAAGGCCCGGGACTGGAAGGATGTGGAGGACGGGCGGTAAACGCCAATCAGGATTCGGGGAGAAGAAAAAATGATTTTGTTGGTTGTTGATATGCAAAAAGGCTTGGTTGATGATGATCTCTATGCCTTTGATACTTTTATGGACAGGATCGTTCAGTTGATTGACGCCGCCAGAAAGCATCATGTTGAAGTTATTTATGTACAGCATGATGCAGGCCCAGGCAGCGGCATGTCTGTCGGAGACAGGAACTTTGAAATTGCCGAACAGGTACGTCCTGAAGCCGGAGAAAAAGTCTTCGTTAAGAAAATCAACAGCTGCTTTGGAAACAAAGACTTCAGAGAATACATGGAGCTTCAGGAAGACAAGCGCTTGATGATTGTTGGATTGCAAACGAACTATTGCATCGATTGCACCATAAAATCCGCTTTTGAAAGAGGATTTGAAGTCATCATTCCCGATGGGACAAATTCCACCTTCGACAATGACTATATGACTGGTGAAACGACCTACCGGTACTATAATGAAGATGTTTGGGAAGGCCTTGTGGATGCCGTAACAATAGAAGAAACCATAGAGCTGTTGGGCAACTGATCAATCCCAGTTTGTCAAATTTAAAAAGCGTATTTACTGCCCATATGATGTACCAAGCTGAAATTTGACATTTTTCACCCTTTTCGCTATAATGCTGAATTGCTGTGAGCAATTGCGGAGGGGGCGAGGGATTCATGGTAGGCAATAAAACGCTGGAAATGGGGTTCTCCCAGGACGGTTATATCATTGATCAGGACTGCTTTTTCGGCGTGCATTACCGCACCATCCCGGCCAATCTGAATGGCTGCGGCTGGATCGCCGCTTACAATCTTCGGAAATTTCTGGGCCATGACGTGACCTATGACGAGGTACGGCAGGAACTGGATAACATGCATTTTCTGCGGATGCCAGGCCCTACGCTGATGTGCGTGATGCGGAAATATCTGCGGCGCTATGTGCCCCGTTACCGGGAAACTGTGGGTCGGGAACAGGCGCAGGCCGCGGCGATGGAAAGCCGGGCGGGCATTTTTCGGTACCGGGAAGGGGAAGAACCTCACTTTGTGTCCTTCGTCCGGCAGGAGGACGGCTTGTTCCGCTTTTTCAATATGGCGGACGAATTTGAAGACTGCGTGATGCCTATGGAACAGTTCATTCATGAACACTGCGCGCCGGGCACCGTGATCGCGCTGACGGTGGATTGAAACGGTAACGCAATTTTATATTGTTAGCAGTATTGTTCTCAAGGACAAAATTTAAGCTAAAGTCCAACAGCGGGGGAAACGTTGAGGCCTGCGCGGCCTCAAACTCTGCGCCAGGGCGGTGACCGCCCTGGACCCACTACTCGCGAAATAACTTGACGGGCTATACCCATCAAATTCCGCGTGCTGCGCTGGAGACGAAATATAGCAAGCTTTCGGGCACAATGAAAATAGGTGAAATCGGGCGGGGGAAAGG